>JBAUTX010000474.1:0-3062 GCA_049582405.1 Occallatibacter sp. | reverse complement strand
CCGCGCAGGAAGTCCTTGGCCTTCTGGATGAGGACGTCGCGGCTGACGTCGGAGATGGCGTTGGTGAGCGGGAGCTGCTTGGGGCAGACCTCGACGCAGTTCTGCGCGTAGCCGCACTCCTGCACGCCGCCATCGCCGGCGAGGGCGCGGAGACGCTCCTCTTTGAAGACCATGCCGGTGGGGTGGTTGTTGAAGAGCTTGACCTGTGCGATGGTGGCGGCGCCGACAAAGCCTGTCTCCTCAGTGAACTGCGGACAAACCTCCATGCAGCAGGTGCAGGAGATGCAGTTGGAGAGGGGATAGCTGACTTCCTGCTGCTGCGGGAAGACGCGCGGGCCGGGGCCGAGGTCATAGGTGCCGTCGACGGGGACCCAGGCCTTGACGGCCTTGAGGTTCTCGAAGAGGACGGAGCGGTCGACCTGGAGGTCGCGGACGAGCGGGAACTTGGAGAGCGGCTCGATGCGAACGGGCTGCTCAATGTTCTCGATGAGGGTGGAGCAGGCCATGCGGGCTTTGCCGTTGATGCGCATGGCGCAGGAGCCGCAGATCTCTTCGAGGCAGTTGGAGTCGTAGGTGACGGGCGTGGTGGCATGGCCGTCGGCAGTGGTGGGGTTGAGCGCGATGTCCATGAGTGCGCTGGTCACGTTGAGGCCTGGACGCCACTCGATTTCGAACTTCTCCCAGACGGCGGGTGCGTCGGGGCTGGCCTGACGCTTGATTTCAAGTTGCACGGTCTTGTTTGCCATGTCTCTCCCCTGGGCTACTTGGCCACGTCGTAACGGCGCGGGCGCGGCTTGATGTGCTGGATGTCAACGTCTTCGAGTTCAAGGCGCGGACCGACGACATCGCCGGTAAAGGTGGCCTTGGTGGTCTTAAGGAACTTCTCGTCGTTGCGGTCGGGGAAGTCGGGCTTGTAGTGCGCGCCGCGGGACTCGTCGCGCAGCATGGCGCCGAGGACGACGGTGCGCGAGAGCTCGAGCATGTTCTTGAGCTGGCGCGCGAAGGCGAAGCTGGTGTTGGCCCACTGGCTGCGATCGCTGAGGTTGATGCGCTTGTAGCGGTCGATGAGGGAGACGATCTTCTCGTCTGCCTTCTGCAGGCCCTTGTTGTAACGGATGACGGTGGCGTGCTCGGTCATGGTGTTGCCGAGTTCGCGCCAGAGCTTGAATGGATTCTCGCCGCCTTCGTTCTTCATCAGCTTCGCATTGATTTCAGCCTGGCGGGCGAGTTCCGCGGCCTGGCCGCCATCGCCCTCGGGCGCGGATGCGGATTTGGCGAATTCGAGAGCAATGGGACCGGAGCGGAAACCTCCGTAGATGCAACTGACGAGGGAGTTGGCGCCGAGGCGGTTGGCGCCGTGGTACTGGTACTCGCACTCGCCCGCGGCGAAGAGGCCGGGGATGTTGGTCATCTGGTTGACGTCGACCCAGAGACCGCCCATGGTGTAGTGCATGCCGGGGAAGATCTTCATGGGCTCTTCGTGGGGATCGACGCCGACGAACTTCTCGTAGATTTCGAGGATGCCGCCGAGCTTGCGGTCGAGCGTGGCGCGGTCGATGTGGGTAAGGTCCAGGTAGACCATGGGCTGGCCGTCGATGCCGAGGCCGTTCTCATAGACCACCTTGTGAATGGCGCGGGTGGCGATGTCGCGCGGGACGAGGTTGCCGTATTTCGGGTACCACTCCTCGAGGAAGTAGAAGCGCTCGGCGTCAGGAATCTGGCGCGGGGCGCGGTTGTCACCGGGCTTGCGCGGGACCCAGACGCGGCCACCTTCGCCGCGGGCCGACTCCGACATGAGGCGGAGCTTGTCTTCACCGGGAATGGCGGTGGGGTGGACCTGGATGAATTCGCCGTTGGCGTAATAAGCGCCCTGCTGGAAGACGGCAGACTGTGCGGAGCCGGTGCAGACGACGGAGTTGGTGCTTTTTCCGAAGATGGCGCCGATGCCGCCGGTGGCGAGAATCACCGCGCCGGCAGGGAAGGCGCGCAGCTCCATGGTGCGGAGGTCCAGGGCGGTGATGCCGCGGGCCTGGCCTTTGGAGTCGAGGATGGCGGAAAGGAACTCCCAGCCCTCGTACTTGGTGACCTTGCCCTCGGCCTCGTAGCGGCGGACCTGTTCGTCGAGCGCATAGAGGAGCTGCTGGCCGGTGGTGGCGCCGGCGAAGGCGGTGCGGTGATAGAGGGTGCCGCCGAAGCGGCGGAAGTCTAGCAGACCCTCGGGGGTGCGGTTGAAGGGCACGCCCATGCGGTCGAGTAGGTCGATGATGCCGGGCGCGGCCTCGCACATGGCCTTGACGGGGGTCTGGTTGGCGAGGAAGTCGCCGCCGTAGATGGTGTCGTCGAAGTGCTTGTCGGTGGTGTCGCCTTCGCCCTTGAGGTTCTTTGCGGCGTTGATGCCGCCCTGCGCGCAGACGGAGTGAGAGCGCTTTACGGGCACGATAGAGAACAGGTCAACGGAGCCGCCAGCCTCGGCGATCTTGATGACCGCCGCCAGTCCTGCGAGTCCTCCGCCGACCACGATGATTTTGGGTGCTGCCATGGATTGCTTTCCCTTTCAGAAGATCAGGGGTCAGGGATCGGCGATCGGTGACCCGTTCAAGGCAAATGCGCCGAAATCAGGCAGACCGCGTTCCGGCTTGCACCGGAGCGACAAGATGCGAGAGGGGAACCATGTCGGGCGCGTTCCGATAGCGGGGACCGATGAAGGCCCAGATGCCGGCCAGCCCCAAGATGGCAAGGCCGAGGCCGAAGACGGCACAGACGTAACCGAACCGCTTGCGGGCCTTCTCGCCGGGCGTGATGCCCCATTTGGCGGCGAAGAGCCAGATGCCGTAGGCGAAGTGCCAGCAGATGGCGATCATGGCAATGATGTAGACGGCAAGCATCCAGGGATTGGCGAGTTCATGCTGCACCTTGGCGAATGCAGCGCCGGGATTCTCCGGCAGGCTGATGCCCATGAAGCGCTGGCGCATGACGTGCTGACCGATGTAAAGGATGGCGATGAGACCGGTATAACGCTGGGCGGTGTACATCCAATTGCCGGCCCAGGGGTAGTAGACGAG
>JBAUTX010000473.1:0-9428 GCA_049582405.1 Occallatibacter sp. | reverse complement strand
ATCCTCAAAGCCGTTTGCGGTTTTTAGCACGCCGATGACGTGAAAGACGCCATGCCCGATGGGAACCGTGTCACCCACCTTTGCGCTGAGAAAGTCGGCGGCGCGCGAACCCAGCACGACATCGTCGTCGTGTTTCCCGAAGTTGCCACGATCTCCGGCGATCCACGTGGCTTTGCGGATGCGCGCATCCTCTGCCACGACGCCAAAGCAGGTGATGATGGGGTGGTCCGCGCTGGAGACGATGCCAAAGAGGACCGGGTCCGCATGGGCAACGATGGGCCACTGTGCCATGTTTGCAGCAGCATCTTCCGGGACATTGCTGAAGAACAGGTCCGAGACGTTGCGTTCAAAGACGATGATCTCGCTGTCGCTGGAGAGGATTCCGGAGAACATGCCGATGGCGCCCTGGAGGATGGTCACGACGGTCAGCATGGCGGCGACGCTGAAGGCAATGCCGGCGATGCTGATGAAGGTCCGGATGCGGTGACGCTGCAGGTTGGTCAGGATCAGCCTGAGAAAGATCATGACGCTGCTCGCACGGTCATCGCGCAGGCATGGTCCGTGACTCGATGCAACTCATTCTCGAGTCCGGCGCGCAGCTTGCCGAGAAACTCGAGTGCGGGTCGCGTCCGCAGCAGGCGCGTCAGCGTGCGATCGCCAACCCGGATCAGGCGGTTCAGCCGTTCGACGGCAGTTTCGATGCCGACGGCGGCCGCCATGTTGGGGCGGTCCAGGAGAAGGTCACGGGCGACCGATTTGCCCGTTTCTTCAATACTCTGCAGCACATCCTTCAGATCATCGACGATCTGGTACGCCAATCCCCAGCAGGCAGCGATGCGCTCAAGCTGCTGCAACTCGCGTCGCGGAGCACCCGCCAGCATGGCAGGCAGCACGAGCGTGAGGCGGATGAGCGAGACGGTCTTGCCGTGCGCGATGCGCTCAGCGGTCTCGCGCGTGTGCGGCAGCGTGGCGTAATGCAAATCGAGGCTCTGGCCGTTGAGGAGTCCCTCGACGCCGAGGCGCTTCTCAAGATATTCCATGACGTGCGGCTGCGCAGATGGGGGAGAGCCAGCGAGGGCGCGCCATGTGAGAGCATAGGCCCGATTGATGAGGGCCAGCGCGGACAGGATTGCGGCGGACTCCCCGAAGACCACGTGTACGCACGGGGCATTACGGCGATGCGTGGCATCGTCCATGCAGGGCAGATCGTCAAAGATGAGAGACGCGGTGTGGAAATGCTCAAGGGCGACGGCGAGATCCGTGGCGCGGGCGGCATCGAGCCCGTAGGCGCCGGAGATCTCAAGGACCATGCGCGGGCGAACAAGGCTCCCGGGATTCTCCAGAACATGACGGAGAGAAGCCTCGAAGTGGGGGTCCAGCCCCGCAGGCAATGGCAGAGAGGTACGAAAGAGTTCTGCCAGTTGCGTACTATTCAGTTCTTCCAGGCCAGGCTCTACCGGCACGCTCTTCCTCATGATGGGTTGATGGTGAATGGAGTGGCTCGCAGCGCCTGAAATCGGGTTGAGACTCCAGAAGGAAAGCAATTCGCCGCGCTCATCCTTTAGACGCAAAGCAGCTGCCGTTGGAAACAGGCTGCACACGCAAACTCAATGACGATTTGTTCATCTTTTTCGGGCCATGAGAGACGGCCTGCGCTGGAAAACCCTGCAGGCACAGCGTGTTGGAAGCAGCAGCCGAGGTCCCATCACGCAGGACAAGCCCCTTCACCCTCGACCGCGGAAGCCCCAAATTGTCCGTATGAAACTGGCCGGGCCGTTTCACCCGAGGAGCAGGGGTATCGACTAATATCCTCTCATGCGGCTTCTGCTGGTTGAGGACGAACTGGACATTCAGGCGTTTCTCCGGAACTCCCTGGAAGAAGCAGGCTATCAGGTGGATGTCGCCGGGGATGCGGCGGAAGCTGAACGGCTGGCGACCGGCTCCGCCTACGATATTTTGATCGTTGATCTGGGCCTGCCGGACCGGGACGGGATCTGTCTGATTCTGAGCCTCCGGGAGAAGGGTGTTTCGGCGCCGGTGCTGATCCTTTCTGCCCGGCGCTCGGTGGATGATCGTGTGCGGGGCCTGGAACAAGGCGGAGACGACTATCTCACCAAGCCCTTCGCGATGGCGGAGCTGCTGGCGCGGCTGCGCAACCTGCTGAAGCGCAACAGCCCGACGGCGGGCGAGGTGACACGCCTGCGAGTGCAGGATCTGGAGCTTGACCTGCTGCGCCGCGAGGCGACGCGTGGCGGGCAGCCCCTGCAACTGACGCCACAGGAATTTGTCCTGCTCGAGTATCTCTGCCGGAACGCGGGCCGCGTGGTGACCCGCTCGATGATTCTCGACAAGGTGTGGGGCATGCGCATTCAGCCGGATACGAACGTGGTGGACGTGCACATTTACCGGCTGCGTGGCAAGGTGGACGGCAAGGGGCAACAGGCGCTGATCCGGACGCTGCGAGGAGTGGGGTATGTCCTCAAAGACCGGTAAGCCGGTGATGCACTCGGCTGCATGGCGCATTTCGCTGTGGGCCACGCTGGCCTTTGCGTGCGGCACGATGGTGGTGTTTGCCTTTCTGCACCGGTTTGTGTCCAGCGATATTCGGCAGCGCACCGATGCATGGCTTGCCGGCGAAGTGGAAGTGCTGGGCGATGTGGCCGAGCACACGCCGAAAGACGCGCTCTATGACCGCGTGGTGAGCGAAGTGGCGGAGCTGGCCAGCAAGGAAGTGCCGAACCGGCTGCACACCGAGGAACAGACGAACGATTTCGTCTTTTTTCTGCAGACAGACGCGCAGGGCGCGCTCACGCTTTGGGTTGGCGAAGGCAGCGGGGAGCCCTATCTGCGGGCGATCCAGCGAGAGAAATTCCAGCCGGACCAGCCGGAGGATGTGCGTGTTGCTGGATGGTCGGTGCCGTATCGCGTGGTGTCGCTGCGGATTGACGATGGCAGCGTGATCTACCTGGGCCTTTCGGAACGCGATGAACTACGCGTGCTGGGAAATCTGCGCCTGCGCTTTTTGAGCTGGTGGATCCTGCTGGTGATGCTGGGATTCGTCATCGTCTTTTATACGACGCGACGGATGCTGAGCCACGTGCGGGACATTACAGAAGCGGCTTCGCGGATTGGCCACTCGGAGCTGAGTGAACGCGTACCCACGAGCGCCCGTAATGATGAAGTGGCGCACCTGGCGCGAACGCTGAACCGCATGCTGGACCGCATTGAGAGCTCGATGCACCAGCTGCACACGATCACGGACGCGCTGGCGCATGACCTTCGCAGCCCGCTGACGGCGATTCGCGGCAAGCTGGAGATGTCGCTTTCCGCACCGACTCACGGAGAGCAGGCGGAGGCGATTGTCTCCTCGATCGATGAGCTGGACCGGCTGACGGAATTTCTGAATACGTCGCTCGACGTAGCGGAGGGCAGAGCGGACGCGCTGCGCCTTTCAAAGAGTGAGATCGATCTGGATGAACTGCTGCGCGGGATGGTGGATCTGTACGAGCCGTCAATGAGTGAGAAGAACCTGCGCGTGACCCTGGAAAGCACGGGCTCTGTGAAGCTGCAGGCAGATACGGCGCTCATCCACCGGATGATCTCCAATCTGTTCGACAACGAACTGAAGCACCTGCCGCCGGGTTGCGCGGTGCGCATCGGGCTGGCCACTGAGCGAGATGCAGCCACTCTGATGGTGGAAGACGATGGGCCGGGGTTTGCCCCGGAGATCCTGCCGCATCTTTTTGAACAGCGCGTGAAGGGCAGGCATTCGGGCGGGCATGGGCTCGGCCTCGCCTTTGTGGATGTGGTGGTCCGGGCACACGGCGGGAGTGTTTTTGCATCTAATGGGGAGACAGGCGGCGCCCGGCTGAAGTTGACGCTTCCCCGGCGCCGTTCCGAGGAAAGCACGCAATCCGCTGAAGATGCCGTAGCGCACGACGTGCGCGGCAGGCAATGACGAACAGGCCGCAAAGCAGGGCATGCGGGCATATCGCGTGCCGAGGGGCATGTGTGGGCCTGTGAAAGCAAACCGATTCGGAAGGAAACGAGTGCATGGGCAGCAAACTGAAGGTTACGTATTGCATGGAGCGGGACGCGGCGTCGCTGGCCGAGCGTGCGGTGGTGCACCTGATCGCGGCGGTCGAAGAGGCGATCAGGCGCCGCGGGCGTGCGCGCATTGCCATCAGCGGCGGCTCCACGCGGAAGGCTGCGTTCCAGATGCTGGCGGACCCGAAGCAGGTCTGGCGTAAATCGATGCCGTGGGACAAGCTCGACATTTACTGGGTGGACGAGCGCTGCGTGCCGCCGGATCACCCGGACAGCAATTACCGGATGACGCGGGAGACACTGCTGGACCACGTGCCGCTGAAGCCGGAGCAGGTGCATCGGATGGAAGGCGAGCTGGATCCGCAGGTGGCTGCATCGCGCTACGAGTCGATGCTGCGCGACACCTTCCGGCTGGAGGGAGCTGAAAGCCCGCGGTTTGACGTGATTGCACTGGGGATGGGCGACGATGGCCATACGGCATCGCTGTTTCCCTGCACCGAAGCCATTCACGAGATGGGGCGGCTGGTGACGGCCAATCACGTGCCGCAGCAGAAGGACTCCTGGCGGATTACGCTGACCTGGCCTGTCATCAACCATGCGGATTCGGTCTTCTTCCTGATTGGCGGTGCGGAAAAGGCTGCGCGCATCAAGGAGGTCTTTCTGGGGCCGCGCGATCCGGAGCGATTGCCCAGTCAACTGATATGGCCCTCAAGCGGTATACTCACTCTGATTCTGGATCAAGCCGCTGCTGCGCTCCTGCCCGCAACTGATGGGGAAAGCTGCGGGATTCTGGAGATAGAACGATGATTCTGGCTGGCGATGTAGGCGGCACCAAGGTCAACCTGGCGCTGTATGACTTTATAGACGGCAAGCTGAAGCACCAACGCGAAGAGCGCTATGCGGCCCGGAACTACACGGGGCTGCAGGAGATCGTCAAAGAGTTTCTGAGCGCTGACAAGGTGACGGCGGCCTGCTTCGGCGTGCCGGGGCCGGTGCGCCATGGGCGCCTGCGCCTGACCAACCTTCCGTGGACGCTGGACAGCCGCGAACTGGCCGCCAATCTCAACATCGAGCATGTCTTCCTGATCAATGACCTGGAAGCGAATGGATACGGCATTGCCGAGCTGGCTCAGGACCAGATTTACACGCTGAGCGAAGGTGACCCGGGCCAGATTGGCAATCGTGCGCTGATCGCCGCCGGTACCGGGCTGGGCGAGTGCTTTCTTGCATGGGACGGCCGGCATCATCTGCCGTTTCCATCGGAAGGTGGCCATGCAGATTTCGCGCCGCGCAATGAAGACGAGATTGATCTGCTGCGCTTCCTGAAGCAAAAGTACCACGGGCGCATCAGCTATGAGCGTGTGGTGAGCGGGATGGGACTCGGCAACATCTACGAGTTCCTGCGCGAAGTGCGCGGGCTGGAAGAGCCGGCATGGCTTGCCGAGCGCATTGCCAGCGAAGACCCCAACGCGGTGATTACCGAGCTGGCGATGGCAGCCAAGAGCGAGATCTGCGAGAAGACGCTTGACCTGTGCGTCTCAGCGTACGGGGCAGAGGCGGGCAACCTGGCGCTGAAGATTCTCTCGGTGGGTGGGCTCTACGTGGGCGGCGGCATCGCTCCGCGCATTCTGGACAAGCTGAAGGATGGCACGTTTATGAAGGCCTTCACGGACAAGGGCCGCTTGAGCCAGCTACTGATCAACATGCCGGTGCGCGTTATTCTGGAAAGCCGCGCTGCGATGATGGGCGCTGCTGCCTATGCCGAGGCTCGGGCCGCGGAGATCAGCGGCATCTCTGTCCGGGCGGCGTCGCTCAGCCACTAGACGCCGACTGCGCTGTTTCGTCTGCCGCGAACCAGCGACGCTGGATGGCCAGCGCGGCCTGCACCAGCAGGATGAGGGCCGGCACCTCGACCAATGGGCCGATGACGGCCGCGAAGGCCGCGCCGGAGTTGAGCCCGAAGACGGCGACCGCAACGGCGATGGCCAGCTCAAAGTTGTTGCTGGCCGCGGTAAAGGACAGCGTCGTTGCTTTGGCGTAGTCGGCGCCGATTTTGCGGCCCATCCAGAAGCTGACAAAAAACATCACTACGAAATAGATGAGCAGGGGCACGGCGATGCGCAGCACGTCGAGCGGCAACCGGACGATGAGGTCGCCCTTGAGGCTGAACATGACGACGATGGTGAACAGCAGCGCGACCAGTGTGAGCGGGCTGATGGCCGGGACAAAGCGTGCCTGATACCAGTCGCGGCCCTGGGCGCGGATGAGCAGAAAGCGTGTGGCCATTCCTGCGAGGAATGGAATGCCGAGATAGATGAAGACGCTCTGGGCAATCTGGCTCATGCGAATGTCGACGAAGACGCTGTGCAGGCCGACGAGCGGCGGCAGCACGGCCAGGAAGAACCATGCGTAGACGCTGTAGAAGAACACCTGGAAGACGCTGTTGAAGGCGACGAGGCCTGCTGCGTAGTCCGTGTCGCCCTGCGCCAGCTCGTTCCACACGATGACCATGGCGATGCAGCGGGCGAGGCCGATGAGGATGAGGCCGGTGCGGTACTCGGGATAGCCGCGTAGAAACACGACGGCGAGCACGAACATGAGCACGGGACCGATGACCCAGTTCTGCACGAGCGACAGGCCGAGGACACGGCGGTTGCGGAAGACATGGCCGAGCCGCTCGTACTGCACCTTGGCCAGCGGCGGGTACATCATGAGGATGAGTCCGACGGCGATGGGGATGTTTGTGGTTCCGGCTTGATAGCGCTGCAGGAGCGCGGGGACGGCGGGGACGAAGCGCCCCAGCGCTACGCCGAAGGCCATTGCGAGGAAGATCCAGAGAGTGAGGTAGCGGTCAAGAAAGGAAAGGCGCGAAGGGCGCGAGCCTGGCTCGTCGGCACAGCAGGCTGAGGGCGTGAGGGTCACAACGGCTCCTTTCCAATGGCGCGCACCTTTGCTTCCAGGGCCATCCTGTCCAGCGATTCCAGAGGCAAGGCAAGGAAGAGCTGGACTCGATTGCGGATGTGATGCAGCGTGCGCGCAAAGGCTGCGCGCTTCTCGTCGTCGCTGCCCTGGACGGCGGCCGGATCGGGGAATCCCCAATGCGCGCTCACAGGATGGCCGGGCCACACGGGGCAGACTTCGCCTGCGGCATTGTCGCAGACGGTGATGACGAAGTCCATGGCCGGTGCTCCAGGCCGGGCAAACTCGTCCCAACTCTTGCTGCGGAGTTGGTCGACTGGATAGCCGAGAGCGCGGACCTGCTCGATGGCAAACGGGTTCACGCGGCCGGTCGGATGGCTGCCTGCGCTGTAGGCCTTGAAGCGGCCCTTGCCAAGCACATTGAAGAGCGCCTCGCCCATGATGCTGCGGGCCGAGTTGCCGGTACAAAGGACAAGTACGTGGTAGGGCCGTTCCATCCGTGACCTCGCAGCAAGTGGGGATTAGTTGCAGCAGTCCGGTCCGCAGCAGGAGCGGGCGGGCCGGGTGGCGCGCACAAACGCGGCCATGAGCGAGCCTGCCGCCTGCGCAGCGATGGCGTCTACGTCCAGGCCGGCATCTTCAAGAAACTTGCGCGCATCTTCGACCTCATAGACGCGGGTGGGTTCGACGGCGATGCCGGTGAAGCCTGCGGCAGAGAGCTTGTGGACGTACTCCTGCTCCTCGAGAGCGCCGGCGATGCAGCCTACCCAGAGGGACATGCTGCGGCGCACGGGTTCTGGCACGGAGCCGCGGGCGACGACATCGCTGACGGCGAAACGGCCGCCGGGCTTGAGGACACGGAAGGCCTCGCGGAGAACGCGGCTCTTGTCTGCAGAGAGATTGATGACGCAGTTGGAGATGACGACATCGACGGACTGATCGGGCAGAGGGATGCTTTCGATTTCGCCCTTGAGAAACTCGACGTTTTCGACACCCGAGTGGCGCTGATTCTCGCGGGCGAGGGCGAGCATCTCGTCGGTCATGTCCAGGCCGTAGGCTTTGCCTGTGGGGCCGACTCGCCTGGCCGAGAGGAGCACATCGATGCCGCCGCCAGAGCCGAGATCGAGCACGGTTTCGCCAGGGCGCAGGTCGATGAGGGCTGTGGGGTTGCCGCAGCCCAGCGAGGCCAGAACGGCGGTGGGAGGCAGGCCTTGCTTTTCCGACTCGCTGTAGAGATTGACCGTAATCGGGTCGCAACAGGTGAAGGCCGGATTGCAGCATGCGGCCTCATTTGCTTCCTGCACCTGGCGCGCAGCCGCGCCGTACTTTGCCTTGACCTGATCCTGTACACCCGTGGACTTATCCATGCTGAGCGCCTCACATGCGCTTAAGCAAATGTATTTGCCAGGAGTCACATTTGTCAAACCGCATATAATGGTGGCCATGCAGAGGAACTCTGACATGCAGGCGTTTGCAAGGCTGTTTGCGGCACTGGCAGACACGACACGGCTGCGCCTGCTGAACCTGATTGCCGGGCGCGAGGTATGCGTGTGTTATCTGGTCGAGGTGCTGCGGTTGAGCCAGCCGAAGATTTCGCGGCATCTTGCCTACCTGCGGAGAGCCGGGGTGGTGGAAGCGCGGCGCGAGGGCAAGTGGATGCACTATCGGCTGAGCGAGCCGGAGAATGCCGAGGCTGCCGGGATTCTGGCTGCCGTACTGGAGGCATTGCGGCGTGAGAAGCCGATGCAGGCAGATGAGGCAAAGCTGGCGCGGGCCTGCTGCACTCCGCAGAAGCTGGTGCTGCCGGATGGAGCCCCGCTTCCGGTCGCGGTGGCAGGAGTGACTCACTTGAGAGACAGAGAGGGCAGACGATGATCGTGCGCTGGGCGATGCGTGTTCTGCTTGCCTTTGTCGGGTTATTTATCGCCGTGTACGTGGGAGACAGTGCGGTCTTTCTGCTGCGGGGTTCGCCACTGAGCAAGGTGACGGTGAATCGCTATCTGGCAATTCCCCTGAAGGGCAACAAGCAGGAGTTTGACTACCAGGGGACAGTCGATGCGCCTTGCGCGAGCGCGCTGTTCCCGCAGAAGGGTCTGGACCCCTGCTGGCAGGTACGACGCAATGCCAACGAGGGCATCCGGATGTGAAACTGGGAGCACCTGGTCTCCCAATTCTGAACCCTGAACAGGCTTTCGTGATAAGGGTCACGTTTTCCGCGCTCATCTCCGGCTACCATCTTGGAATCGGATTCATGGAGCGAGGGATCATGTACGCTCGAACCCAGAATGAGAACGGCACGTATAACACGCGCTGCCTCCATTGCTTTATGACAGTCGCCTCTGCGGTGGAAACCTCAGAAGAACTGGACCGGCTTGAGGCCAGGCATATCTGCCCGGAGAAGGCGCTGGCTTATCTGCAGGCGCACGAGGATCCGCATCGCGAACATGCGCCCTAGTGCCGGG
>JBAUTX010000472.1:0-2292 GCA_049582405.1 Occallatibacter sp. | reverse complement strand
CGTCTGCATCGGAACCGTAGCAGCCCACGCGCAGAACACAGTCCTTGAACTCAACCACGGCTGGCAGTTCCGTCAGATCCTCGTCACTCCAGAGGCAGCCGAAGCAGGCTGGCAGCCCGCGACAGTCCCCGGCGATGTGCATCTCGACCTGCTCGCCAACAAGCGCATCTCCGACCCTTTCTACCGCGATAATGAAGCCCGCCTTCAATGGATCGAAGAGGAAAGCTGGGAGTACAAGGACACGGTCGACATCACGCCTGCCCTCATGGCCCGCACCAGCATCGACCTCGTCTTCGATGGTCTCGACGCCGAAGCGCAGGTCTTCGTCAACGGAGCGCAGGTTCTCAACGCAGACAACATGTTCCGCATCTGGCGCGTTCCCGTTAAGCAGCACCTGCATCCAGGCGCCAACCTCATCCGCGTGGTCTTTCCTTCTCCCATCAAGGCAGCGGAGGCCGTCGCAGCCACCGATCCCTGGCAACCCCGCACCAAGGTTCAATCACGCACCTATGTCCGTAAAGCCGCGTATGAATACGGCTGGGACTGGGGCCCTCGTTTTGTCACCAGCGGCATCTGGCGCGCCGTGCGCATTGAAGCCTGGGATAAAGCCCGCATCGACGATCTCGCCATTCACCAGCGCGATGTAAGCAGGGAAGTCGCCCACGTCGATGCCGAAGTAACCGTGCAGGGCTCATGCGATTGTTCTGCAAAAATCACGCTCCAGTACCGGAATGGCGACACGTCCGTCCCTGTCACTCGCACCGTGGATCTTCATAAGGGTTCCAACGTCTTCGACTTTCCCATTGAGATTCGGCAGCCGCGTCGCTGGTACCCCGCAGGCTATGGCGATCAGCCCATCTATCAGTTCACAGCGCAACTCAGTTCGGGCGGTGCAGTCGATGACACGCGCACCGTCAAGACAGGCCTGCGTTCCATCGAACTCCGGCGCCAGCTCGACCAGTGGGGCCGGTCTTTTGAGTTCATCGTGAATGGAATTCCGGTTTTCGCCAAAGGCGCGGATGTCATCCCCTTCGACAGCTTTCCCAGCCGCGTCACGGAAGCCGACTACCGCCGCATCCTTCAGTCAGCGCGCGATGCCAATATGAACATGATTCGCCACTGGGGCGGCGGCTACTACGAGACCGATGAGTTCTACTCCATCTGCGATGAACTCGGCATCATGGTCTGGCAGGACTTCATGTTCGGCAACAACTGGCAACCCGGAACGTATGCCTTCAAACAGAGTATCGAGGCCGAAGCCGAGGACCAGGTGCGCCGCCTTCGCAATCACCCCAGCATCGTGATCTGGTGCGGCAACAACGAAACCGAGATTGCCATGGGCTGGGCGCCGCGGCCAGCCCTGCCACCCGACGTGCGTTACCAGATGTGGCAGGATTACCTCACTGAGTTCAGCGGCATTTTGCCCCGCGTCGTAGCGCAACTTGAACCGGAGCTCCCCTACTGGCCCAGCTCTCCCAGCGCGGACTATGAGGAGGTGAGCGACCACTTCCAAAGCGGCGACGAACACATCTGGGACGTCTGGCACGGCCGGGTGCCTTTTTCCACGTATGAAACGCATCATCCGCGCTTCGTCACAGAGTACGGCTTCCAGTCTTTCCCTGAGATGCGCACCATTGAGACGTTCACGCTGCCCGAAGACCGCAGCAGCATCTTCACGCCCGTCATGCTCGCGCACCAGAAGAACAACGAAGGCAACTCCATCATCCACGACTACCTGCTACGCGACTATCCCGAGCCAAAAGATTTTGCGAGCTTCCTCTACGTCAGTCAGGTGCTGCAGGCTGAGGGCATCAAGATTGGCGCCGAATACTTCCGCCGCAGCCGTCCTGAGACCATGGGGTCGCTCTTCTGGCAGTTGAACGATTGCTGGCCCGTAGCATCTTGGTCCAGCATTGACTACGACGGCCGCTGGAAGGCGCTCCAGTACTACGCGCGCCGCTTCTATGCTCCGGTCCTGGTCTCGCCCCACGTGGAGGGCGGCTCGCTCCGCGTCTATATCGTTTCGGACAAGACGGCAGCGCTACCGGCGACTCTGCGCGTCCGGCTCATGGATTTCGAGGGCAAGGTTCTACTTGAGGACAAGCGCGCGGTCAGCGTTGACCCGCTTGCCAGCAAGGTCTACCTCGATTGGCCTCTGGAAAAGCTCGCCGAAGCTGGAGCCGCGGATACCTCCCGCGTCTTCATCGTTGCCGAACTCACGGCCGGCAGCGAGGAGCTTTCGCGGAACATCGCCTATCTCGCACCGGTGAAAGAAGTCCATCTGAAGCCCGC
>JBAUTX010000471.1:0-3446 GCA_049582405.1 Occallatibacter sp. | reverse complement strand
GTCGCCGGTGGCGAGGACGACGTTGCGGACGCTGTCTGCGAGAGGAAAGCTGTATTTTCGCGGGTCCGCGCCGGGGGAGATCCAGAAGCGGGCGTAGTCTTCGGCGATGTGGGGATTGCGGAGCCAGCGGGCCTCGCCGAGGTGGAATGGCGCGGCGTCGGGGAGCGCGCCGTAGAAGCCGTCGGGGGCGTCGGGTTTGGGGAGCCACTCGGTGATGAGCGTGCCGCGGCTGGTCTGAACGACGTGCTTCTGCCAGGCGTACCAGCGGAAGTAGTACATCTCCTCAAACTGCTTGTCGGAGCTTGCGAAGAAGGGAATGTTGGACTGGAGCCAGGGCCAGGGATCGGTGGCGGGGGCTTTGCCGGTGGCCTCGCGCTCGTCGGCGGCGAACTGGACGATGTAGGGGTGAAAATCCTCAGCGCGGAGCACGGTGAAGGGACTTGAGGCGAGCTGCTGCGGGGGCTGGGATTGCGCCACGAAAGTGAACGCGCAAAGAGCGGCGGCGGCGAGAGCAGCACGGAAAGGCTTCATCGGCATGGCGAAGTGCAGTGTACGCAGCCGGCAGAGGGGGCTGCAAGCAGAATTCGGAAATAAACCATCCGTTTTGAAAATAGAATGGTGCGGCGGGGCACTGATGGTTCCTGCATCGAGCAACTTCACTTCCTGCGGGTGCATGGCGGAGGGGTGCGGCGCATCCGCGGGCCGGCCTGGTGACCCACGGATGCTGTTGGAGAGGGTGTTGATTCCGCCATGCGGAGCGCGACGAGGGACGGAAGAGCTACCGCAATGGCTGACCGGGCTGGGCTTCGGCGACGGGTGCTTGCGCGAGGATTTCGCGAGCCATGGCGAGTGAATCGCCGGCGGCCTGCTTGAGGCAGGCGATGTCGTTGGCGCAGAAGAGCAGGTCGATGCCGAGGTTGAGCCAGAAGGCGAAGTCGGCGGGAGCGCAGGCGGTGGCGACGAGCTTGGTGTTGGCGCGCGCGGAGCGGACGATCCTATCGGCGGCCTGCTGTACGCGCGGGTGATCGGTCTGGTTGGGCACGCCGAGGCTGGCGGCGAGGTCGGCGGGGCCGATGAAGAGGTCGACATCGGGCACACCGGCGAGTTCATCGATGCGGGTGAGCGCGGCCTCGGTTTCAATCTGGCCCATGAGGCAGAGGTCTGCGTTGACGGCGCGCTGTGTGTGCAGGATGTCGTGCGTGACTCCGTAGCGGACGGCGCGGGAGACGGAGAAGATGCCGCGGTCGCCATCCGGCGTGAAGCGAGCGTACTTGTTCAGATCGTGCATCTGCTCGGGGTGCTCGATCATGGAGACATCGAGGATGTCAGGGCCGCACTCGGCGGCTTTGAGAATGTTTTCGCGGCGGACGTCCGGGATGCGGATCATGGTGAGCATGCCGGTGCCGGAGGCCATGCGGCAGAGGTCTGCGGCCTCGGCGAAGGTGATGTGGCCGTGTTCCATCTCGATCCAGATGACCTGGTAACCGAGGTGGGCACAGATTTCAAGAAAGGTGGGGTCGTAAAAGTAGACCGCGGCGCCGAGCAGGGTTTTGCCGCCATTCTGATGGACGGCTTGCCGAAGACGATTCATGGAGTTTCTCCCAGTTGGATTGCGGAAATGCGAGACAGCCTGCGGGCTCCGAGCCAGTCCCACAGGGTGTGGGGAGTGGCTTGCGATGCACGCGCGGGAACAAGTGCGGCAGTGAAGAGTCCGACTGCCAGCAGGAGGAGGTTGCCGACGGCGCCGATGGTGTACTCGTGCCAGGGGTAGTTGGCCGCGCCGAGGTTGAGGAACTTTCCACCGCTGAGCGTGAGGGTGGCCCAGGCGGTGAAGAGGAGATTGGCGGCGATGCCGGTGAGGGCGGCGGTGGGGCCGGCGCGGCGCGCGAGAAAGGCAAGCAGGAAGAGGCCCGCCAGACCGCCGGCGACGATGGCGGTGGCGGTGTAGTAGAGGGCGAGCGCGGCGCTGTGGGTGCGGGTGAGCCAGAGTGCGACGGCGATGGCCATGGCTCCGCAGAAGATGACGGAGGCCTTGCCGAAGCGGAGGCGCTGCGCGTCGGAGTGGCGCGGGAAGAATTGCGCGTAGAAATCTTCAACGAGCACGAGGGCGAGACAGTTGAGATCCGAGGCGAGCATGGACATGGCTGCGCCGCAGAGGGCGGCGAGAATGAGGCCACCGGCGCCGACCGGAAGTTGCGTGAGGATGAAATAAGGGAAGACTTGATCGGGTCGCGTGATGGCGGCGGGGAGCGCGATGCCGCTCAGCGCGTAGAAGGCCCAGAGCAGAGAGCCGATGAGCATGAAAGCGGTCCAGACGGGCAGGCACATCCAGGCGCCGAGGGTGGCGCCGAAGAGTGCGGCGCGATCGGTGCGCGCGGCGAGGTAGCGCTGCACGACGGTTTGATCGGCGGTGTACTTCTGCAGGTAGAAAAAGACGCCGTAGAGGGCGAGCGTCCAGAAGGTGGGTTTGGCGAGATTGAAGGAAAGGCTGCCGAGGCTGGTCTTGTGGTGGAGCGCGATGAGATGGAGCAGGCCGGCGGGCGTGGAGTGCGCGGAGAAGAGCAGGAAGCCTGCGGCGACCGCAACGCCGGTCCAGAGCAGAAGGCCCTGCACGACATCGGTCCAGATGACGGCGCGGAGGCCTCCGATGAAGGTGTAAAAGACGGCGACGATGCCGAGGATCGCAATGATGGGAGCGACGGGCCAGCCGGTGACGCCGGAGAGCGAAAGAGCGAGCAGATAGAAGACGAAGCCCATCTTGGCGAAGTGGCCGGCGGCAAAGGCGAACGAGGCGTACATGCGGACGGCGGGTCCGAAACGCTTGCCGAAGTATTCATAGACCGACATGGAGACGGCGTGGCGAAAGAAGGGAACGATGACGGGCCCGATGGCGGCCAGTACGGCGACGAACAGGATGCCGGGGACGAGGAGGGACCAATCGCCTGCATAGGCCGCACCGGGGTAGGCGATGAAGGTGACGCTGGTGATGATGGTGGCGAGGAGCGACACGCCGGCGGCCCAGCCGGGGATGGAGCGGCCTGCGACGAAGTAGGAGTCCGTGGTGGTCTGGCCGCGGCGAAAGCGCGCGCCGATGCCTGCGAGCAACAGCAGGTAGGCGGCGATCACGACGACGTCCGGCCGATGCATCTCAGGCGTTCCCCTGGGGCTGACGGGCTCGCTTGCCGAGGGCCATGCGGACGGCGAGGCGCATGGCGGATTTCATGTTGGTGGCGTCGGCGCGATTCTGGCCCGCGATGTCAAAGGCTGTGCCGTGGTCGACCGATGTGCGAATGACAGGGATGCCGAGGGAGACGTTGACGGTGGATTCGAAGTCGAGGAGCTTCATGGGAATGTGGCCCTGATCGTGGTACATGGCCACGATGAGGTCGAATTCGCCGCGGATGGCGCGGACGAAGATGGTGTCGGGCGAGTGCGGGCCGGAGCAG
>JBAUTX010000470.1:0-4041 GCA_049582405.1 Occallatibacter sp. | reverse complement strand
CGATAGATCTCTTTCTTTTCGTCCCAGCTCTTATCGGGGTCAAAATCGACATCGAGCGTGGTCGCCAACATTTCGGCGGCGAGTTCCTCAGCGTATTCGCCTGCCTGCTCTTCGGTTTCGCCGAAGCTGTGATGCTCGCTCAGGTAGCCATAGGTGTTGCGATCGGCAGGAATGGCGACGCCGATGCTCGAAACGACAAGGCGGTGCGGTTCGCGTGTAGAGTTTTCTGCAATCACGGCAAAAACCACTTCGCCGTGATTGAGGTATTTGAGCCCTTCTTTGCGCGGGATGACCTTGCAATTCGGCGGAAAGATGGACGAAACGCGCACCAGATTCTGCGAGGCGATCCCCGCATCCCGAAGGGCCAGCTCAAAGGAGGTCAAACGCTCCTTGTGTTTGCCTACACCCTTGGTGAAGAAAAGCTTCTTCGGGACCATGCTCTTTCCCAATTTCTATGTATCCTCCGTGACCTTTTCAGTCCTGACAATTTTGCGGTGTTCCCGCATGAGTGTATCGCATTCAGCCCCATGAAAACAGAGCGGCATGAGATTTCATGCAGGTTTTCGTCCGGCGCGGCATTTCTGGCGCGGATGGCCCGTGGCTACCGGGGTCAACCGGCAGCCACTGAGCCAGGCAGCGGAGCCGAAGATCTCTTCAATTTCCGCAGAAACTTTCTGGTTGAACCCGAGTTGAACTGGACATGAAGCGGAGAATGCATATCGGCATACTCGTGCTTGGCGCAGCGACGCTCTGTGGTGCGCTGTTCGCCCAGGAATCCCCAATCCCTCCCTCCGACCAAGGAACGCAGGCTGCGGCGGGGCGATCCGAGGTTGTTGTACCCGACGGACTTGCAACACTCGGCACTGTACCGCTGGAATGGACTCCTCCTGCTCTGGCCGCATTGGATGCGCAGGCTGCCGTGAAATCGAGTTTTGTTCTCGATCGAAACCTGCTCCACATGGTTGCGGGCCTTGTGCCCGACTCCGAGGAACAGGACCGGCAGATCATCAATCGGCTGGATGGTGTAAGTGTGCATATGCTGCGCTTTGGCGACGCGGGTGTTCCCGATGAGAAAGCGGTGCATGCAATTCGTGCGGCCTATCACATGCGGGGCTGGAAGCATCTCGTGACGACAACGAACACCGGTGGTCCGTGGCATAACGACACCACGGATCTTTGGCTCGTAGTGGACGGTGTGAACATACGTGGCGCAGTTGTGCTGGCCGAGACGCCCAAAAGCCTGACGCTGGTGAGCGTCGCGGGCAACATCAGCCCCGCGGACCTGCTGCACCTGCGAGGTCACTTTGGAATTCCGCGTTTTGACGGAGCACCCCTCGAGCGTCAGTAACCGGCCCCGGCTCAAGCCTCCGTGTGCCGCGCGCTTACCCTGTGAGCTGCGGCAGACACCCGTGCCCGCCGCCTGATGCGTCTCAGACGCCATATCCTTGCTCCTTGCTTGTTTGAGAAGAGTTCTACTAATTCTGATCGTAGCGAACTGCGAGAGATAAGATGCAAATGCATCTCGCAGATTCTGGGCGGCTTACATCATTCCCCTCTTGACTTCGATTTTTCCACAGCTTTGTGTAACGCTCTCCGCGTCCATGAGCACCGGTTCGTTGCCGCGGATTGTCAGCGCGGACATTCAAACGAAACAAGGAATCACTTCCGGCTCAAACTACGACTGAATTTGTCCGAGTCGCATGCTCGGGCTGGGCTTTGCCAGTGCAAGTTTGCAGGTGCTAGCCTCTCTCTGCAATTGTTTATAAGGAAGGGGCATTGCGAACATCATGCAGAAGACGTACAACGGGCTCGAATTGCCCAAAGACGGCGCAATCATTGGATACAGCAACGGACAGTATCAAATTCCTGACAATCCCATCATTTCTTTTATTGAAGGAGACGGCACGGGGCGCGACATCTGGAAGGCCTCGCAGCGCGTCTTTGACGCCGCGGTAGAAAAGGCTTACGGCGGCAAGCGCAGCATCAAGTGGTTTGAGATCTTTGCCGGCGAGAAGGCATTTCGCCAGTTCAATACCTGGCTGCCAGATGAATCAGTGGCCGCGGCGCTCGACCTGCGTGTTTCCATCAAGGGGCCACTGACAACGCCCATCGGCGGCGGCATTCGCTCGCTGAATGTGGCGCTTCGACAGATTATGGATCTCTATGCCTGCATTCGCCCGGTCAAGTACTACCAGGGCGTGCCGAGCCCGGTGAAACATCCGGAAAAGGTGAATATCGTCATCTTCCGCGAGAACACGGAGGATGTGTATTCGGGCATCGAGTTCAAGCAGGGCACCGAGGAAGCTGCCAAGCTCATCAGCTTTCTGAATGACGAGATGCTGAAAGGCGGCAAGAAGAAGATTCGCACCGACTCCGGCGTGGGCATCAAGCCCATCTCGATCTTCGGGACCAAGCGGTTGGTGCGGTACGCGATTCGCCATGCACTGGAAACAGGACGCAAGACGGTGACGCTGGTGCACAAGGGCAACATCCAGAAGTTCACTGAGGGCGCGTTCCGCGAGTGGGGCTACGAAGTGGCAACCCAGGAGTTCCGCGAGCAGACTGTGACCGAGCGCGAGAGCTGGATTCTGGGCAACCTGGATTCCAATCCGAACCTGACCGTCGAGCAAAACGCTGCGCTCATCGAGCCGGGCATGGAATTTGCTCCGCAGAGCTTTCGCGATGAAGTCTGCGCTGAAGTCAAGGCAGTCATCGACGCGATTGGCAAAAGCCATGGCAACGGCGCGTGGAAGTCGAAGATTCTGGTGAATGACCGCATTGCCGACTCCATCTTCCAGCAGATCATCATCCGGCCGGCGGAGTACAGCGTGCTGGCCACCACCAACCTCAACGGCGACTACATTTCCGACGCTGCGGCGGCGCAGGTGGGCGGACTGGGCATTGCGCCCGGCGCCAACATCGGCGACGGCTATGCCGTGTTCGAGGCTACGCACGGGACCGCCCCGAAGTATGCCGACAAGGACGTCATCAATCCCGGCTCGGTCATTCTGTCGGGCGTGATGATGCTGGAATTTATTGGCTGGAAGGAAGCGGCCAAGATGATTGAGACCGCGATGGAAAAGACCATCCAGCAGAAATTCGTGACCTATGACTTTGAGCGGCAGACGGCGGGCGCCACGAAGGTGGGCACCAGCGAGTTTGCAACGCGCATCATAGGCAATATGTAGACGCAACGTGGGCTGCGGAGAGTGCGTGCTCTCCGCAGGGACCGCAGCCAACACGCGGGCTTTGACCCGCGAGAGAATAAGAGGACAATCATGCGGAAAAAGGTGAGTGTTGTGGGCGCTGGCAACGTGGGCGCCACAGCCGCGCACTGGATTGCGGCCAAGGAACTGGCAGATGTGGTGCTGGTGGATGTGGTAGAGGGCATCCCGCAGGGGAAGGCGCTGGACCTGCTCGAAGCGATGCCGATTGCCAAGTGCGACGTGCACGTGGCTGGAGCGAACGACTACGCAGCGACGGCGAACTCCGACATCGTTGTCATCACAGCCGGAATTCCGCGCAAGCCAGGCATGAGCCGCGATGACCTGCTGCAGACCAACTTCAAAATCATGTCGGATGTGGTGCAGAAGGTAGTGGCGCAGTCGCCGGAATCGATTCTGATTATCGTGTCGAATCCGCTCGACGCAATGGCGCAGGCGGCCTATCGCCAGGCAGGCTTCAATCGTGAGCGCGTCATCGGCATGGCAGGCGTGCTGGATTCGGCTCGCTTCCGCACCTTCATCGCAGCGGAACTGAACGTCAGTGTGGAGAATGTCACGGCTTTCGTGCTGGGAGGGCACGGCGACACCATGGTGCCGCTCGCCCGGTACTCGACGGTCGCCGGCATCCCGATTACGGAGCTGATTCCGGCGGCGCGGCTGGAAGAACTGGTGCAGCGGACTCGCGACGGTGGGGCAGAGATCGTGAAGTACCTGAAGACCGGAAGCGCGTACTATGCGCCGTCGGCTGCGACGGTTGAGATGGTCGAGGCCATTCTGAAGGACAAGAAGAAGATTCTTCCCTGCGCTGCGTATTTGC
>JBAUTX010000469.1:0-9586 GCA_049582405.1 Occallatibacter sp. | reverse complement strand
GTTTCAAGCGCTGGCGGCCGACATTCTGGAGCAGAAGTCGAAATCCTTCTCGGAAGCGAGCCAGAAGGAGCTGCAGCCGCTGCTGAACCCGCTGCGTGAGCAGATTAAGGAGTTCCGCGAGAAGGTGGAGCAGGCGCAGACTGACTCCAAGACCGGCGTGACGAAACTGGAAACGCTGATCGGTACTCTCAGCTGACTGAACCAGCAGCTCACGGCGGAGGCGCGCAATCTGACCACGGCGCTGCGCGGCTCGGCCAAGGCGCAGGGCGACTGGGGTGAGTTCATCCTGCGCGATCTGCTCGACAAGGCCGGCCTGCGCGAAGGCGAGCAGTACAGCTTTCAGCAGGCTTTTACGGGCGTTGAAGGCGATGATGGAGGCCGCGCGCGGTCCGTGCGTACGGATGTCATTGTCTTTCTGCCCGGCGGGCGCAATCTAGTCATTGACTCCAAGGTGTCGCTCAGCGCGTATACAGACTGCGTGAGCGCGACGGACGAGGAGGCGCGGAAGGCCGCGCTGAAGCTGCACCTGGCCAGCGTGCGTGGGCACATCGCAGGGCTTGCCAAAGCCGGGTATCATCACCTGCCGGGCATTGAGGCACCGGACTTCGTGGTGATGTTTGTGCCGATTGAGCCGGCGTTCCTGCTTGCTCTGCAGAACGACCCTGATTTGTGGGCCGATGCGTACAAGCAGGGCATTCTGCTCGTTGGGCCAACGACGCTGCTGTACGTCATTCGCATTGTGCATGTGCTCTGGCAGCAGGAACTGCAGGCGCGCAGCGTGCAGGATGTGATGGAGCGCGGGACGGCGCTTTATGAGAAGTTTGTTGGCTTCGTCGGCGATCTGGAAGCCGTGGGCAAGGGACTGCGTGCCGCGGACCAGTCCTACTCCGCCGCCGTGAAGAAGCTCGCCGAAGGGCCGGGCAATCTGGTGCGCCAGGTGGAGATGCTCAAGAAGCTGGGCATCCGCAGCAGCAAGGCGATTCCGAAGACGCTGCTCGACCGTGCGGATGTGGATGAGCCCACACTGGCGCTTGCGGCAGAGGCCGAGGAGGGTTCGTCCGCAGCGGGCGAACCGAACTAAAGCTGCTGGCAGTTTCCTTCTTGCAGCGCTATTTCGCGAATGCCACCCTCATGCGCTTCCACGTGGTCTGCAGGTCTTCCGGCAGCACGCGGGTTTCGGCCACGGTGGTCATGAAGTTGGTGTCGCCGGCCCAGCGGGGCAGCGCGTGCAGGTGCAGGTGGCCGGCGACGCCCGCTCCAGCGGCGCGACCGAGATTCATGCCGAAGTTCAACCCCTGTGGCCGGTAGAGCTGCTGCAGCGCCTGCTCGGTGCGCTGGGCCAGGTCCATCATCTCGTGGGCTGTGTCTGGCGGAAGTTGTGCGAGCTTGTCCAGATGCGCATAGGGCAGGATCATGACGTGGCCCGACGTATAGGGATAGGCATTCAGGCAGACGTAGCAATGGGTTCCGCGCAGGACAAGGCCCGAGGCCGCTTCGGCCGCGTCCTGCCCCATGCCGTGTGCAATTGCGTAGTCGGTGGCGGCGATCAGGTTGCAGAAGACGCAGCCCATATCCCCCGGCCATGCAGCCAGAGCGGCCGGCACACCCGGACGCGTAACTTCATCCGCCGTGGTGACATAGGTGTAGCGCCAGGGAGTCCAGAGAAAATCCATGCAGGCTTGACCGTCGCGTCTCAGTATAGAGCGTCGGTCAGGAGCCATGCGCGGGGGCTTTCTTGCGACGGTGCAAGGGCACGTGGGGTCTTGCCAGCAGGGCCTGCTCAACCCGTTGGCGCAAGTGTGAATTTCCTGTCACATCGTGGTCTTTCCAGCCCGGGAGCCCAAGCCATTGCATTGACGCAGGAAAGCGAGCAGGGCTACACTCAACAGAGTAGTGTTCCGCGCAGATTCCAGCGGGATGCTGCGGCCGCCCTCCCGCCAGCCGTTGCGTGCCTGGTGATTCCCACGGAGACGAGTCGCCCTTCTTCGCCAGTATTCCTGGCTCGGACGATTGTCTCTTCGGTCTCTCCCGGTAAATGCCCATGGCGAGGATCCAGGCGCCTGGTGTCCCGCGCGCACCACGCAGTAGAAGCGCAGGAACCCCTCAGGTGATCCAAATTTTGCTTGCCTGAGACTGGAATCCCGGAGCTGTTGCCATGCCAGACGTCCTCAATCCCGAACCCGAGAGCACAACCCTGAACACCGAATTGGAAATGCCAACCCTTGACCCTGCGACGGAGCCGTCCGAGCCGTTGCAAGAATCCACGTCCACCCCTGAGCCCGCTCAGAGCGCCGTATCCTCCACGCTGGACGCCGATGCACCCAACTACCCTGCCGAGGCTTACGCCGAAGAGCAGGCCGATCACCCCTCTGACTCCGGCGAAGATTTTTCCGCCGCCCTGGAGGCTTTTGAGCGCGAGCAGGCCGCTGAAGCGGCTGCCGTGGAAGCCTACGGCGACAAGATTGTTACCGGCACCGTGTTGAAGCAGACTGAGAAGCACCTCGTCGTCGACGTGGGACTCAAGTCTGAGGGCCTGGTTCCTCTGGAACAGGTCGTGGACCACACTGGTGCGGTCAAGTTCCAGCCCGGCGAGTCCATTGATGTGGTGATTGAGCGCGAGGAGCCCGAAGGCGGCTACCTCGTCAGCTTTGAAAAAGCGCAGCGCCTGCGCGTGTGGGACGTGATCGAGAAGGCAGCCAACGAGAAGACGCCTGTGATGGGCACGGTGGTGAGCCGCGTGAAGGGCGGCCTGACGGTCGACATCGGCATGAAGGCATTCCTGCCCGGATCGCAGCTGGAGATTCGTCCAGTGCGCAACCTCGACGGCTATCTCGGCCAGCAGATTGAAGTCCGCGTCATCAAGCTGAACAAGAAGCGCGGCAATGTCGTCGTCAGCCGCAAGGAGATCCTCGAGGAAGAGCAGAACGAAAAGCGCTCCAAGACGATGGAGCACCTGGAAGAAGGCGCGATCCTGACGGGTACCGTCAAGAACCTGACCGACTACGGCGCGTTCGTCGACCTCGGCGGCATCGATGGTCTGCTGCACATTACCGACATGAGCTGGGGCCGCCTGACGCACCCCCGCGATCTGGTGAATGTGGCCGACGAGATTCAGGTGAAGGTGCTGAAGTTCGACAAAGAGAAGCAGCGTGTCTCGCTCGGCTTCAAGCAGCTGACACCTGATCCGTGGCTTGACGCCGAGGAGCGCTACCCAGTGGGCGCCCACGTGCACGGACGCGTGCTGTCTGTCACCGATTACGGTGCGTTTGTCGAGCTTGAGCAGGGCATTGAGGGACTGGTTCATCTCTCCGAGATGACCTGGTCCAAGCGGCTGAAGCATCCTTCCAAGCTGGTGAAGCCCGGCGATGAAGTCAACACGGTTGTTCTGAGCGTCAATCCTGCGGACCGCCGCATTTCGCTTGGCATGAAACAGCTGTTGGAGAATCCGTGGGAGAATCTCACGGAGCGTTACCCGGCCGGTACCGTTGTCGAGGGCCGCGTGCGCAACCTGACCGACTTCGGCGCCTTCATCGAGATTGAAGACGGCATTGACGGTCTGGTGCACGTCTCCAACTTGAGCTGGACCAAGCGAGTCAAGCATCCATCTGAAGTGGTGAAGAAGGGTGAAAAGGTGAAGGCTGTTGTGCTCGGCGTGGAGCCGCAGAACCGCCGCCTGAGCCTGGGCATCAAGCAGCTGCAGCCCGATGTGTGGGAGAGCTTCTTCGCCGCGCACCGCGTGGGCGATGTGGTCCACGGCAAGGTGCTGCGCACGGCGCAGTTCGGCGCGTTTGTTGAGATTGCCGAGGGCGTCGAAGGCCTGTGCCACGTTTCAGAGGCCGTGGGTGAAGACGGCGCCCCGGCCAAGATGGAGCAGGGCGAAGAGCACGACTTCAAGATCATCAAGATCAACGTGGAAGAGAAGAAGGTGGGTCTCAGCCTGCGGGCGGTCGGTCATGAAGCGAGCCGCGCCCAGGTCGAACACTACAAGGAGAGCGCGCACAAGCAGCCGGTCTCCAGCTCGACCACGACGCTTGGCGACCTCATCAACTGGAAGAGCGAGCGGTAAGGCGCTTCTCCCGCAGATGCAACACTCCATGGCCACCCTTCGGGGTGGCCATTCTGTTGTGTGAACACATCACGGCCCGTCCCGGTGGCACTCATGCAGCATTAGAGCACCTCCTTCGCCGCCAGTCGCACGACGTGCTTGCGCTTTGCTCGGCGGAGAGGATATAGGAAAGCTGCCAGGTACACGTGCGGAGCTGGCAGGAGGATCTGGATCACAGTGAGGAAATGGCGCGCAATTCTTTGCCTGGTTGGCATGACGGCCTGCAGTGTGCTTGCACAGAACGGCACCCCTGAAAAGCCCATTGTCTTGAAGGTGGATTGGGCGAAGACGCAGCCGCTGCAGACGACGCCCACGTTGCAAATGGTGGTGAATCCCATGTTGCGCCGCGGGTCTCCCATCCATGACGCGGCGTTTGCCGCGCTCAAGCAACTGGGCGCCGACGATGTCCGCTATGCGGCATGGCACCCCTATCCGAAGCTGGCCGTGGCCGAACTGCAGCCGCCGACCGCGGACAAGACTTTCTGGGATTTCAGCGCGATGGATCCCATCGTGCTGGATTTTCTGGAGGCCACCAAAGGACATGATTTCATCTTCAGTTTGAGTACGAGTCCTGCCTGGATGTACAAGACGCCGAAGCCGGTGACGTATCCGGAAGATCCCGACAAGCTGACGTGGGAGTATACGCAGGGGAAAGAGCTGCGCGATCCGAGCTGCGCAGAACTGGCCGGTTACTACACTCGTGTGGCCGCCTGGTACACGCAGGGCGGATTCAAGGATGAGCTGGGCAAATGGCATGAGTCGGGCTATCACTTCAAGATTCCTTACTGGGAGGTCTTCAACGAGATTGATGTGGAGCATCAGCCCACGCCAGAGCAGTATGTGCAGTGCTACGACGCCATCGTGGAGCCCCTGCACAAGATGGACCCGGCGATGAAGTTTGTTGGGTTGGCGATGGCGTTTCCAGAGCGGAATCCCGGGATGGTGGAGTACTTTCTGGACCACAATCATCACAAGCCCGGCATTCCGCTCGACATGATCTCGTACCACTTCTACGCGATTCCGACGCGAGAGCAGACCGCGTCTGACTGGCAGTACAGCTTCTTTGATCAGGCAGACCGGCTGGTTACCACCGTTCGCTTCATCGAGCTGATGCGCAAGCGCCTGTCGCCAGAGACCAGGACGACACTGGATGAGGTGGGCACGATTCTCCCCACGGACTGGCATCCTGACAATCCATACGATCCGGGGCCGCCGATTCCGGATGCCTACTGGAACGCGTCCGGAGCGATGTTTGCCTATCTCTTCCTTGAAGCCGCAAAGCAGGGCATTGATGTGGTGGGCGAGTCGCAACTGGTGGGCTTTCCGTCGCAGTTTCCCAGCGTGACGATGGTGGACTGGAAGACCGGCAAGCCGAATGCGCGCTTCGAGGTGCTGCGGTTGTTGCATGACGCGACACATGCAGGCGACGTAATGGCGCAGACGCATTTTCCTGGGAGCGATATCGATGTGCAGGCGCTGAACGGGGCGGCAGGCAAGCGTCTCCTCCTCGTGAACAAGCGCAATCGGTCGATCTCGGTCACGCTGCCGGCCGAGTTTGCGCACGGCGAGCTTCGCGTCGTTGCCGAGGGCACGGAACCTCGTGTGAGCACATGGCAGGGAACCACGCTGACCCTGCCCCCGTTCGCGGCGGGTACGCTGACGGCAAGGTAAGGAACCTATTCCGATTTGTTTTGAGCTGGACGTGCGGACGTGCTTCCGCACACACCGCCTGAGTTCTTCGTGAGGATGCGAAAGACATACGCCGGTTCATCGGGTGGATTCGGAGGAAGCTTGATGTGCAGGCCATCGTTGCGCTGCTCCGCCGCCAGCGTGCCGGGCGTGCCGAGGAGCTGCACGGAGCAGACGGGACCGTCGAGATAGGGCGTGCCCTGCCACATTGTGTGTACGCGCAACTCGCCGCTAGCGGGCCAACCCAGCGCGATGGCGTAGAGCGCGCCGTTGTGTGTGGTGAAGCGAATATCCTCCGGCGTGAACTGCTGCTGGTCGGTGTAGAGCGCATGGCTCTTCACGGTCGTGGGCCCTTCGCCGTAGAGCAGCCATGGGCGCGATCCGTAGATGGCTTCGCCATTGGTCTGCAGCCAGCGGCCCATCTGCAGCAGGATGCTCTGTGCCTGCTCCGGGATGGTGCCGTCCGGCCTGGGACCCACGTTGAGCAGCAGGTTGCCGTTCTTGCTGACGACATCGACCAGCTCATCGATGAGCGACCCGGCGCTTCGATACGAGTCATCTTTCACGTAGCCCCAGGAATGGATGCTGACTGAAGTGTCTGTCTGCCAGGGGAGCAGACTGATCGCATCCAGTTTGCCGCGTTCAATATCGAGCACAGCGGTGTTTGCGGGGAAATCATAGTCCTTGTAGGTGAGCACGACGCCCTGCTTTCGCGCGGCGGCGCGGTTGTAGTAGTACGCGGCAAACTTCTTGAGATAGGGCTGAAAAGCGGGCTGGCCGATCCACCAGTCGAAGTACATGAAGTCAGGATGGTATTTGTCGACGAGTTCACTGCTGCGCGCGAGCCAGTCATCGAGGAATGGCTTGCTTGGAGGGAGCCAGCGCTCGAGGTGATTCGGGTCGGGCTCTTTGGCCGTGCTGTCGCCGGGCAGCGTGCGGGGCTGCGCGGGGCCGTAGAGATCGGCATAGGCGCCATCGCGCACGTCGGAGTCAAACTGCATGCCGCCGTCGTACCACCACCAGTGCTCGGCGCGATGTGAGGAGACGCCAAAGTGGAGGCCATGCTTGCGCGTTGCGCCTTCCAATGCGCCGATAATGTCGCGATGCGGGCCCATCTTCGCGGCGTTCCAGCGGGTGATGCCGGAGTCGTACATGGCAAAGCCATCGCAGTGCTCCGCTACGGGGACAATGTAACGCGCACCGGCGCGCACAAAGAGATCGACCCAGGTATCGGGATCAAAGTGCTCGGCCTTGAAGAGCGGAATGAAGTCTTTGTATCCGAACTTTGACTGTGGGCCATAGGTGGCAAGCTGGTGCTTGTACTCTGGTGAGCCCGCGATGTACATGTTGCGCGGATACCATTCGTTTCCGAATGCCGGAACGGAATAGACGCCCCAGTGGATGAAAATGCCGAACTTGGCATCGCGATACCAGGCGGGCACACGATAGGCCGCAAGCGAATTCCAGTCAGGACGAAAGGGGCCGCTCTCGTCGCCACGCGCGACTTGCGCTACTTGTTGGTGCACCGCATGCGACTCGGTCTGACCATGGCCGGGAAGGGCCAGCGCGGCGGCGAACAGGGCCGCAAGAGCGATGGAGAACGTGGGAGAGCAAACGTGCAGACGCTTCATCGCATCACGCTAGCAGAAGTCTGCCTTGGATTGCATCCCGATTGCGAGAAGCAAAGCCTGGCGACAGCGCGAACTTTCACGGCATCCCATTCTGCTTCAGTGGCCGGGCGCTTTCGCCTGCTCCTCAACAACCGCGACGCCTTGCGAGGCAAGCGTAAGTTGCGCAATGGGCTGATGGCTCGTGAGCAAGTCGGTCATCGGCTTAGGGAAAGTGATCTGAGCCGGTTGCGCGCCATGATTGATGAGGATATAGAGCGTGTGGTCAGCGCCGACGCGGCGGCAGACCTCTACGCCTTCCGGCTGCAACGCAAACTCCGGCTCAACGTGTGCTCTTTCAAGCATCCAGTCCATGGCATTCTGCATGAGCGGCGCATCAAGCATCGCACCGAGATACGTAATGCGGCCCTTGGCCAGTGTTCGTGTGATCATCGCCGGCTGGTCATCGAGCCAGCCATTCGACTTGCCATAGCGCAGCAACACGCGGGCGTCGCTGGCCTGCGTGATGAGCTGCTCGGCCCAGATCGTCGCGGTTCCGCTGCCGAGGGTTCCGCTGACCGGCACTGCGCCATCCAGCGCGTAATACTGCTCGACGCGCCCGCCGAGCGCTGGCACCAGCGGCCCTGGCTGGCGCTGCGGATTGAGGCTGTTGTACTCGTCTTTCATGCCAGAGCGAGGGCCCAGCACCAGATGCCCGCCCTGCTCGACATAGGTCTTGAGATGCGCTGCAAGATCCGGGGAGACGACGTTGAGCCCCGGGGCGACGACGAGTTTGTAGCCATTCAGCGGTGAGCTGGCGTTGACGATGTCGACGGTCAGGCCCTTCTGGCGAAGCGGGCGATACCAGTCCAGCAGAACCTGCAACTCGTCGTAGTTGCGGTTGTGTGGCTGGAAGTCGATGGCCCAGCGGCTGTCGTAGCTTTCAAGAATCGCCACCTGTGCGACAGGTTGTGTGTCGCGGAGCGCAGGCGCAGCGCGCTCGAACTCGCCGCCAATCTGGCTCACTTCGCTGTAGATGGGCATGGGCTCGCCGTCAGCGCCGACCAGCGTGCCGTGATATTGCTCCTGGCCGTTGAGCGCGCTGCGCCATTGCCAGTAGAGGACTGCGTTTGCCCCGTGCCCAACGGCCTGCCACGCCATGGCGCGCGTCTCACCGCGGTTGAGTGTGGTGTTGATGGGCGCCCAGTTCACAGAGCCCGGCTGCGTCTCCATCACCCAGAAGGGCATGCGCTTCCAGCCTCGGACAAAGTCGTGCATCGCGCCGTTGCGGACCGGATCGAGCTGCCCCTGACCGACGTAGTCATCCCATGCGGCGAGATCGAGATCGCGCGCAATTTCGTAGTGGTCGAAGTGATCGCTCCAGGCAAGGCCGCCGATGTTTGTGGTGATGAACTGTCGCGGTTCGGCCCACTTGCGAATCGCATCGATCTGTACGCGCTGGAAGTCGCGCCATGTGTCGGTCACGAAGTGGCGATGCTCAAGCAGAAGGCCGGGGTTGCCGCCGGTTGCGACGAGCGGAATCTCATCCCAGTGGTCGTAGGTCTGGCTCCAGTAAGCCGTTGACCAGTGCTGATTCAGCGCATCAAGGGAGCCGAAGCGGCGCTGGAGCCACTGCTGGAAGAGCGTACGTGTGGCGGGGTCAAAGGACTCGTCGGTGTACTCGTTGCCAATCTGCCAGCCGATCACGTTGGGATCGTGGCCGAAGCGCTGAGCGAGACGGCGTGCTATCTCAGCGCAGAAAAGGCGGTAGCGTGGGCTTGCATAGTTGAACTGGCGGCGGCCTCCGTGCTGCGCCAGGCGGCCGTTCTCATCCATGCGCAACGTGTCTGGGTATTTCGATGTGAGCCATGCCGGAGGGGCATCGGTCGGCGTGCCGATGACGACGGCGATGTGATGCTTCTCTGCAAGGCGGATGGCGTGCGCAAGCCAGTCGAGATCGTATTGCCCCTCGGCAGGCTCCATGCGGCTCCATGCAAATTCGCCGACGCGGACCACGCGAAGGTGCGCGGCCTCCATGAGCGCAAGGTCGGCATCCCAGCGCGGCTCCGGCCACTGCTCGGGATACCATGCTGCGCCAAGCAGCAGGCTTGGAACGGAAGGGCTCTCCTGCGCGAGCGCTGCATCTGACGCAACGGTACAGAGCGCGAAGCAGGCTGCAGCAAGA
>JBAUTX010000468.1:0-4509 GCA_049582405.1 Occallatibacter sp. | reverse complement strand
CTCCCAGGGCTCTCGAACGTCGATGAAGCGGGCCTTGTTCTCCCGCAGCAGGCTCGCGGCTTCCGAAGGAGCAATTTCATAGTCGAGCATGGCTCCAGTGTAGGGCAGCGGCTCTGCTCGCCTTGGAGACCCGGCGACCTTTACTCTAGTAGGGATGCCCCCCATTCTGAACGCACAATCGATTTCCAAGCAGTTTGGCGCGCAGCCGCTTTTTCGGGATCTTTCGTTCACGGTCGAGGAAGGTGCGCGGATCGGCCTGATTGGACCGAATGGCTCAGGAAAATCGACATTGCTGGCGGTTCTGGCTGGACAACTGGAACCGGACGCCGGGGAGATGGCAGTGCGCAAGCGTGCGCGAGTTGCCTATGTGCCTCAGGAATCACGCTTTATGCCAGGAATGACGGTACGGGAAGTGCTGGACGCAGCGCTGAAGGCAAGCCATGTGGTCGACACGGAGCGCGAGGGACGCCTGCGCGAGCTTGCCGGGCGCGCGGGCCTGCAGGACCTGGCGGCCGACGCCGCGGCACTCTCAGGCGGATGGCGCAAGCGGCTCGCGATCGTAGCTGCCATTGTGGGTGACCCCGATGTGCTGCTGCTGGATGAGCCCACAAACCACCTGGACCTGGAAGGAATCGAGTGGCTGGAGAGCCTGCTCGGGGCCGCGCGGTTCGCGGCGGTCACGGTAAGCCATGACCGCTACTTCCTTGAGGCGACCTCTACGGAGATTCTGGAGTTGAACCGGGTCTATGCGGCTGGCATGCTGCGCGTAAAGGGGAACTTCAGCCGGTTCCTGGAAGAACGACAGGCTTACCTTGAGGCACAAACCCGGCAGCAGGAGAGCTTGCGGAACCAGGTCCGCACGGAGATTGAATGGCTGCGACGGGGACCGAAGGCTCGGACCACCAAGAGCAAGGCGCGCATCGACACGGCGCAGGCCATGATTGGGCAGCTCGCCGCCATGGATGCCCGCAGTGTAGTCAGCACTGCGGGGATTGATTTTGCGGCCAGCGAGCGCAAGACCAGGCGGTTGGTTGAGTTTGAAAATGTGGCCTGCTCGATGGGGAACCGCAAACTCTTCAGCGGACTCAACTTTGTGCTGACGGCGGGCAGCAAGGTCGGCCTCGTAGGTCCGAATGGAAGCGGCAAGACGACTCTGTTGCGCCTGCTGCGTGGCGAGATTGAGCCGGAGGGAGGCGCGATTCGGCGTGCGAATGCGCTCCGGCTTGTGTACCTGAGCCAGATGCGGGAGCTGGATGAGGAGATGACCCTGCGCCGCGCATTGGCGCCCGAAGGCGATGCCGTGATCCATCTGGGGAGAACGGTCCATGTGGCGAGCTGGGCGGCGCGCTTCCAGTTCACGGGCGAGCAGCTGAATCAGCCCGTGAAGAATCTGAGCGGAGGCGAACGGGCGCGCGTGTTGATCGCGCGGCTCATGCTGGAGCCAGCCGACGTACTCCTGCTGGACGAGCCAACGAACGATCTCGACATCCCCACGCTTGAGATTCTCGAAGAGAACCTGCTGGAGTTCCCGGGGGCGCTCCTCTTGGTGACGCATGACCGATTCCTTCTCAATCGTGTGGCGACGACCGTATTGGGATTGGACGGACGGGGCCGCATCGGACAGTTTGCCGATTTCGCACAGTGGGAGGAATGGGCGGCAGAGAATGCGGAAGAGCCAGCCAGCGGCCAACAGTCTGCTCTCTCCCAAGAAGCCCCGGATGAGTCGCGCAACAAAATACGGAAGAAACTGTCCTATCTGGAAGCGAGAGAATTTGCGGCGATCGAGGATCGGGTCGTCGCGTCGGATGCACGGCTGACAGCGGCACGAGCCCAGCTGGAAAGCCCGGAAATTGCCACAGATGCCTCCGCACTGCAACAGGCACTTGAAGAGCTAAAAGCCGCCCAGCACGAGAACGACGCTCTCTATGCACGGTGGGCCGAACTGACCGAGAAGGCCGGCTAAAGACAGAACCCTCGTGCGGATTGCCTTTCTTCTGTAGAATCCGTGACATCCCTCAAGGGCGGCAGAGACATAGACCCCGGACAAATGATCGAGATGGAACAATGTCAAAGACAGATACGCAAAACCCGGTAAAGGTTCTCATTGTGGAAGATGAGCCGCATGCCCTGATGGGACTTGCCGAGCTGATCTCCGGTTGGGGATATAAGACAGAGACCGCACACGATGGCGTTGAGGGATGGGAAAAAGCGCTTGCGTGGGAACCGGCCATTGTGGTGACCGACCTGAAGATGCCCCGCCTGGATGGCCTCGGTCTATTGGCAAAATTCGCCGAAGAGGGCTCCGGAGTCGGCTCCAATGTAGCCGTCATTCTGCTCACGGCGCAGGGTTCCATCCAGGTGGCCGTAGATGCGATGAAGCTGGGTGCGTATGACTTTCTGCAGAAACCCGTGGACGCGGCGCGGCTGCGTTCGATTTTGACAAACGCCACCCGGCAGCGCGAGACAGCCATCGAACTGGAGGTCGCGCGGCGGCGGTTGGTTGAGACGGGCGTTCTGGGTTCGATGGTCGGCAGCTCAAAGGCCATGCGCGAGATTTTTGCGCTGATTGAGCAGATTGCCCCGTCGAACGTGTCCGTGCTGATCACCGGCGAAAGTGGAACGGGCAAGGAAATGGTGGCGCGGACCTTGCATGACCTGAGCCCGCGCAAGTCGAAGCCGTTTGTGGCGGTGAACTGTGCCGCAATTCCGGAATCCCTGATTGAAAGTGAACTCTTTGGCCACGAGAAGGGCGCATTCACCGGAGCGGCAGAGCGGCGTGCAGGATGCTTCGAACTGGCCTCAGGCGGCACCCTGCTGCTGGATGAACTCGGCGAGATGCCCGTCGCCACTCAGGCAAAGCTCCTGCGCGTGCTGGAAGAGCGCAAGCTCCGCAGACTCGGGGCCCGCATGGAGCAGGACGTGGATGTGCGCGTCTTGGCTGCGACCAATCGCGACCCGGCAGAGGCGGTGGCCAAAGGCCACCTCAGGAGCGACCTGTTTTACCGGCTGAACGTCTTTCATATTCACATGCCTCCGCTTCGGGAACATCTGGAAGACCTGCCAGCCATGGCCGATGCGATGGTGCGCGAAATGAACCAGAAGCATGGGCGCAGGGTCTCCGGTGTTGGCCCGTCGATTCTGGATCGGATGATGGCCTACGACTGGCCGGGCAATGCACGGGAGCTGCGCAATGTGATGGAGCGGGCTGTTGTGCTCTGCCCGGATGGAGCACCGCTGGATTCCAGCCACCTGCCCCCGCAATTTGGTCACTCGCAGGCGACGCCAGCGCAGGTCATGGATGCGGACTTGATTCCAGTGCGAGTGGGGACCACGGTCGATGCCATGGAGCAGTTGCTCATCCTGCGGACGCTGGAAGCCACAGGCCAGAACAAGACGCGTGCGGCAGAGATCCTCGGAATCAGCCTGAAGACTTTGCACAACAAGCTGAAGGAATATAGCCAGATGAAGGAAGATCAGCCGGCATAGAAGATGCGACTGAAGACAAAACTCGTTCTCGCGATCACCGGATTGGTCTTCCTGCTGGCGGGAATTCTGTCCCTTGTCTATGTCAGTCAGCTGATTCATGCCGCAGTGCAGCAATCCTACAACGCGAACAAGATGGTCGCCGACCAGGTGCGCTTTGCAGTCCAGGATGCGCTTCAAAACGGCCTGCAGGGCGTCACCGTTGATCCGAACAACCCGAGTCAATTGCACAACGTCGAGGTCGCAGCGATTCGCAACAGCGCGGCTCTGAAGGCCGTGGTGGATTCCGTCAATCGATATTCGCTGACGGTATACGACATCAACATCGGCGATAACCAGGGACGGACCATGGTGAGCACCAATCCCAATAACGAGGACAAGCCCCTGCCTGTTCGCGCCGACTATGGCCAGTTGCTGAACGCGAACCCTATTCAGCTCATGCAAGAGGTGTTTGGCCCCCCCAAGGTGTTTGATATTGTGGTGCCGCTCGAGCGGAACGGGCAGCCATTCATTTCCGTTCGCGTAGGCGCGCGAACCACGCTCCTGCATGTGGTCTATGCCCCGTCAATGCAGGAAGCCTTTACTCTCATGGGCTTCGTGCTTGTCGCTGCTCTGGTGATGGCATTCCTGTTGAGCAATCTGGCGCTACGGCCACTCGAAGAGATCAGCATGCAGCTTTCTTACTGGACCCCCGTGACCGAGGAAGCCGACCCGGCCGAACCAGCGCCCAAGCAGGATACACCGCAAAGGGTCTCGACTCAAATCGAACGGATCGGCCAGCGCATGCGTAGCGTGGAAGAGGTTTTCTCTGCCCTGAAGGAGAACCTGGACCAGATTCTTGGCAATCTGCAGGATGGAATTCTTCTCTTCACCGGAGATGGAAGAGCGGTGCTCGTCTCTGAATCCGCTCGGCGTTTCCTGCAGATGGAAAAGGCAAGCATTCTGGGTCAGCATGCGCGCGAGATCTTCGATCGATCGACCGTCCTTGGGCGCAGCCTGATGGATGCCTTCGAATCCGGTGAGGAC
>JBAUTX010000467.1:0-8676 GCA_049582405.1 Occallatibacter sp. | reverse complement strand
GACATGAGCGTCACGGAAACAGGTAGCTTGACATGCTCCCGCAGGCTCAAATTCAGGTCATAGAAGGAAGTGCTGCCTCCACCAGAGGTGGATTGCATGTTGTAAGTGGTGACGGCCGCGGTGCTGTTCGCCCCAGACAATGTGAGGTTCATGCCTGTCATATTGCCCGTGACCGAAGTGGCGGTGCTGTTGCCTGCTGTGTCTGTGTTGGAGACATCGCCGACATCGATCATGCCATTCTTGTTCTGGTCGAGAATGCCGAAGAAGAAGTAGCTTGTGCCGCTTGGCACCTGGACCGTGTAGGCATTCGCCGACGTGTTGGCTGGGCTCGCAATCTCCGTTGCATAGACAACATTGGCGTTCTGGTCATAGAAGCCGACGTAGAGTGGCCCTGTGGGCGTGATGGTTGACGGCAGCGTGACCGTGCCGGTGACGGTGAAGTATCCAGAACCAGAGGGCGCGCCAGCCGTCACGGCAGCAGGCGTGGTGCCGCCCCAGACCGTCCACGGACCGCAACTGCCGGCTGCGTTGCCACATGCGCGGAAGTAGTAGGCCGTGCCGTTGGTGAAGCTGCCGGTAATGCCCGCCGTGCCGTTGTTCAGGATCCAGATGTCGGCGCTATCGCCGTTCGCCGTGAACGTGGCTGAGGACGGGCTAGTGAACGAGGAGCTGGTGCTCCACTGGACGGCGTAGGAAGAGACCGCTTCAGTTCCGGATGTATCAGCAATGGGCTTGTACGAAATGATCACGCCCTGATCCGTGGGCGAGACGGCCTTGAGCTTTGGCCCGGTGGTCGGCGTAGTGGTCACGGAATCGGTCATTGTCACGCTGACCCCGGTCACGCTGGCATTGGAAACCGAGACGGTCGTCGTTCCGCTCGGGTTCACCAAGTCAAATTGTCCTTCGCCAATCGTGTCTATGCCGGCGAGAAGCGTGTAACTGCCCGGCGGCACACCGCGAATCGTGAAAGCGCCTCCGGATGTCAGCGCGGACTCCGTGATGCTGGTGCCCTCGCTGCTGCCATTGCAGGATGAGGTGCTGCTGCTGAGGAAGAAATAGACCTGGCCCTTGGCGGTTCCGCTGTAGCTCACGTTGCCGGAAACCGTGTATCCGAGGGTTGCGGTGAAGTTCGCGGTGACAGTGCCGTTGTTCACCGTGACAGATTGGGTCGCGGGATAGAAGACGGAGCTAGCTCCCGTGATGGACGGCGTGATGGTGTATGTCCCATTGGGCACGCTGGCAAAGGAGTAGCTGCCGTTGCTGGTGGTGGTGGTCTGCACCGGCGCGGTGTTGATGCTCACCGTGATGGGTGGGACGGTCGCAGAGGTGCCGCAGCCTTGTGTGAGGGAGATCTGGCCGCTCACCTGCGAGCCTGCGGCATTCACCGCGATGCTGTAGGTCGTGGGGCCAGCGGTCGCGCTGGTGTTGTCTTTCACAGAGACGCTGGTAAGCGGGACCGCTGTGGTGGTTGTGGGCGTGCCGCTCACGGTCAGTGTGTTGTTTCCGGAGTTGGATGCCGTGAGTCCATTGGACAGAGCAAGCCCCGCGCCAGTGACCGTGACTCCATTGATGGACCAGGTGTAAGGTCCGGCGCCACCCGAGGCCTGAATCGAACCGTTGTAGGTCTGGTTAACCGTTGCCGACGGCAGCGTAGACGGATTGGGAGCCGGCAGCGTAAGCGGCGACGGGTTGCTGACCACGATGCTATAGGTGTTCGGCCCGACCGCCTGACTGGTTGCCGTGTCGGTGACCGATGCGGTGAACGTCACGGTCGTTGCCGTTGTCGGGGTCCCGCCGATCGTCACGGCTCCGCCCGCGGTGGTTGCGCTGAGGCCGTCCGCAGGCAGACCGGTAATCGTCCATGAGTACGAACCGCTGCCGCCCGTGGCACTGATCGAGCCGAAGTAGACTCCGCCCGTCGTACCGGGGCCGGGAACGGTGGTGCTGGGAGCGGAGAGCGTGAGCGCCGCGAAAACCTGGATGGAGAGATTCGCGGTGGCTGTGTTGCCGAGAGAGTCCTTCACCTGCACGGTGAAGGTTGCAGTGCCCGCGCCAGACGGCGTGCCCGTGATGGCGCCGGTGGGAGAGACTGCGAGGTTTTCAGCGGTCAGGCTGGCCGCACCGGCCGTCACCGACCAGGTGTAGCCGGTGCCGCTGCCGCCGCCTGCTCCAAGCGTCTGCGTGTAGGCGACTCCTGCATCGGTTGAAGGCAGTGATGAAGTGGTAACCGTTAGCACGTTGTAGACTGCGACGGTCAGCGTCGCTGTCCCGGTGTGGCTCGCTGAGTCGGTAACGGTCGCTGTGAAAGTAGCCGTGCCAGTGGTCGTCGGCGTGCCAGAGATCACGCCCGTGCTTGCCAGTGTGAGGTTCAACGCTGCCAGGCTCGAAGTGCCCGCGGCGTTCGTGGACCAGGTGTAACCTGTGCCCGTGCCGCCTGTCGCAGCCAGCGCCTGAGTGTAGGCGATGTTGACGGTGGCGGAGGCCAGGGTGGTGTTGGAGACCGTAAGCGTGGCTTGCACGGCCAGCGTGACCGCTGTCGATGCCGTGTTGGAGGCGGAGTCCGAAACGGTCACGACCAGGTTGAACGTGCCGGCTGCGGTCGGTGTGCCGGAGACAGCTCCGCCCGTGGAGAGGCTTAGCCCGGCGGGCAGCGTGCTGCCGCTGGCAGGCGCCCATGACCACGAGTAACCCGTGCCGGTGCCGCCGGTGGCCGTGAAGGTTGCGCCCGGATAAGCCGTGCCCTGATAGCCGCCCGGAAGCGTGATCGGATTAATCGTCACACCCGGAGCGATGGTCAAAGTAAAGGTCGCGGTTTGCGTATTGGATACGGAGTCCGTGACGGTGATGCCGAAGCTGGCCGAGCCCGCTGTGGTGGGCTTGCCCGAGAGAACGCCGGACGAAGACAGCGCCAGTCCCGCAGGCAATGAAGAGCCGCTTGCGACTGCCCAGGTGTAGCCCGTGCCTGATCCGCCGGTCGCTGCCAGCGTCTGCGAATAATTGGAGCCGACGTAGGCTGTGGGCAGCGTTGTTGCGGTGGTGATGCTCACGGCAGGATTGATGGTCAGTGTGTAGGTCCCCGTGAAGGTATTCGAGGCAGAATCCGTTACGGCGATGCCGAAGCTGGCGGGTCCAGAGGTGGTGGGCTTGCCAGATAGCACGCCGCCAGCAGAGAACGTGAGGCCGGCCGGCAGCGTGGACCCGTTAGCCACTGCAAAGGTGTAGCCAGTGCCCGAGCCGCCTGTTGCCGTAAAGGCTTGCGTATAGCTGGAATTGACGTACGCAGTGGGAAGCGCAGTGGGCGCAATGGCGAGAGGCGGATAAACCACTTTCAGCGTATAACTCTGCGTCTGCGAGTCGCCGAAGGCGTCGCTCGCCGTGATGGCGATGGGGAACGTGCCTGCGGCTGTTGGGGTGCCGGAGATCACACCAGCGGGGGAGAGCGCTAAGCCGGCGGGGAGCGGTCCTGTCGAGAGGTTGTAGGTCAGCGTGCCCGCGCCGCCGGTTGCGCTGACCGAGGCCGAGTAGGCGGCCTTATACGTGGCCGTGGCCAGCGAGCTTGTTGTGAAGGAAATCGCCGGCGCCGCATTGATAGCCAGCGTCAGAGCCTTGGTGGCGGTGAGCGCCGCAGGCGTGCCCGAGTCGGTGACTTTGAAGGTGAGGTTGTACGAGCCCGCGTCGATTGCCATAGGGGTTCCGCTGAGAACGCCCGCAGAAGACAAAGTGATGCTGGCAGGGAGTGTGCCGCTACTCAGGGTCCATGTGTAAGGGCTGATGCCGCCGGATCCGGTCAGCGAAGTCGAGTAGGCGCTGCCGACGGTGGCCGCCGCAAGGCTGCCCGTGGTGATCGACGGTGTTGCCGGAATCGTGATGGTGATGGACTGGCTCTTGGTCGTGTCAGACACGGAGGTGGCCGTGACCGTCGCAGTCTGCGCAGAACTGGTGGCCGCGGGTGCAGTAAGCACCGCGGAGGTAGAGGTCTGGCTGGAGAGCGCGCCGCCCGTGGCGGTCCAGGTGACGCCTTGCGATTTGGAGTCATTCGCCACGGATGCGGACAGCTTGACGGAGTCCGCGCCATCCACAGTTGCGCTGGCGGGGGTAATAGCAACCCCGATGGGTGCGGAACTTCCGCATCCCGACAGGCCCCACGTCATCCCCAACAACATCATGGTCGCCAGTACCGCGACCACGCCCAAGGTTTTCCACCCATTCGCCGGCCTTTGCATCAAACAATCCTCCACGGAATCGAGATTCAGCCCCCGCCGGGGCATCTTCCGCACCCGGTCCTGCGCAATCTCTGTTGAGAGACGCGAAATCTTCCGGCGGAATCCGCCAGAGGAAAGCGGGTCCAATGTGTGGAAGGAAGCACAAAAGTAACGGTCTGGCTGAATGCTCCACCCCGTTTGCATCCACTGCCGTGCCTTCGACTCTTCTTGACAAAGCGAGCCTTATGCCGTCTAGTGAACCTAAATTCATCCGCAAAAAACCAAGTACGCCGGACATGCAATGGAGTTAGGATCCTCGGATTGGCCCAGGGTTAAGGTGCTGTTTCAATCCATGCTCGACATGGATTCCGCAACACGGCGGAGGTTTCTTAGCGAACAGAATCTCTCTCCTGAGCTGGAAGGCATCCTCGAGGAACTGCTTCGTGCCCATGACGAGGCCGGAGCATTTCTCGATCCGAACGCTCTGCACGCATCCACCCTCGTGAATGGATCGGACCCGGGCCGCATGCCGGCCGGCACAGTTCTCGGGGACCGCTTCACAATCGTCTCGTTTCGCGCGAGGGGTGGGATGGGCGAGGTCTATGAGGCGGAGGACCTGGAACTCCACATGCCGGTGGCCATCAAGGTCATTCGGCCAGAGATTGCCGATTTTCCGGGCATGCTCAACCGCTTCCGGCGAGAGGTGCATCTGGCCAAGCAGGTGACGCACCCCAACGTCTGCCGGATCTTCGACATTTTTCACCACAACAAAGAGGGTGGTGTCGTGCTGTTCCTGACCATGGAACTGCTGAGCGGAGAGACACTGTCGGAGCGGCTGCGGCGTCTGGGCAAGCTTCCGGAAGCGGAGGCCGCTGCCATCCTGCACCAGCTCGCTTCGGCGATGCAGGCGGCACACTCCGCAGGCATTTTGCACCGGGATCTGAAGCCGGGGAATATCATCCTGGAATCAGGGCGACACGGTGAGCTGCGCGCCGTCATCACGGACTTTGGGATGGCGCTGAGTGGCGATGCTCGCTCGGCGGCAGCGTGGACAGCGAGCGGTCAGGTCGCCTTTGGGACTCCCGAGTACATGTCGCCCGAGCAGCTTGAAGGCAAGGAGCTGTCGCCGGGGTCGGATGTCTATGCGCTGGGACTGATTGCTTACCAGATGCTGACGGGGCAAAGGGCTTTCGATGCAGACACGCCGTTGTATGCGGCTCTGCGCAGGTTGACGGAGTCGCCGCCCATACCGCGCCGGGCGCTGCCGGAACTGAATCCGCGGTGGGATGCATTGATTGCGCGCAGCCTGGACCGAAATCCCGCGAAACGCTTTGCATCGGCGGCCGAGTTCGACGCGGCATTGCCAGCCATTGAAGGCGCACGGCCAGAACTACGCGGTCTGTCTCATCGGGTGCATGCTGCTTCAGGCTGGAGCTCCCGCCACAGGCAAGTGCTGCGTGTTCTGGGCGCTCTCGTGGTTCTGCTTTTCGTCGGGGGGCTGGTTGCCGGAAGGCGATTTCAGCGACGGCCGCCCCCGGTAGAAGACCTCACGGTCGTGCTGGCGGATTTTGTGAACACGACGGGCGAGCCGGCCTTCGACCACTCGCTGAACGTGGCGCTGGCCGCAAAGCTGCAGCAGACACCGTATCTCATGCTGATGCCCGAGCAGAAGATTCGCAGCGCACTCCAGTACATGGGCCTGCCCGCTCATCAGCGCCTCACGGAGCAGGTCGCACGACAGGTGTGCGAGAGGGAAGCCGGCCAGGTCGTCCTGCAGGGTTTTATTGGCAACAGCGCCAAGGGGTATACCGTGGGCTTGCGCGCAATTCAGTGTGCCTCAGGTAAGGAAATTGCGTCGCGCCAGGTCCCGGTGGAGTTTCGCGACTCCGTTCTCGAAGCGCTCGATCGCGCGACAGAAGAGATGCGGCCCATCCTGGGTGAGTCGCACGAGTCCATTCGCAAATTTGATGTGCCCCTGGTTGAGGCAACTACCCCCTCGTTTGAGGCCGTGACGGCCTTTGCGCAGGGCACGGAAGCATGGAATGAACGCGGCGAGGCCGCCGCCCTTCCTTACTTTCAGCGAGCGACGGAGATTGATCCGAACTTTGCGATGGCCTATGCGCGCCTTGCCACGGTTTACGGCAATATGGGAGAAACGCAGCGCGCAAAGGAAGCGATGCAGCAGGCATTTGACCGTCGCGATCGCGTAACGGAGTGGGAGCGCTACTACATCGTCTCGCATTACTACGGCTTTGTGACCGGTGAAATTGACAAGGAGATGCAGACGTACGAGCAATGGGCCATGGCCTATCCGCACGACATGGCATGGACGATCAATCTCAGCGTGGATTACGCGTTCACTGGCGAGTACGAGAAGGCGATTGAGTTGCAGCGCCGTGCGATTCGCGAAACGCCGGGGCTCTCGCCCAGCTATGGCAATCTGGCGCAGTTCTTCCTTGCCGTGGACAAGCCGGATGAGGCCCGCGCCGTGCTCGACCAGGCCAACCAGCTTAATCTGCACGATGTGAACATTCAGCTCGACGAATACGAGCTGGCCTTTTACCGCGACGACAAGGCTACGATGAGCAGACTGCTGGCCGGAGCGGCGCAGTTTCCTGGTGTGGAAGACACGCTGCTTGCCCAGCAGGCGGCAACCGAGGATCGCGCGGGCAGGCTGGATGAAGGCAACGCGCTGGCAGCGAAGGCTGGCGGGGTGGCGCTGCGCAGCGGCGCGCCAGAGACCAGCTCAACCTGGCTTGCAGGGGAAGCCGTGCGGCAGGCTGAGATGGGCCGCCCTGCAGAAGCACAGCAGCTGGCTGCCCGGGTGATGGCCGACGCGAAGGCTGCGCGCGGCAGTGACGTGCTGGTGCTCATCGCGCTGGCCTCCACGCAATCCGGGGACCTTCGGCTGGCGCAGGCGCTTTTGCATGAAGTGAGCGCGGAGCGGCCGCTGGACACGCTGATCCAGTTCTACTGGGCGCCTATTTTGCGGGCACGCATTGCGTACGCGCAGGGTAATTACAAGCAGGCCGTGCAGGATCTGAACGGGACTGAACCCTATGACCTGGGCATCTTCACGCCGGGCCAGTGTATGGATGCCGCCTATGTGCGCGGGCAGGCTCAGCTGGCCGATCATCAGCCGCAGCTTGCAGCCGCGGCTTTCCGCCAGATTCTCGAACACCAGGGACTGGTGCTGAACTGTCCTACATCCTCATTGGCCCAACTAGGCCTTGCACGGGCACTGGCACAGGCGGGCGACGCGGCCGCGAGCCGGACTTCGTATCAGGACCTTCTGGCGCTCTGGAAGGATGCCGACCCTGCCTTTGCGATGCGCAAGCAGATAGAAGCCGAATATCACTCACTCCACTAATCCGGTGCTCCAGCGGTCCGCGCGCTGGCCTGATGCTCCACGATAAAATCAGGCATAGCCTTTTCGTCTCGCGTGGAGTGCTGCGTTATGGGGGCATTGCCCAACGAAGTCACGGCTCTGCTGACCCGCCTTTCGAGCGGAGACAAGAGCGTGATTGGACGCCTTATGCCTCTGGTTTACGACGAGCTGCACCGCCGAGCCAACCAGTCAATGCGGCAGGAGCGCGCGAACCACACACTGCAGCCAACAGCGCTCGTGCATGAGGTCTACCTCAAGCTTGTACAGCAGCGCGAGCCCAACTTCAAAAACCGCGCTCATTTTTACGCCATCGCCGCGCAGCTCATGCGACGCATTTTGACGGATCATGCGCGCGCACGATTGTCCGCAAAACGCGGGGGAGTGGCGGAATCGGATCCGCATATCGAAATTCAGGCCGTGCGCACGGACCAACCGGCGGGCGTGCTGGCCGTGAATGACGCGCTGAATGAGCTGTCCGCACTCGATGAGCGGCAGGAGAAGATCGTAGAGATGCGCTTTTTTGGCGGGCTGACCGTGGAAGAAACGGCAGAGGTCCTCGGCGTCTCCGTGCGTACCGTGGAGCGTGAGTGGTCCATGGCGCGAGCCTGGCTCTACACAAGGCTCAAGGCCAGGACTCAACCCGGCTGAATTTGCTCGTCTGGCTCGGACGCGCCGCTTCTCTCAAGAGATGGACGCGTATCTTGATGGAGTTCTTGCCAGGCCTATCGCATCAACGCATGGCTTCATCCCATTCCCGTTCCCCAAGCTGAAGCAGAGCTGGCCGGTCCTCAGGCAAAATCCAACGACCTGCCACGAGCGCGTCCACAGCCTGCGCATAGCGCGACAGGTAATCCGAGCGGCTCGCATAGCGGTCGGCGATCGACTTGCGCGGATCGCCATCGGCCTTGCGTTGCTCTGGGGTCCGAGGGAATGGCAGATAAGAGAGCTCGAAACTCACGCGCTGATCCGGCGCTCCAATCGCGGGGTCACGCAGGTTCCAGCTGGCATAGGTTGCGAGCGGCACGGTGATCTCCGGCAACCGAACACCATCTTTTTCGTTGCCATCCGCATCCACTTGTGGAACCA
>JBAUTX010000466.1:0-8867 GCA_049582405.1 Occallatibacter sp. | reverse complement strand
GCGATGAACAGGCTGGGGGGCATGTCCAACACCGGCGAGGGCGGTGAGGAAGAGGAGCGCTTCAAGCCAGATGCGAATGGTGACTCGCGCCGCAGTGCCGTGAAGCAGGTGGCCAGCGGCCGCTTTGGCGTCACGACCAACTATCTGGTCAACGCCGATGAACTCCAGATCAAGATGGCGCAGGGAGCGAAGCCCGGCGAAGGCGGCCAGTTGCCCGGCCACAAGGTCGATGAAGTCATCGCCAGGACGCGGCATTCGATTCCCGGTGTCGGCCTTATTTCACCACCGCCGCATCACGACATTTACTCCATCGAAGATCTTGCCCAGCTGATTTACGACCTCAAGAACGTCAATCCCCAGGCGCGCATTGCAGTGAAGCTCGTTTCAGAGGTGGGCGTGGGTACGGTTGCAGCGGGTGTTTCCAAGGCGCACGCGGATGTGGTCCTCATCTCGGGCGACACAGGTGGCACCGGCGCTTCGCCGTTGAGCTCGATTAAGCATGCAGGACTGCCGTGGGAACTGGGCCTTGCCGAGACACAGCAGGTCCTGCTTCTGAACGATCTGCGCGGTCGTATCAAGGTGCAGACTGACGGCAAGCTCCAGACCGGGCGCGATGTAGTCATTGCTGCACTTCTCGGTGCCGAGGAGTTTGGCTTTGCGACGACGCCGCTCATCACGATGGGCTGCATCATGCTGCGCAAGTGCCACCTGAATACTTGCTCGGTGGGCATCGCGACACAGGATCCTGTTCTCCGTGCGAAGTTCGAGGGCCAGCCTGAGCACGTGATCAACTTCTTCTTCTTCATCGCCGAGCAAATGCGCGAGCATATGGCGAAGCTCGGATTCCGCACGGTGGATGAAATGGTGGGCCGGGTCGACAAGATCGACGCTGCGGTTGCCGACGCTCATTGGAAGGCCAAGGGCATCGATCTGTCATCCATCCTGTACGTGCCGACTGTGCCGTCGCGCGTGGCGCGCAGGAAAGTGCAGGCGCAGGATCACGGCCTTGACCAGGCGCTGGACCACGCGCTGATTGCCAAGGCGGCTCCCGCCCTGGAGTCGAAGACTCCCGTGAAAGGCAGCTTTGCCATTCGCAATGTGCACCGCACGGTCGGGGCGATGCTTGGTGGCGAAATTGCGCGTCGCTACGGTTCGAATGGTTTGCCGGATGGAACCATTCACTTCAAGTTCGATGGTTCGGCGGGTCAAAGCTTCGGGGCCTTCGTTCCGAACGGTGTCACCCTGGAACTCGAGGGCGACAGCAACGACTATCTCGGCAAGGGACTTTCCGGGGGCCGCGTAATTGCGTATCCGCCGAAAACCTCAAGCTTCCTGCCGGAAGAAAGCATCCTTGTGGGCAACGTTGTGCTCTACGGTGCGACGAGCGGCGAAGTCTTCCTGAACGGCATTGCTGGCGAGCGCTTTGCGGTGCGGAACTCGGGAGCGACGGCCGTGGTGGAGGGCGTGGGTGACCACGGTTGCGAGTACATGACGAACGGCACCGTGCTCGTCATCGGATCCACGGGGCGCAACTTCGCAGCCGGCATGAGCGGTGGCCGGGCGTTTGTGTATGACGATCAGGGAGACTTCTCTACGCGGCGCTGCAACCGGGCAGGCGTGGACCTGGAGCCGCTCTCAACCGAAGCAGACATCGCGGAAGTACGCAGCCTGCTGGAACAGCATCGTGACATGACTGGCAGCCCGCGCGCCGCGTGGATTCTGGAGCATTGGGCCGATGCGCAACCGCGCTTTATCAAGGTATTCCCGCACGAGTATAAGCGCGTTCTCGGCGTGCCCCGCGTGGAATCGGTTTATGTAGCTCCCACAACTTCGTCACCTCTGGTGGCGGCAACGGCAGAGGTGCAGCATGGGTAAGGCAACAGGATTTCTTGAGATTGATCGCGAACAGCCCAAGCGACGCAATCCCGAAGAGCGCATCCACGACTGGTTCGAGATTTATGAGCCATTCCCCGAAGAGAAGCAGCAGGAGCAGGGTGCGCGCTGCATGGATTGCGGAGTTCCCTTCTGCCACACCGGCTGCCCGGTCAACAATCTGATTCCGGACTGGAATGACCTGGTCCACAACGGTCGCTGGGAGAGCGCGATCCGGCGCCTGCATGCGACCAATAACTTTCCGGAATTCACGGGCCGCATCTGCCCTGCTCCCTGCGAGGCTGCCTGCGTGCTGGGCATTAATATGCCTCCGGTCTCGATCAAGCTCATGGAGCGCAGCATCGTGGAGCGGGCGTGGGAAGAGGGATGGATTCATCCCGAGCCACCCGAACAAAACACCGGCAAGCGCGTCGCTGTCATAGGAAGTGGACCGGCGGGTCTGGCTGCGGCGCAGCAGTTGCGGCGCGCAGGTCACTCCGTCACGGTGTACGAGAAAAACGATCGTATTGGCGGGTTGTTGCGCTACGGCATTCCGAACTTCAAGCTTGAGAAGCACGTGATCGACCGGCGCATTGAACAGATGCGCGCCGAGGGCGTCACTTTCCTGACGAATGCGCACGTTGGCGGAAATGTGCCGGTGGAGGGCCTCACCGAGCACTACGATGCCATCCTGCTCTGCGGTGGCTCCGAGCAGCCCCGAGACCTGAAGATCCCCGGACGCGAACTGAAGGGCATTCATTTCGCCATGGATTTCCTGCCGCAGCAGAACCGGCGCAATGAAGGCGATGTCATCGACGAATCCATTGCCATCAGTGCCAAGGGCAAGCGCGTGGTGATTATCGGCGGCGGCGACACGGGCGCTGACTGCCTGGGCACGAGTCATCGTCAGGGGGCAAAGAGCGTGCATCAATTTGAAATCATGCCCAAGCCGCCTGAGGCACGTGCTGCCTCCACGCCCTGGCCGCTCTGGCCGCTGCAACTCCGCACGGAGAGCGCGCATGAGGAAGGCGGAATCCGGGACTGGAGCATGAACAGCATCCGCTTCACGGGGGATGAAAAGGGCAACCTGACTCAGCTTCATGCGGTCCGAGTTGGACCTCCGCCCAAATTCGAAGCCATCGTGGGCTCGGAGTTCACGATGGATGTGGATCTGGTGCTGCTTGCGATGGGATTTCTGGGCCCGGTGAAGAATGGAATGCTCGAGCAGCTGGGTGTGGCTCTGGATGCGCGCGGCAATGTGGCGACCACAGACTACAAGACGTCCGTCGATGGAGTGTTTGCCGCGGGCGACATGAGGCGCGGTCAGTCTCTCGTCGTGTGGGCCATCTCCGAAGGTCGAAATGCAGCGGCGGCGGTAGACAAGTATCTCGCTGAAAAGGACGCGCCCGTACCCTCCATGCATCGTGGCTGACGACTCGTTAGACCTGACCCGCGATGAGGCGCGCCGTCCATCGGCGCGCCTCTGCTTTTTTCCACAGAGTGTTGAGCTCGCGTCAAATGTTTTTGACCTTTCACATCCTTTCAGCCGTCAAAGGAGTCTAAATCGGGCATCTTGTTGACAATTTGTTCTTGTTTCGCATCTTACGGACTGGCAGCATGCAGGAGCCCTTGTCATGAGCACGAAAGAACCCGGTAAGGAATCGAGTGCCACGCCGAGTACCTCGGCCATGGACGCGCTGAGAGAGATTGCGCTGAATCTGCGGTGGTCCTGGAACCACGCTGCCGATCAGCTTTGGAACCAACTGGATCCTGAATTATGGGATCTGACTCGCAACCCGTGGGTCATGCTGCAGACTGTCTCTCCTGACGCGCTCCAGCATCTCATGGCCGACCCGCAGTTTCAGAAGCGGGTTGCAGAGATCAACCGGCGACGGGAGTACCGGGAGCACAGCACGAGTTGGTTCCAACGCACATACCCGGAGCCTCCGTTCAAGGCCGTCGCGTACTTCAGCATGGAATTTATGCTGAGTGACGCCCTCCCCATCTACTCCGGAGGCCTTGGCAATGTTGCGGGCGACCAGCTGAAGTCCGCCAGCGACCTCGGCGTTCCTGTGATTGGGGTTGGCCTCCTCTATCAGGTTGGCTACTTCAGGCAGCGGCTTGATGTCGATGGTCGCCAGCAGGCACTCTACCCATTCAATGATCCTGGACAACTGCCCATCCGCCCTGTCCGCCAGGAAAACGGAGAATGGCTGAGGATTCGGCTGGATGTGCCGGGCTTTCACATGTGGGTCCGGGCCTGGGAGGTCCAGGCTGGGCGGTCGCGCCTCTACCTGCTGGATACGAATGATCCTGCGAATTTACCCGAATATCGAGGCATCACGAGCGAGCTATATGGAGGTGGGCCGGAACTTCGCCTCAATCAGGAACTGGTGCTGGGCATTGGCGGGTGGCGACTTTTGAAGGCGCTTGGGCTGCATCCTGAAGTCTGCCATCTGAATGAAGGACACGCCGCATTTGCCGTTCTGGAACGTGCGAAGGAGTACATGGAGGAAGCGCATGTGGATTTTGACACGGCATTGACGGCGACGCGCGCGGGCAACCTGTTCACGACGCACACGCCCGTCGCTGCTGGGTTCGATCGATTTGCACCGGAGCTGGTGGAAAGATACTTCCGGCACTATGCCCAGGTACACCTCCAGATTCCGATGGCTAACCTGCTTGCTATGGGCCGTGAGAATCCCCAGGATGACGCAGAGCCTTTCAGCATGGCGCTGCTCGCCCTTCGCGGAAGCGGTGCGGTAAACGCTGTGAGCCGGCTCCATGGCCGCGTGAGCCGCGGACTCTTTCAGAATCTCTTTCCTCGATGGCCCCAGGAGGAAGTCCCCATCGGGCATATCACCAATGGGGTACATGTCCCCATCTGGGACTCGACTTTGGCCGATGAGTTATGGACAGAGGGCTGCGGCAGGATGCGGTGGGATGGCGATCCCAAGGAAATCGCAGAAGGAATGCGACGTGTGCCTGATGCTCACATCTGGCAGATGCGGCACGCCTCGCGCGAGAAACTCGTTAAGTTTGTCCGCAGACGGCTCGCGCGCCAACTGGCTGGCCACGGCGCCTCAGAGGAAGAATTATCTCAGGTGCATTACATCTTTGAGCCGGATGCGCTCACTCTTGGATTTGCCCGGCGGTTTGCGACCTACAAGCGACCCAACCTTCTGTTGCACAACCCAGAGCGGTTGTTATCGATCCTCGCCAACAAAAGCCGTCCCGTGCAACTGGTCATTGCCGGTAAGGCTCATCCGCAGGATGCGAAGGGGCAGGCCATGCTCCAGCAATGGATCCAGTTCATCCGGACCACGGAAGCGCGAGAGCAAGTCGTTTTCCTGAGCGACTACGATATGCGCCTCACCGAGGCACTTGTCCAGGGCGTGGATGTATGGCTGAATACACCCCGGCGGCCGTGGGAGGCATGCGGCACCAGCGGCATGAAAGTGCTTGTGAATGGTGGTCTGAATCTTTCAGAACTCGACGGCTGGTGGGCTGAGGCCTATTCACCGGAGGTTGGCTGGGCACTGGGAGACGGGCAGGAGCATGGTGACGACCCTGCCTGGGACGCAGCCGAAGCAGAGCAACTCTACACTCTGCTGGAGCAAGAGGTCGTTCCTGAGTTCTATGACCGGGATGAATCCGGGGTTCCAGTGGCCTGGATTCAGCGTATCCGCGAGAGCATGGCGCGCCTCACGCCGGCATTTTCCGCCAATCGATGCGTTCGTGATTACACGGAGAAGCACTACATTCCGCTGGCCGCAGCCTACCAGCGGCGAACGGCAGGCGGGGCCGCAGTTGCCGCCGATCTCGTGCGGTGGCGGGATGAATTGCGGGAACACTGGTCGAGACTGCGATTCAACGCTGTGCACATCGATACGGAAGGCGAACTGCATCGCTTCCAGGCGCAGGTGTTCCTGAATGAGCTGCCTCCGGAAGCTGTCCAGGTCGAGTTGTATGCAGAAACCAAAGACACTGGTGCGCCCATCCGCTATGTGCTGGAACGTGGTGAACAGCTTGTTGGAGCAAGTACCTGGCGATATACGGGCACGGTGCCAGCAGATCGCCCAGCAAGCGACTACACGCTACGCATCATTCCATTCCACCCTGCGGCGAGCGTACCCCTTGAAGCGCCTCAAATCCTTTGGTCCTGGTGACTGGGTTCTATCCAATAGGTCGCCCTGCTGCCATGGGCTGGCGATGCCTCGAAGTCCGCACTGCAGGTTTGGCCCATTGCGGACCGCGCGCAGTTAAGATTTGGTGAAAAAACGCGCAATCAGCGCAATTTTCTATGCGTATAGGCTGTTCACACATCTACACTTACGTTGGAGTGGCCCTGGCTTGATGCAAGACCGCGTGAAACGTTCCAGGCACGGGCACACCCGTCAGAATATTCCAGCCCCCAGACGACCTTTCTCGCAGATTTGCATCGAATTAGGTATAGGGTTGCGGGCTTCCAGCGGAGGCGCTGTTCGCGGCGCGCGTGCAACTCAATCGCCAAAATGAGCCATCTGAACAAAAGACAGAGAAGGTCAACGTACCTTGCCACGTTCCTCTTCGGCTTGGGATTTGCTGTCGTTATGTGGGGGATGTCCTACAAGATGTCTCTGTACCAACCGGAACTGGCCGCACTCTCTCACACGGGTCAGGCCAAGTTCTCGTCGGAAAACGAGTGCGGGTGCGTGGGGACAAAGGCGTTGTCGCTCGCCTATGCCGGAAAGCCGGACAGGCGACTGGATCATCTCATGCCCATCCTGGGCGCCCTCCAACTGATCATGGTGGCATTTTGGAGTTTCCCGCATTCCTTACGAGGCCTCCAGCAGAGTCTGCGGTTCCACAGGGATTTCGCCCTTTCCCTCACGCTTCGGCCTCCTCCCGTTATTCTCCGTGCTTGATTCATCGAGCATCAAAGATTACTGTGCCTTGCCTGACGTAAGGACAAGGCCGGTAACGAATTTTCGCCGGGCATGAACCGGCTCACGATTTTGAATCCCGAAGAACCGAACAGATAGGTGCAATTGACGTTATGCGGAAGCAAATCATCCCCTTGTTCTCCTCTGGACTGGCTTTGGCTGCAACGCTGAGCCTGGCTGCCTGCCATGCCGGGTCTTCAACTTCAGAAGCCAGCGCGGCGGTTGTTCCCACAGCCCAGGTTGCGGAGGCGGCTGCGGGCACCATCGAGCACTCGCTCAGCCTCGCCGGGCAATTCCAGCCTTACCAAATTGTCGATGTACATCCGAAGGTCACGGGCTTCATGGTCAAGATCAATGTGGATATTGGCGACAAAGTGCATCAGGGGCAGGTCCTCGCAGTGCTTGAAGTGCCCGAACTAAACGCTCAGTTGCAGGGGACGCAATTCGCCATGCAGCAGGCAAAGGATGATCTGATCCGTGCTCGACACGAGGTCAAACAGGCGGAGGCAATGCATGCAGCCCTGCACGCCGATTATCAGCGCCTTTTGGACACGTCGAAGGTGCAGCCGGGCCTGATTGCGCAGCAGGAACTGGACGATGCGCAGGGTAAGGACCTGTCGGCGGAGGCTCGCGTGGACGCTGCACAGGCAGCGGTTGCGGCGGCCCAGCAGCATGTACAAGTGGCGCAATCCGATAACCAGCGCGTGCAGGCCATCAGCAATTACACGAACGTGATCGCCCCCATCGACGGGGTGATTGTGTGGCGTTACGCGGACACGGGAGCACTGATCCAGAGTGGCACAAACTCCAATGCGCAGGACATTCCTATTGTGCGTTTAGCGCAGAGCGGCCTGCTCCGCCTGCGCATGCCCGTGCCAGAAAACGACGTTCAGTACGTGCATGTTGGAGACCCGATCCAGGTCCGTGTCGATGCCATCCATCGCTCATTTACCGGCAAGATCGTCCGATTCACGCGTCAGGTGAACTTTGAGACGCGAACGATGGAGACTGAAGTCGACGTAGAAAACAAAGACCTTTCCATTACGCCGGGCATGTATGCCAATGCTTCCCTGCCCCTCGCCCAAGCCTCAAACGTGGTGACGATTCCAGTTGAAGCGCTGATGTTACACGGGAATCAGGATGAGGTTCTCGTCCTTGATGCAAACAGCCATGTGCGCGTGCGCAAGGTGCAGGTCGGGCTGCGCGGATCGAAGCTCGCAGAAATCAAGAGCGGACTGCAGACGGGAGAGCGTGTGGTGGTTGGTGGACAGGAGAAGTACACGGATGGTGAGGAAATCAGTCCCATCCTGATTAGCACGCCAACGTCCGATGTCGCACGGGAAAACGGCGGAGTCATCGACATGACGGCAGAGCAGAACGCAAGCGGCGGGGGGAATCAGTAGATGCCGAAGTTTGCCCTCAAGTTTCCGTTCTTCATCATCATGCTCTGCCTGATGGTGACGCTCGTCGGTGTTGTCAATGTGATGCGAATGCCCGTCGATCTTTTTCCCAAGATCGATATGCCGGTCGTTGTGGTAGCAACGTTCTACAACGGGATGCCGCCAGAGCAAATTGAGGCAGACATCACCGACACCTTTGAACGCTTTTTCACGCTGGCCGCGAACGTGGATCACAGTGAGTCACGTTCTCTTACTGGCGTCAGCCTCATTAAGATTTACTTCAAACCAGGCACAGACCCTAACGCCGCGCTGAGCAACGTGGCTAATCTCGCCATGGCTGACCTGCGGCGATTGCCGCCCGGCACCCTGCCTCCTGTTGTGCTCGGGATGGATGCGTCCACGCAGCCAGTGTGCCTGGTCACTCTGAAAGGTCAGGGGTTGAACGAAACCGCGTTGAAGGATCTGGCGCAGTTTCAGGTCCGCAATCAGATCTCAAGTATTCAGGGGGCGTCGGTACCGCAGCCTTTTGGCGGTACATATCGCCAGATTCAGATTTACGTCGATCCGGTCAAAATGGAGGCGCGCAACCTTAGCCTGAATGACGTGGTGAAAGCCGTCAATTCTTCAAACCTGATTTTGCCGGCTGGCGACGTACGCATCGGGTCGAAAG
>JBAUTX010000465.1:0-10064 GCA_049582405.1 Occallatibacter sp. | reverse complement strand
ATCTGCACCAGAGTATCGTCGCAGGCCGCAGGCTGCCTATGCGCTTCCACGTAGAATGAGAGTGGATGGATTGGCACCCACGGATTCTCCCGCCCGCTCTTGCGTCTTTTACGATGTTGCTGGCTTTCGGGCTTGCAGCCACTCTTTGCCTTGGCGGTTGTCGCAGCAAGGGAACACTCACGCCCCAGGAAGCCGCAGGGAAGCATCTCTACGACGTACGCTGTGCCCATTGCCACGAAGACAACGACCTCGGCCTGAAGAAGGTGCCGCCGAATCTCCACGGATTGTTCAGCCAACCGGTCCTGCCGAGCGGCGCACCAGCCACCGATGAGGACGTGAGACGCGTGGTGCTGTCGGGCAAAGGCATGATGCCGTCGTTCGCAGGGCGATTCACAGGCGAACAGATGGCGGACTTGCTGGCTTATCTTCACACCGGCTTGCGCTGAATCGGCGCGGTGTGTCACACCCTCCTGAAAAGGCCGTACAAAAACTGCTGACTCTTGCCGGCGGGAGTTTCATGCAACTCCATCGCGGACTCCTCAAGAGCAAAGCCGGTACCCAGGGTATGGGCAAGGGAATCGGCGTCATAGCGGCAGATGTCCAGGCCGCTGCACTTCATAGGGCCCTCGGGGCCGAAGGGGGCGATGATCGCATGGCCTCCCGGTCTGAGAGCATGCAGCAGTTGACGGACGTACGCGTCGCGGTCCTCAGGGCGCGTGAGGAAGTGGAAGACGGCGCGGTCATGCCAAAGGTCAAAGTGAGCTTCGTTCATGGACACGGATAGCACATCGCCCGTGATCCATGTGACGCGTTCAGCGGCCGGACCGAGCCGGCGTCTGGTCGCGGCAAGGGCCGCTCCGGCAATGTCAAGAACCGTCAGGTTCGTAAAACCGGCGGCCAGCAGATCGTCGACCAGTGTCGAGTGACCGCCTCCCACATCGAGAAAGGCAGCCTCAGTCGCCAGGCCAGCCTTCCGGATCAGGCGAATCGAGGTTTCAAGATGCTCGCGGTACCAGCTCACTGCGTTGGCGGCGTTGCGGTTGTAGACAGATTCCCAGTGGCTCTTTGCATCGATTTGCATCACGGTATCGGGCGCCATCCTCCTCCATCCCGCCGAAGATTCTACGGCAGGAGGTCTTCAGTCGTCTGTGTTCATCGTGTCAGGGAGTCCCACGAGTCGCCGCCAGCAATCGCAGAGGTGCTTTGCAGGTGAGGTCCACGTATACTGAAACTTGCCATGATCCCCGAGAAGACCTTCTATCTTGAGACCTTCGGCTGCCAGATGAATGCCCATGATTCGGAAAAAGTCATCGGCACCTTGCAGCAGCAAGGGTACCGGCAGGTCGATTCCGAGGAAGATGCAGGACTGATCCTCTACAACACCTGCTCAATCCGCGACAAGGCGGAACAGAAGGTCTTTCACCGGCTCAATGACTACAAGAAGCTCCACAAGGCCGGAAAGCGCTTCGGGGTGCTGGGGTGCGTCGCGCAACAGGAAGGCGAGAAGATCTTCGAGCGCGCTCCCTATGTCTCTCTCGTCTCGGGGTCGGCATCGTATCGCAAGCTGCCGGAGATGCTGGAACGGCTTGAGGCTGGGGAAGCCCGGATCACGGGACTCGACGACCGGCAGACGGAAGAGACCTTTGAGACGGAGTTTACGGCGCGTCAAAACCCCTATCGCGGCTACATCACCATCATTGAAGGCTGTGACAAGTTCTGTTCGTACTGCGTGGTGCCTTATACACGCGGCAAAGAGCGCAGCCGGGGGGCTTCCTCGGTGCTTGCTGAGGCCAGGCGGATCGCGGATCACGGCTATACAGAGATCCAGCTCCTGGGGCAGAACGTAAACAGCTACCGGGACCCGGAAGGGAAGTCGAGCTTTGCCGAACTCCTGGCAGCAGTTGGCCAGGTGCCCGGCATCCGGCGGGTGCGGTTCACCACCAGCCATCCAAGAGACTTTACCAGAGACATTGTGGAAGCCATCGATGCGGTGCCCACGCTATGCGATCATGTGCACCTGCCGGTACAGTCCGGATCGAGCCGCGTCCTCAAGATGATGGCCCGGGAATACACGCGGGAATGGTATCTGGAACGCATCAGCTGGATCAAGGCCGCCAGGCGCTCGATCTCCCTGTCCACGGACATCATTGTGGGCTTTCCGGGCGAAACGGATGAAGATTTCATTCAAACCATGGACCTGCTCGCCGAGGTGCAGTACGATTGCGTCTTCGGGTTCAAGTACTCGGCTCGGCCGAATACACCCGCGCTTGTGATGATTGATTCGATCCCGGAAACAGAGAAGGCAAAGAGGCTTCAAGTCATGCTGGACCGCCAGAGGGAGATTCAAAGGATCAATTATTCCAAGCAGATAGGCGAACTTCTTGAGGTCATGGTTGAGGGCGTGCAGCCGGCGCGCAAGCAGATTGCGGGACGCAGCAGTCAGAACAAACCAGTGAACTTTACGTCGGCCGTACCAATTGCGCCCGCGCCAGGCAGTTACGTCCGGGTCAGAATCACCGGAGCATTCCCGAACAGCCTCGTGGGCGAGGCCATCTAAATTAGATTGCAGGGGCGAGTCGGAGGGGCATATGGACATCGAGGTGCGGATTCGGGGACTGATGATGGACCCGGCGACAAATATGCCGATCGTGGTCCTGAAGGACGTAAATTCTGACGCGGTGATGCCGATCTGGGTCGGCATTTATGAGGCGAACGCAATCGCAATCGAAATTGCCAAGGAAACCACGCCTCGCCCATTGACCCACGATCTGGTGCGCAATCTCATCCGTCACCTGAACGCGGAAGTCGAAAAGGTTGTCATCACCGATTTGAAGAATGACACCTTTTACGCGTCCCTTTGGCTGCGGCAGCACGGCGATCAGGTGGTCGTGGACGTTCGCCCATCGGATGCCATCGCACTGGCATTGCGCTCGGATTGTCCCATCTATGTCGCAGAGAAGGTTCTTGAGTCAGCCAAGCTGAATCCTTCGATAACGCCGGAGGGAGCATCGTCAGAACAACTGAAAGGCTGGCTTGAGGGTCTGAACGATGAGGACCTGGGCCGGTACAAGATGTAGGGGATTGCAGGAGCCGGACGAAGCAGGCGAGCACCGTCCAGGCAACAAGAAGGCGGGCAGACGGGTCGGCAAACCACCCGAGATTCGCACTATACAGAATATACGTTATCAGACATTATGCCCATCCGTGAATGCGGCGGGCAACGATCCTTCAACGATCTGTGCGGCGAGTCCAGGAACGCTCCCTCGCATCTCTGGCGTTCTCAAGCAGCCCCTCCGTTCGTTCTCCCTCCTCCAGACTTCCCCCTGAGAGTGCCGCGCCGATCACGCACGGTCCGGAGTTGCCGGCGTTTTCGAGCGCGCTCAGTGGCTCGGGCTCGGGCCACAACGCGGCCGGGTGCGGACCCTCTCCAACTTCCCGCTCTCGACCATGATGCATGGCTCGCCCTCACGGAGCACAAAGTCAGTCCCGATAGCTCCGTCAAGGACGCTGGGCCACCGATACGTTTGCAAGGCATCTCACTTATCCGGCCCTCCCTGGGTTCCGGAACGCGCGGAATTCCAAATGCGGTCCCTTCCCGGCCCGTGTATCAAGAATTGAACATCGTGAGAGGTTCCTAACTCATTACCGGTAGTAACCATTTGAGGCCCAAAAGTACTGACTTGCGCTCAGAGCCGCGTTATAGTGGCTCAGAATCCCATGGACCACATGGAGGCCGCCTTGCTCACCGATAGTCCGATCGAACCGCTTGAACTCGCCATGCCAGACCCTCGCCCACGAAGGATTGCCGAAATGGGCGTCCGCGATACCACCTTGGAAGACATCGCGCTCAAGGCGCTGTATTTGAGCGGCCCATTCTCCGTACTCGATCTTGCGGAAAAGATGTGCGTCGGCTTTGAAGTGGCCACGGAACTGTTCAATCGGCTGCGCGGGAAGCTGCTCTGCGAGGTGACGGGCATGAGTGTGAACGTCCCCATGATTGCCATCACTTCCCAGGGCCGATCGAGAGCGCTGGAGCTGCTGAGCCAGAGCCAGTATTCAGGAGCGGCCCCAGTCTCCCTGGCGAGCTATGTGGAGATGGTCAAAAAGCAGAGTGTCCGGAATTTGACCGTGGGGCCTATGGAGGTTGAGAAGGCCTTTTCGCACATGGTCTTTGAGCCAAAGACGCTTGCTCAGTTCGGAACGGCTCTGAATTCAGGGGCTCCGATCTTCCTGTATGGGCCTCCGGGCGTGGGTAAGACGGCAGTGGCCGAGACGATGTCGCGTGTGGTCGCTGGGGATGAGGTGTGGATCCCTCATGCCGTTGAAGTGGACGGGCAAATCATCTCTGTCTTTGACCCGGTGATCCATCGGCGCAGGATAGCTTCCGGCGATGGCGAGACGGACAACCGCTGGGTTTTTTGCCATCGACCCACTGTGATTGTGGGCGGCGAACTGACAATTGACATGCTGGATCTGCAATTCAATCAGTCGACCCGCTACTACGTTGGGCCTCCCCAGATGAAAGCTAACAACGGCGTCCTGATTATTGATGACTTTGGGAGGCAAAGAGTTCTGCCCGACGAACTGCTGAATCGATGGGTGGTTCCCCTTGATCGCCGCGTGGAGTTTCTCACGCTGGCAGGCGGACGCAAGATTGAAGTGCCCTTCGAAATGCTGGTGGTCTTCGCATCCAACCTCGATCCCATGCGGGTGATGGACCCTGCTTTTCTGCGCCGCATCCAGACAAAAATCTTTATTGGCCCAGTCAAGGATGAGCACTTCAAGGAGATCTTCCGGCGCGTAGCTGCAGACCACAATGTTGCAACGGATGACGAGCTGATCGCCGACCTGATCGAGTTCATCCGGGATACCCTGAAGCTGGAATTGCGCTCCTGCTTCCCGCGCGATCTCCTAAATCAGATGGTCTGGGCTGCCCGCTACGAAGGCTCAGAGCTTCGATTTGATCGTGCTTCGTTGACGCGGGCGGTGGACGCTTACTTTGTGCCGCCAGCCAATACGACCTGGTAGTCAGACGACCTACTCCTTGAACGGAGGGTCGGTGGTGCCATCCTGCCACCGGCACAGAGGGACTCCAATCCTGATATACTTTGCGCCGGTTCCTGGCAGCCAATAGCCTTGTCGGCTGCCAACTGCAATGCGCGGAACTTACTCTCCATCCAGGGGGCAATGGTGGCTGCGATTTCTGTACACGACGCAACTGAATCTCAAGCCCATTCTCGGCCGTTAACGACGAACAGGCACCTGATTCGATGGGTTGAAAAGATGGCGGACCTGTGCCGCCCGGATGCCATCCACTGGGTCGATGGCTCAAAGGCTGAATACGACGCCCTCTGTGAGCGACTGGTGGCCAGTGGCACATTCGTTCGGCTCAATCGAAAGCATTGGCCCGGATGCTACTATGCGCGTTCGGTCCCGGGGGATGTGGCGCGCGTAGAGGACCGGACGTTTATCTGTTCCCTTTCGCGCGATGGCGCAGGCCCGACCAATAACTGGGAGGACCCCTACGTCATGCGACGGCGGTTGAAGCAGCTTTTCCGCGGGTGCATGCAAGGCCGAACGATGTACGTGCTGGCATTCAGCATGGGCCCGGTCGGTTCGCCGATGTCCGGGATTGGGGTGCAGCTCACGGACTCTGCCTACGTGGTGGCGCAGATGCGCACCATGGCGCGGATTGGGGCCCCAGTCTTTGCCGAAATTGATAAGGACGAGAAGCGCGTTGTGCCATGCATGCATTCGGTCGGAATGCCGTTGAAGGCGGGACAAACGGATGTGTCCTGGCCGTGCAATGAGACCAAATACATTGTGCATTTCCCGGAAACGCGCGAAATCTGGTCCTACGGCTCGGGGTACGGTGGCAATGCCCTGCTGAGCAAGAAGTGTTTTGCGCTTCGGATTGCCTCGAACATCGCACGCGACGAAGGTTGGATGGCCGAGCACATGCTCATACTGGGCGTTGAGAGCCCTGAGGGCGAGAAGACGTATGTGGCGGCGGCCTTTCCCTCTGCCTGCGGCAAGACGAATTTTGCCATGTTGATTCCACCGAAAGCGATGAAAGGCTGGAAGGTGTGGACCGTGGGCGACGACATCGCCTGGATCCGGCCAGATGCGCAAGGGCGCCTGCGTGCAATCAACCCGGAAGCCGGATTTTTTGGAGTCGCCCCAGGGACGGGCGAGCAGACAAATCCCGTGGCGATGGCCACGCTGGCCCGCAACTCCATTTTCACGAATGTTGCCCTGACGCCTGATGGCGGCGTGTGGTGGGAGGGCATGACGAAGCATCCTCCTGCGGAATGCACGGACTGGCGTGGTGAGCGGTGGACGCCGCAGATTGGAGAAGAGACCGGGCGCACCGCGGCACACCCGAATGGCCGCTTTACGGCGCCGGCAGCGCAGTGCCCGACCATCGATCCGGACTGGGAGTCCCCCGAAGGGGTTCCGATCAGCGCGATTATTTTTGGCGGGCGGCGCTCGATGACCCTGCCGCTGATTTACCAGGCGTTCAACTGGACCAGCGGGGTCTATATTGGCGCAACGATGGGATCTGAGATGACCGCGGCAGCGAACGGCATCGTGGGTCAGGTCCGGCGCGACCCGATGGCCATGCTTCCCTTCTGCGGCTATCACATGGGCGACTACTTCCGGCACTGGATCAAGATGCAGCGCGAGCTTGAAGTGACGCCCCGTATCTTTCATGTGAACTGGTTCCGCAAGGATGAGAATGGGCAATTCATCTGGCCTGGATACGGCGAGAACATGCGTATTCTGCGCTGGATCGTAGACCGAGTGCATGGAAGAACGCAGGCGCGAGAAACGCCGATTGGCTGGGTACCGCATTATGACGATATTGACTGGTCAGGCATTGAGTTTCCGCGCAAAACGTTTGATGAATTGCTCCAGATCGATAGGGCTGCATGGAAGCGAGAAGTCATTTCGCACGAAGAACTCTTCATCAAGCTGCATGATCATTTGCCACCGGAGATGGTCTACGAGCGCGAGTTGCTGATTTGCCGCCTGTGAATCTCTCCCACGGCGCGCATCACACTCAAAAATAAGTACGATGCACCTCAGCGTGATCCTAAAAGGATGATGAAGAGGTTTTTCGTCTTCCGGCACGGCGAATGGAAATGCCCGGCTGAAACCAAAAGACTTGAGTTCGCCGATTCATTTTCCGTTATATTAAAATTGTCAGCAATATCCCAGACACGGCCGGGTTCGCAAGCGCGAGCCTTCAAAAGATGACACCATGGCGACGCCCGATGGGAATTGCCATGCTAGCTGTGTATCTTTCGCCAGCAACCGCTCGACGCACCAACAACGCAAAGCCAGAAGGTAGACATGAAGACACAGGACTCTCGTCTCCGCATTCCCCAGCCCCAAGGCCTCTATGAACCGCGCAACGAGCACGATGCCTGCGGGATGGGACTCGTGGCCAGCATTCGCGGAGAGAAGAGCCACGAGATCATCCGCAAGGGTCTCGAGGTGCTGATCAATCTGACACATCGCGGAGCTGCGGGCAGTGACCCTGAGACGGGGGATGGCGCGGGCATCCTGATTCAGATTCCGCACGTGTTTTTTGCGCGCGAATGTGGCGAGCTGGGCATGCAACTGCCTGAGCCTGGCGCGTACGGAGTGGCGATGTGTTTCCTGCCAGTGGACAAGCACAGCCGCCTGCAGTGCGAGGGCCTCTTTGAGCGGATTGCGCAGGCAGAAGGCCTGACGGTGCTGGGCTGGCGCGACACCCCCGTGAATGGTGATGCGATTGGCCGCGAAGCGCGCGCTTCACAGCCCTATATCGAGCAGCTCTTCGTCGGCCGCCCTGCGGGTCTGGATGAAGAGGCCTTCGAGCGCTTGCTGTATCGCGTTCGCCGCCACACGGAAAACGAAATGGCAGAGTCGGACATTGAGGGCAAGGAAGACTTCTATATTCCCTCCTTCTCGTGCCGGACGATTATCTACAAAGGCCTGATGCTCGCGCCGCAGATTGAGAAGTTCTACTTTGAGCTGGCGAATCCGCTTGTAACAAGCGCTCTCTGCCTGGTTCACCAGCGCTTCTCGACCAATACTTTTCCGAGTTGGAAGCTGGCGCACCCCTATCGCTATGTCGCGCACAATGGCGAGATCAACACGATCCGCGGCAACGTGAGCTGGATGAATGCGCGGCAGTCCGTGTTTGAGAGCCCGTCGTTCGGCGACCAGATTGAGAAGCTTTACCCGGTCGTGGTGTCCGGCGGCAGTGACTCTGCTTCGCTGGACAATGCCGTTGAGTTCCTGTTCCAGTCGGGCCGTTCCCTGCCCCACGTGATGGCGATGCTCATTCCTGAAGCGTGGTCTGCGAATCCCGACATGGACGAGGACAAGCGCGCCTTTTATGAGTACCACGCTTCGCTGATGGAGCCGTGGGACGGACCGGCTGCGATTGCCTTCACGGACGGCCGCGTGATCGGCGCGACTCTGGACCGCAACGGGTTGCGCCCGGGCCGCTACATTGTGACAAAGGACGACCTGGTGGTGCTCGCTTCCGAGGCGGGCGTGATTGATGTGCCGGCTGAAGATATTCGCAAGAAGGGCCGTCTGCAGCCAGGCCGCATGTTCCTTGTCGACACCGTGCAGAAGCGCATCATCTCCGATGCGGAGATCAAGAAAGAACTGGCGTCACGCCAGCCCTATGGCAAGTGGCTGCAGGAACAGCAGGTCACGATGGAGCAGTTGCCGGAGCCTTCACGGGTCATTGCTTCCAATCCCGAGACTCTGCTGCGCAGACAGCGCGCCTACGGCTACAGCGAAGAGGATTTGCGCATTCTGCTTGCCCCGATGGGAGCCAAGGGTGAGGAGCCGGTGGGCTCCATGGGCACCGATGTGCCACTCGCCTGTCTGTCCGATCATCCGCAGCCGCTGTTCAATTACTTCCGGCAACTCTTTGCGCAGGTGACCAACCCACCGATCGACCCCATCCGCGAAGAGATGGTCATGTCGCTGATAAGCTACATCGGCACTGAGCGAAACATCCTGGATGAGTCCCCTGAGAACTGCCATACCCTCAAGCTGCCGCATCCCATCCTGAGCAATCGCGATCTGGAGAAGCTGCGGCGCGTTTCGTCGGGAGACCTGCTTGCGACCACACTTCCGGCACTTTTCCGTGCGGCGGACGGTGAAGCAGGCCTGCGCCAGAGCCTTGAAGATTTGAGCAGCCGCGCCGCGCATGCGTTGGATTCAGGGTACTCACTGCTCATTCTGTCGGACCGCGGCGTGGACTCCACGTACGCGCCTATTCCGAGCCTGCTGGCAATGGCTGCCGTGCACAATCGGCTCGTGCGCGACAAGACGCGCACGCAGGTGGCGTTGATTATTGAGAGTGGCGAACCACGCGAAGTGATGCACTTCGCATTGCTGATTGGGTATGGCGCGAGCGCTATCAATCCGTACCTGGCGATTGAAACACTGCACGACCTCAAGCGCCGCGGGCTCTTGCCGCATAATGTGACCGGGAATCAGGCGGAAAAGAACTTCATCAAGGCCATCAACAAGGGCCTGTTGAAGACTTTCTCAAAGATGGGCATCAGCACGCTGCAGAGCTATCGCGGCGCGCAGGTCTTTGAGGCTGTGGGCCTCAATGAGCCGCTGGTGAATGCGTACTTCCCCGGAACGGCGTCGCGCATCGAGGGCGTCGGACTGGATGTGCTGGCGCGCGAGGCACAAATGAAGCATGCCTACGCCTTCCGGCCTTTGACCGAGTCGGAAACCGAGCTTGTGGTGGGCGGGCAATATCAGTACCGCGTGGATGGCGAATATCACCTGCTGAATCCGCTGACGATCAGCAAGCTGCAACACGCGGTGCGCCAGAACAACCCGACGACTTTCCAGGAATACACGGACCTGATCGACGGCCAGAACCGGAACCTGTGCACGTTGCGTGGCTTGCTCCAATTGAAGTATGCCGATAAGCCAATTCCGCTGGAAGAGGTAGAACCAGCGAAGCAGATCGTCAAGCGCTTCACAACAGGCGCAATGAGCTTTGGCTCTATCAGCAAGGAAGCGCATGAGAC
>JBAUTX010000464.1:0-3935 GCA_049582405.1 Occallatibacter sp. | reverse complement strand
CTCCCTGAGGTAGCTGAAGCAAAAGGCGTATTCATTGGGTTTTGCGACAAGCCCGGCCTGAACCGGGTTCTGAGCAATATAAAGCCGGTGAGCATCGAAACTCTGCGCATCAGTGATACGCACCTCAGAAAAACCGCGCTGCCAGACCTCGCCTTGAAAAATGTCCTCTCGTTTGATCCGAAGGGAAAATCGGCCCTTGATGAATTGCATCGCCTTCTCGATGCTGCACCCGCCGTCGATGGACAGAAGAAGATGAAGATGATCGGGCATGATGACGAAATCGTGCAGTTCAAATATTTGCTCCGCAACGAGTTCGCGGAGGATTTCGATCAGGAGCGCCGCGTTGCGCTCGACCTGAAAGAGCGGGCGGCCCATCGCTGTCTTCGTCGTCGCAAAGAAGGTGCGACGATGGGCGCGAATCTTGTTGCTGGATGCATTGCGGCTGGGCCGGGACATCGCAGGGGCTAAAGCCCGCTCCTTTCTTGCCATTTTGCGGCACGGCTGAAGCCGTGCCCTGATACAGTTCTTGCCTTGTTGCGGCGCGGCTGAAGCCGTGCTTTGATACAGTTCTTGCCTTGTTGCGGCGGGGCTGAAGCCGTGCTTTGATACAGCTAGCTCATGCCTGATTGCGGCACGGCTGAAGCCGTGCTTTGATACGGTGCGCATTTACGCGGCGCGCTCCATGGCCCGCTTGTAGGCAGTCAATGCCAGCAACGGGAAGTAGAGCCGGTACATGTCATAGGACAAGTAAAAGACCCGGGGGAATCCGGTTCCCGTGATGATGTTCTGGCGCGTGGGACCGGCGCCCATGGACTCGTCCCAGTTGCCGTCAGCACGCTGGTGCGCGAGCAGCCAGCGGATGCCCTTGGCGATGGAGTCAGAGCGATCGTCTCCGGCGGCGAGCAAGGCGAGCAGTGCCCATGCCGTTTGCGAGGGAGTGCTGACGCCGGTGCCGCGCAGATTGGGGTCGTCGTAGCTGCCGCAGGTTTCGCCCCATCCGCCGTCGGGGTTCTGGACCATGCGGACCCACTCGGCGGCCTGCTGCACCTGTGGCTCGAGAGGATCGAAGCCGATGGCCTCAAGGCCGCGCAGGACCAGGAAGGTGCCGTAGATGTAGTTGACACCCCAGCGGCCGAACCAGCTTCCATCCGGCTCCTGCTCGGAGAGGATGAACTTGATGGCCTTCTGCACGCGCTTGTCGCTCTGGTCGTAGCCGTAGGCGGAGAGCATTTCGAGCATGCGTCCAGTGATGTCCACGGTCGGCGGATCGAGCATGGCGTTGTGATCCGCGAAGGGGATGTACTGGAAGATCATCTTGGTGTTGTCTTTGTCGAAGCTGCCCCAGCCGCCGTTTTTGCACTGCATGGCGAACTCCCAGTCGATGGCGCGCTCGGCGACCTGGAGCTGATAGCGCTCGCGGGGGTTCGAGACCTTGCTGAGGGCCATGAGAACCTGGGCGGTGTCGTCGGTGTCGGGGTAGAACTCGTTGTTGTATTCGAAGTACCAGCCGCCGGGCTCGACGTTGGGCACTTTGACGGCCCAGTCGCCCTTGTGGCGGACTTCCTTGGAGAGCAGCCAGTCGGCAGCCTCGACCATGCGTGGATCGTCGGCGGGCACACCGGCCTCGCCGAGCGCATAGAGGGCCTGCGCGGTGTCCCAGACGGGGCTCATGCAGGGCTGCATGCGGAAGGTGGGCTCAGGCATGTCGTCGGTGGCAGGCTGCTCGATGCCTAGCTTTTCAAATTCGTCGCGCGCGCGAATGACCTGAGGATCGTCCTCGGAGTAGCCAAGGCAGCGCAGGGCGATGATGGCATTCATCATGGCCGGGTAGATGGCGCCGAGGCCGTCGGTCATCTCGAGGCGGTCGAGCATCCACTTCTCCGCGCGCTTAATGGCGAGCTTGCGCAGAGGGCGCAGGTGCACGGCCTCAGACCAGTGCATCATGCGGTCAATCACGATGAAGAAGTTGCGCCAGGAGAAGAACTTCTTGCGGTCGCGGCGGAGGCGGAGATTGGAGTTGGCGCGGCCGCCGACGTAGAGCTCGTCAATTCCCTGCTCCGGCGGAATCTTCTTGAAGGGCTTTTTGGCGTACATGATGGCCAGCGGGACAAGAATCGACCGCGACCACGAGGAGATTTCGTAGATGTTGAAGTAGAACCAGTTGGGGAAAAGGACAATCTCAGGCGGGATGGCGGGCACGGAGTCGTAGTCGTACTGGCCGAGGGCGCAGAGATACATCTTGGTGAAGGTGTTGCACTCGATGACGCCGCCGTGCGAGAGGATCCACTCGCGAGACTTGACCATGCGGGGCTCGTCGGCGGTGAGGCCCATGAGCTTGGCGGAGAAGTAGCACTTGACGGAGAGCGAGATATTGCCGGGGCCGCCGGGATAGATGCTCCAGCTGCCGTCGTCGTTCTGGTAGCGCATCATCTCAGTGAATGCACGGTGCAGACGGCCGGGGTCACCGCTCTCAAGAAGGGCGTGGAGAAAGATGTAGTCGGCCTCGAGCATGGCGTCGGCTTCCAGCTCGCCGCACCAGTGGCCGTCGGGTTGCTGCAGTGCAAGGAGGGATTCACGGGCACGCAGGATGGCTGCGTCCACGTCCCCCAAGTCTGCATCCAGCCGGCCGAATTTGGGCGCCGTGGTGACTGTCTTTCCCTGCTGTGCACTCATGTTGTTCTGCGATGCCTCGGTTCTGCTGCGCGCTGCCTGGCGGGTGGCCAAACACACTATGCGCGCCTGCCCGCTACTCTACAGGATTCCTGGAGCGCGGAAACGGTTCTTTTTGCCTGGTCAGGACGCGTGTCTGGCAGGATTGCCGGCACGCGCGCTGGCCGGAACTTCTACTGGACGGCAACGGCCTGCGCGCCATCCGCACTGCCAATGGCCTGAACGATCTCAGGAGGCAGGCCAAAACGAACATTCTCCGGCATCACCTCAACCTCCTCGACGCTGGAAAACCCATTTTGCCGAAGGTAATCGATGACGCCCTGAACGAGAATCTCGGGCGCCGATGCGCCGGCGGTGACGGCAACCGTGGAAACGCCCTTGAGCCAGGCGGGATCGATGGCCTGATAGTTATCAATCAGGTACCCGACCGTTCCGAGATTGCGGGAAACCTCGACGAGACGGTTGGAGTTGGAGCTGTTCGTGGAGCCGACGACGAGGACCAGACCGGCATTGTGGGCGACGTTGCGGACGGCGACCTGGCGGTTCTCCGTGGCGTAGCAGATGTCCTGCGAATGCGGCCCGGCGATGTTGGGGTACTTGGTCTTGAGGGCGTGGATGATGTCGCGGGCCTCGTCGAGCGAGAGCGTGGTCTGCGTGAGGTAGGCGACGCGATTCGGGTCGGGCACCTGGAGAGCTTCGACGTCTGCCACGTTGGAGACAACCTGCGTGACGTTGGGCGCTTCGCCGAGGGTGCCTTCGATTTCGTCGTGGTCGCGATGGCCGATGAGGACGAGCGAGTAGCCCTGCTGGGCGAACTTGACGGCCTCAATGTGGACCTTGGTGACGAGCGGGCAGGTGGCGTCGATGACTTTGAGGTGGCGGGTCTTGCTGGACTCGCGGACCGCGGGCGAGACGCCGTGGGCGGAGTAGATGACACGCGCGCCGTCGGGAACTTCCTCGATTTCATGGACGAAGATGGCGCCCTTCTCGGCTAACTCATTCACCACGTAGCGGTTGTGCACGATTTCGCGGCGGACATAGATGGGCGCTCCGAAGGTTTCGAGGGCGATGCGGACGATGTCAATGGCGCGCACGACACCGGCGCAGAAGCCGCGGGGCTTGAGGAGCAACACGCGCTTGTCTGTGGGGGAAGCGCCAGCCTGACTGCCTGTAGAGGTGGGGTTCAGGGCGGTGGTAGTCACAAGTATGAGTATACCTGTTCTCGAATTTTCGCACCGAAGTTCTTGCCATGGTGCGGGACGGGG
>JBAUTX010000463.1:0-7651 GCA_049582405.1 Occallatibacter sp. | reverse complement strand
CTCACCGACCCCATCTTCCAGGGGCTGGCCGTCTCCCTCATCGCCGGGGCTGTTGCCTCCACGTTCCTCTCGTGGCCCACCATCCCCATCCTTTACTACATCGTGCACGCCAATCGTCAGGAGCCCATCTCCTGCGAGCCCGATGCAACATCACCCAGCACTTCTTCCAATCAAGGAGCAAAGTAATGACCGTTGAACGCGCCGTCCGCCTGCTTGCGGGTGTCATCATCCTCATCTCGCTCGCGCTTGCCGTCTACATCTCCCACTACTGGCTCTGGCTCACCGCCTTTGTCGGCCTCAACCTCTTTCAGTCGGCCCTCACCAACTGGTGCCCGGCCATGACCATCTTCCGCCTCATGGGCCTCAAAGACGCCTCCTGCGCGGCAAAGTAGGATCTCTATGCACGAGAAGCGCTTCCATCCCTCGCAGGCCCACCGCCTCGACGCTCCCGAGCGGCTCACCTGGCTGCCGCCTGCCGAGGTGGTCAAGGCGCTCCACGTCCACACCGGTGAGGCCATCGCCGATGTGGGCGCCGGCACGGGCTACTTCGCCCTTCCGCTCGCCAAAGCCGTCGGGCCCTCCGGCATCGTCTTCGCCGTCGATGCCCAGCCCGAGATGCTTGACCTCCTCCGCGTCAAACTCGCCAGCCTTGTCAAGCACAACATCCGCTTCGTCCATGCCGAAGCAGACGACACCGGCCTGCCCGACGACACCTGCGATCTCGTCTTCCTCGCCAACATCTGGCATGAATTCGACAACCGCGCCCTCGTTCTCGAAGAAGCTCAGCGCATCCTCAAAGCGGACGGCCGCATCGCCATCCTCGACTGGCGTCCAGACGTCGAGCCCGAGGCCGGGCCCCCGCTCGAACACCGCCTCAGCACGCAGAGCACCATCGAAGAGCTTGCCGAAGCCGGCCTCAAAGACGTCACCCAGACCCACATCGGCAAGTACTCCTGGCTCGTCCAGGGCAGGAAGCTGCCATGACCGCCCATAAAGCCTCCACGCACGAGCACCCACCCCGGCCCCGGCGCAGCGAGCCCTTCCAGGACGAGGTCTACCGGCAAATGTTCCGCCTGGAATCCGGCCGTCCCGGTGCCGCGCTCGAGCTTGCCCTCGCCTTGCTCCGCGCCTGGATGGCCGCCGATACCCTGCCCGCCAGACGCGACCAGAAGCACTGGCTCCAGAAGATCAGCCCCATCTGCATGGAGATGATCCAGTCCTCCCTGCACCCCGCCGGCCCGCCTCCAACCTCCTGCGCGCAATAGCTTTCCGCTATACTGGGGTTATCCCCGACCCCTCGCGATGCGCCCTGAACTCATCCAAGCCGCGGAACTTCTCCAGCAGAACACCCCGGAAGCCGTTGAAGAGGCCATCGGTCTGCTCCAGAACACCGTTTACTCCTTTAGCATGAAGGTTTGCGGCCACCCGGAGGATGCCGAAGACACCACGCAGGAAGTCCTCTTCCGCTCCCTCGGCCATCTCGCCAAAATCCAGGATCCACAGGCCCTCGCCGTCTGGCTGTACACCGTCACGCGTAATCGCTGCTGGCGCATGCGCCGCAAGCCCGCCCACGCACCCTCCCAAACCGTTTCGCTCGACGAGCTGATGCCCGACGACGCCGAGCTCGGCCGCCTGCTCGTGGACGCCGCCGCATCGCCCGAGGGCAATCTCCTCCACGCCGAGCAGCATCAGCTCCTCCATCTGGCCGTCCTGCAGATCCCTCCTGCGCTCCGTATGGTGCTGGTACTGCACGACATGGAAGACCTCACCACCGAACAGGTCGCCCAGATTCTCGACCTCCAGCCCGGCACCGTCCGCGTCCGTCTTCATCGCGCCCGTCTGGCCGTCCGCAAGCAAATGAGCCGCATTCTTGACGGCGCGCCCGCCCAGCCCGAGCCCGCGAAGCAGCCTCCCGCCGCCGCGCCCGCAAAACGCCCCAACGCCTGCCGCGACCTCTTCGCCAATCTCTCCGAATACCTCGATGGCCGCGTCGAGCCCCGCACCTGCGACGAAATGCGTGCCCACATTGAGGGCTGCCCGTCCTGCGTCGCCTTTCTCCGCGATCTCCGCGCCGCCATTGACCGCTGCCGTTCCATGGAGGTCCCCTGCGACCCCGCCATCGCCCGCCGCCTGCGCTCCATCCTCACGCGTGAGTACCTCCGCATGCTCGGCCTGCCCGTCCCCGAAAAAATCGCGGGCACGATGTAACTTCTGCCAGCCCGCCGGACTCTAATCCAGTAGAGTAGGAGTCTTCATCCCTTTATGGAAATCAAAGTCATTCATCTCGATCAGGTTAAGTTCGCCATCCAGGCCCGCAACCACACCATCGTCTGCGACCAGCCCACCGACAACGGCGGTCAGGATTCCGGCATGACGCCGCCCGAGTTCCTGCTTGCGTCGCTCGGCTCCTGCGCCGCCTTCTACGCCGTGCAGTACCTCAAAACCCGCAACCTCGGCGGAGACGGCGTCGAAGTCACCGTCACCGCGGAAAAAATCAAGCAGCCGACGCGCGTCGGCAACTTCGTTATCCGCGTCAGCGCCCCCGTGCAGCTTACGGCCGAGCAGGTGGAAGGGCTCAACCGCTCCGTCCACGCCTGCCTCGTCCACAACACGCTGCTCCACCCGCCGCAGATCTCCATCCAACTCGACCTGCCCGTACCCGTCGCAGGTTAAGTTCTTGTAAAAGCAATCCGTGAGCCCGGCGTCTCAAGGCTCGCAATGGTCTAATACTTGCCATGACGAGCCTTGAGAACTTCCGCCTGGTGGTCTTTCGCGCCGTGGCCGAGCAGCTCAGCTTCCGCAAGGCAGCCGAAGAGCTTTACCTCACCCAGCCCGCCGTCAGCCTCCAGATCAAGGCCCTCGAAGAAGACCTTGGCGTGCAGCTCTTTGACCGCACCGGCTCCCGCATCGCCCTCACGCCCGCCGGAGCCACGCTCCTCAATTACGCCGGGCGCGTTCACGCCTTGCTCGTCGAGGCCGAGCAGCAGGTCGCCGCACTCACAGGCGAGCACGCCGGCCAGCTCGCCCTCGGCGCCTCCACCACCATTGCGCAATACGTCCTGCCCCGCCTCATCAGCGGCTTCTGCCGCGAGCATCCCCGCGTCCAGCCCTCGCTCATCAGCGGCAACACCGAACACATCGTCGCCGCCATCCTCCAGCAGCAGATTGCCCTGGGATTCATCGAAGGCCCCGCGCACAGCCGCGACGTCCGCACCGAACCCTTCCTCGTCGATGAGCTCGTCCTCATCGCGCCCGCCGCCCATGAGTGGGCCGAGCGCGGCTCCATCCCCGCCGACGAGCTCACCTCTGCGCCGCTCCTCATGCGCGAGCGCGGGTCGGGCTCACGACGCGTCCTCGAGCTGGCCCTCGAGCGCCATCACATCAAGCGCGCGGAACTCCGCATCGCCATGGAGCTTGATTCCACCGAGGCCATCAAATCCGCCGTCGAGGCCGGCCTCGGCGCAGGCTTCGTCTCCCGCTGGGCCATCGCTCAGGACTCTCGCAGCGGCAAAAGCTTCAAGGTCGTCCCCGTCGAAAGCCTCCGCATCCGCCGCGAATTCCTCATCACCTATGCCACCAGCCCGGCTCCCCAGGGCCTCGCGCAGGAGTTCCGGCGCTACGTCCTCGGAGCCGTGCAATCGTCCGCCAAGTCAAAGCAACCCCAGCCGGACTGACCAGCTTTCGCGCTACTTCGCCCGCTTGTAAAACGGCAGCGGCACGCGCTTCGCCTTCACCCGATTCCCGCGGCACTCCACCACCATCTCGTCGCTCGCCGCCGCGCCCGCTTCCACCAGGGCCATCGCAAGATTCGTCTTCAGAAACGGCGCCGGCGAGCCCGACGTCACCCGCCCAATCACTTCCCCGGAAAGGGAATGTACGGAGTACCCATCCCGCGCAATCCCGCGCTCCACCATCTCCAGGCCCACAATCCTCCGCTTCGGCCCGCCACTCTCCTGGACAGCCACCAAAGCGTCATGTCCAATAAAAGATCCCTTGTCCAGCTTCAGCCAGCGCTCCAGCCCCGCCTCCAGCACGTTGATCTCTTCGCTGATCTCGTGCCCGTAGAGGCTCATCCCTGCTTCCAGCCGCAACGTGTTTCGCGCGCCCAGCCCGCACGGCCGGATGCCGAACTCCGCGCCCGCCTCCAGCAGCGCCTCCCACACCTTCACCGTCGTCGCTTCATCCGCCGGCAGATACACCTCAAACCCGTCCTCGCCGCTGTAGCCCGTCCGCGCAATCATCACGTTCGCCACGCCCGCCACCGTGCCCCACGTGAACCAGTAGTTCCTGATCGCCGCCAGATCCACCTTCGTCAGCTTCTTCAGCGTCTCCAGCGCGCGCGGCCCCTGCACCGCCAGTTGCGAGTAGTACGCCGAATAGTCGCTCAGATGAATCCCCGGCATCCCGCCCACCTGGCTGCGAATCCACGCAAAGTCCTTGTCCTTCGTCCCCGCGTTCACCACCAGCAGAAAATCGTTCTCGCCCAGCCGGTGCACCAGGATGTCATCCACAAAGGTTCCCTGCGGCGTCAGCAGCGCGGAGTAGTGCGCCTGTCCATCCTTCAGCCGCGCCGCATCGTTCATCGTGATCCGCTGCACCGCGGCCAGCGACCCCGGCCCGCGAAACTGGATCTCGCCCATGTGGCTCACGTCAAACAGCCCCACGCCCGTCCGCACCGCCATGTGCTCGGCAATCAGCCCGCCGCCATTCCCCGGATACTCCACCGGCATATCCCAACCGCCAAAGTCCACCATCTTGGCCTTCATCGCGCGATGCGTGGCATTCAATGCGGTCTTCTTCAGTGCAGGTTGCGCCACTGCGGAGCTGCTTGCCGGGGTGCTCATCGTCTTCTCTCCTTGTTCTGCGTTACCCTGTTCACAATAGGCAGCGCGCCGCGGCAGGGTCAAACCCGGCTTCGCATCGAAATGCGCCGCGCCGCATCAGGTGCTTTCTGCATGAATCCCGTGCGCGGCTTCGTCATGCTCCTCGCTGCGGCCTTCGCCTTTTACCGCGGCTGGCACATCCACACCGGCCACACGGCCGTCCTCGCGTACATCCTTGGCGCCCTCGCGCTCGCGATGGCTGTCTGGCACTTCACCCGTCCGGCCGACGCGCATTCCGCCCGCTTCTACCGCCGCCGAGCCCGCCAGAACGACGTCACGCCCAGGTAGAAAAAGACCGTCACCACAATCGCCGCCGCTACAAACAGCCGGTGATCCGGCCCGTGCTCCCAGCTCGCCCGCGTCCGCCAGATGGTCGGCGCAAACACCAGCACCGGCAGAAAGAAAAACACCCCCGTCACCTCCAGCCAGATGGTGCCGCCCACCTGCCGGAACGGCCGCAGAAACCCGCCAATCCCGCTCGCAACTCCTTTGGTTGCAGTTCCTGACGCCTGCCCCGCACTCCGGGTCGTCGCGCCTGTCTGCGGTGCCGGCGTCTGCGCGGTCACCGTTGTTGCACCGCTCATTCGCTCGCTCGCCATGCGCCCCGCCACGCGAAGCCCCACGCCCAGCACGCGCCCAATTTTCTCCGGTCTCATTCCGATATGATGGTAGCAGTGCACGACCGGGTCCTGCTCCACGCAGAATTCCCAGTGACCCCTGTTGCCCCGGGCGTCCGATGGCAGTAATGTAGTGAAAACCTGAGCGCTCCCGCGCCTCTCCCTCGCGCTGGCGCCACACCGGAGGTAACCCTTGGCATCCCGCCGTGACGCTCACCTGCGCGAACTGATCCAGCAGCTCGGAGAGGCTATCCACGAATCGGTCATTGAAAGCGAGCAGATCGCCGGCGTCGTCCAGGACATCCGCAAGTACGGCTTCGATGTCCTGCTCATGCTCGAGGCCACCATCGGACTCAACGAAGTCTCCGACGAAGCAGAAGCCGAGCACTCCGGCGACGGCACTGCCGAGGACGGACCCTTCACCCGCAACGACCTCAACTTCCTCCGCTCCCTCCGCATCGCCGTCGAAGGCGACGAACAAGAAGGCCCCGAAGCAAAATCCAACTAGGGGTCCTCAACGCGGCTTGTCGCGACTGCTCCGGGCGCCATGGTCACGACACCGGAGCCCGGGTTTCCGTGCATGCGCACATTTGGCCCGGCCCGCTCTTTCACCGTTGTCATACAATCGGCAGTTAAATGAAGAACCTTCCCCTGCCGCTCGTGCTGCTCGTCCTGCGCGTCTGCGGACCGTCCCGCGCGCAGCACCTCCCTGGGACAACGCGTGACATGGCGCTCAGGCCAGCGCTCAAAAGGACGGTGCTCGCGGGGAAGCTGGAGGGGGTTCCGGCATGAAGAGGATGGTTGTACTTGCGCTGCTGTTTGCCATGAGCTGCGGCGCTGCGGTGACGGCGCAGAGCTTCAGCCTCGTCACGGGCCGCGAGCCGGTGACTTCGCTCGACGGCTTGTGGCGCTTCCACACGGGCGACGATCCCGCGTGGGCCAGCCCCGACTTCGACGACTCAAGCTGGCCGTTGATACGCTCCGGCGAAAGCTGGACCAGGCAGGGCTATCCCGCCTTCAACGGATATGCGTGGTACCGCTTCAAGGTCGAGGTTCCCGGCAACGGCCGCCCGGTCGGTCTGCTGCTGACCGGAATTCTCGACGGCTATAAAGCTTATGCGGATGGCAAGCTGATTGGCAGCGCCGGCGCGGCCGTGGCCACCCGCGACCCCGTCTTCGCCGGACGGGCAGCGATATTTCCGCTTCCCGCAGGCGCCAAGGGGCCGCACGCCATACAAATTGCCCTGCGCGTCTGGACCTACCTGCCTATCGTATATTGGACGGGCGCAGGAGCTCGGGGAAAGGGTAACGAGGTAGGAGATCCGGCGCTGCTCGCTATCCACCGCGAATCCTATCTGAACTATAGCGCGCAGAATTTCGTGAGCGAATATGCATACGGGCTCTTTGCCGGGTTGATCGGGCTTGCCATTTTGGCACTGTTTCTGCTCCGCACCAGTGACAGAGAGTACCTCTGGTTCTCCATTCTGCTTCTGTCGCAATCCGCAGATGCCGCACTCCATCTGATGCTGAATCTGGGTTCGCTTCCCATGCCGCTCTGGGACCTGCTGCGCTTGATCGCCGGTGCATCCTCCGTGCTGGCAGCTTTGGCGTTCTTCTCCGTTGTCCTGCGTGTGCGCCGGTCGTTTCTGTGGTGGACAATCTGCCTCCTGGTTGCAGCAAGTCCTCTCACAGCAGCCCTGATCTACTTTCAGTGGACAGGGATGGGAATTTCCTTTGCCATTGCCGAGGCATGCACCGTTCCCGCCTATGTCTGGATCATCGCCAGACTGCTCATTGGGGCCTTTCGAAAAGACGTCTCCGCTCGCTTGCTGCTCGTGCCCGTCACGCTCTCATACGGTATGTATTGCGCCAGCCTGACGGCTCGGATCATCGCGCAGTTGAGCGGTTCAAGCCATATTTTTTCGGTCGAACCTAGACTTTTCGAGCGGCCATTCCCGATTTCTTTGGGTGACGTCATCGGGCTCATCTTCCTCCTCTCCCTGTTGATCTTTCTCGTGCGCCGATTCTCCCTGGCGCGCAAAGAAGAAGAACGACTGGCCGGGGAATTCGAGGCCGCCAAAACAGTACAGTCCCTGCTGATTCCTGCCGCACCGCCGGCGACACCGGGCTTTACAGTCGAGAACGTCTACC
>JBAUTX010000462.1:0-8018 GCA_049582405.1 Occallatibacter sp. | reverse complement strand
ATTCAATCCGGATGCATCGAGGGCGCGATCTGCCGCGGAGGAGGCTGCCCGGCGCCGGCGCGAGCGGGGCGAGCAACAGTGGCCGTCCATCGCCAGCGAGTCGCAGGTGCCCAGTTTCGTCGAGTTGGCGCATGAGTATGAAAAATTCAGCCAGGACACCGCATGGATGCCCAACACCGTGCTCATCGCCAAGAGCACCTACGTGTGGCTTGCGCAGCTCAGCAAGCAATATGGAAGGCACATCCGCCGGCTGGACGAGATTCCCAACGAGGAGTTGGCCGCATTGGCGCATCGCGGCATCAATTCGCTCTGGCTGATTGGCGTGTGGGAGCGGAGCCGGGCCTCGAAGACCATCAAGCTGCTCTGCGGAAATACCGACGCGGTGGCCTCAGCGTATTCGCTCTACGACTATCGCATTGCCGATGACCTGGGGGGCGAGGCTGCTTACATGAATCTCCGCGATCGCGCCTTTCACTTCGGAGTGCGGCTGGCCAGTGACATGGTGCCAAACCACATGGGCATCGACTCGCCATGGGTGGCGGAGCATCCCGAGTGGTTCATCGCGCGCCCGCATCCTCCTTATCCAGCGTACTCATTTGAAGGACCGGACCTTTCGAGCGATGGGCGCGTTGAGATGAAGATTGAGGACCACTATTTCGAACAGACGGATGCCGCCGTGGTCTTCCAGCGTCGTGACAAGGCCACTGGCGACACGCGCTACATCTATCACGGCAATGATGGGACGAGCTTTCCGTGGAATGACACGGCGCAGCTGGACTATCTGAATCCAGCGGTGCGTGAGCAGGTGATCCAGACCATCCTGCACGTGGCGCGGCTGTTCCCGATCATTCGATTTGACGCTGCGATGACGCTTGCCAAGCGCCATTTTCATCGGCTCTGGTTCCCAGGGCCGGGGTCAAGCGGCGCTATTCCTTCGCGCGCGGAATACAGCATGACGCAGCACGAATTCAACAAGCACATGCCGCATGAATTCTGGCGCGAAGTGGTGGATCGCGTTGCCGCGGAAGTGCCGGGAACACTCCTGCTCGCCGAAGCCTTCTGGCTGATGGAAGGCTATTTTGTCCGCACGCTTGGCATGCATCGCGTGTATAACAGCGCTTTCATGAACATGCTGCGCGATGAAAAGAATGCGGAGTACCGGTCGGTCATCAAGAACACACTCGAGTTCGATCCGGACATCATGAAACGCTATGTGAACTTCATGAGCAATCCGGATGAGCGCACGGCGATTGACCAGTTTGGTAAAGGGGACAAGTGCTTTGGGGTTGCGGTGTTGATGTCCACGCTGCCCGGCCTGCCGATGTTTGGCCATGGGCAGATCGAGGGCTATACGGAAAAGTACGGCATGGAGTACCAGCGGCCGCGCTATGACGAGACGCCCGACCACTGGCTTGTGGAGCGGCACGAGCGCGAGATCGCTCCGCTGCTGCATCGCCGCTGGTTGTTTGCAGAGAGCCACAATTTTCTGCTGTACGATTTCTTCCAGGCATCCGGCGCGGTGGACGAAAACGTCTTCGCTTATTCCAATCGCAGCGGCCATGAGCGGGCGCTCGTGGTCTATAACAACCGCTACGGCACAGCGCACGGCACCATCGATTTCTCCGCGGCGTATGCAGACAAGTCGGCAGGCCACCTGCGCCAGCGACGTCTTGCAGAAGGGCTTGGCATCGACGGGCACCATGCCGCCATCCTCTCCTGGCGCGACTCTCTCACAGGGCTCCAATATCTGCGCCGGGCCAGTGATCTGCGCGAGCGTGGCTTGACCCTGGACCTGCATGCCTACCAGTGCCATGTATTCATGGATTGGCACGAGCTGCACGCAACGGCCGAGAAGCCCTGGGATAAGCTCTGTGACTTCCTCAATGGGCGCGGCGTGCCCGACCTCGAAGATGCACTGATCCAGCTCGAATTGCGGCCTGTGCACGATGCACTGCGCCATCTGCTGGACCCGGACATGGTGCGCACACTGGCAGATCTCGCCGAGCACCCACGCAGGGATGGTGGCGGAGTCGGCGAGAGCCTGTCTCAACAGCGCAGTGAGTTTCTCGATCAGGCATGGCTGCGCTGTGAGCATTTCTTGAGCACGACTCAGCCGATCTATCTGGCGCGACTTAGAGCCGAGGGGCAGCGTGGGGTCGAGCCGTCTTCAGCAAGCGCAGAGCAACTGGCCGATGCGTGCCGTTCGCGCCTGCGGGCTGCCATGCGCCTGCCTGCCATCGAAGTGCTTTCGCCAGCGCCCTGGACTGTCGCGGCGCGTCGTGTCCTGCCGAGCCCCAGCCCGCAGCTCACTGCGACAGCAATGTGGGGGCCGCTCTTTGCCTGGTGCGCGCTTGAGACGGTGGCGGAGTTTATCCGGCCCCAACAGGCCGCCCGGGTGGCGCTTGATCTCTTTGATCGTCTGCGGCTGCGTGAGCCCTTCGCGCAGATCTTCCAGGCACTCGGCTTTGAAGGGGAAGATGGGTGGCGGGCCGCTGCTCGGATCAAAGTCGTGCTGCTGGCCGAGGCTGGTTCCGCGCAACCTGCCACTGTTTCGACGTCCGCCGTGGAGGAGCCGCAGTCCGCGGGTGCAATCAATACCGGAGCTGCGGCTCCCGCCGAACAGCAGCTATCCGAAGAGCGTGTTCTGCTTGCGCCTGCACTTTGGCTCGACACCGATGTGCGATGGCTTACGGGCATTCACGAGGCGCAGGGGCATAACTACCTCGTCCGCGAGGGCTACGAGGAGCTGCTCTGGTGGCTGCTGCTACCCTCCATGCTGCGGCTCGCCGCACAGCCATCGCCTGCCCGCGGGGAGGTGAGACGGCTCACCCGCACGGTGGAGGAAGCACTGACCACCGCGGAGAAGGCCGGCTATCGCATGGATGTGCTGTTGGGGAGTCCTGCAACTGCCCCTGCCGAGCGCGCCCCCGAGGCCACGGCCGAGGCGCCGCCTAAAAAGCATGCACATGTGCAGGAGATCGACCTCGAGCCAGACGTGGAAGATCTGTAAGGCCGTCGTCGACGCATCACATGGTAGTGTGATTTGGAACACATCGCATCGTATTTTTGAACGCCGAGCATGGCAGCAGGCCCTTCCTGGGAAGGGCTGGAAAGGTCCAAAGGCGGAGTGATCGGCCGGGTGCTTCAGAAGGCGCGCGAATTCGCGAGTTTCCGGCCGTCAAAATGCCTTGAACGCTCTCCACTTACAAAAGTGCGGAATTTTGCTTCCAACAGACAACGCTGCTGCTGAGTGCAAACTCAAAATAGAGCAGGGGGTGACGGGTGAAGGGAATCTTTGTGGTAGGGGCCGGGCCGGCGGGGATGTTTGCGGCCCGGCAAATGGCTCTTGCCGGGTATGACGTCTTCATTTTTAATCGCGATATTAAGCCCGGCGGATTGGTTGAATACGGTATTTATCCAGTCAAGGAAAAGATGAAATTGGGCCTGCGGAAGCAGTTTGCGCAGGTACTTGCCATGCCGAACGTGCATTATCTTGGCAATGTACAGGTGGGGAATGAGCACAAACTGAAGATTCAGGATTTGGAGGCCATGCACCCGGCGGCGATCGTTTTTGCCTGTGGTGCGCAAGGAGCCAGGAAGCTGGGTTTGCCGGGTGCAGACGCAAAAGGTGTGTACGCAGCAAAGGACTTTGTCTATGCCTACAACCAGCTGCCGCCTTACGCCTCCATGGACTTCTCAACGGGGAAGCGCGTCGCAATCGTGGGCGTTGGCAATGTGGCCATCGACATCGCACGCTGGGTGCTGGAGGATGCGCCAGGACGTGTGACCGAGAGTGTGGTCGTCATTGCCCGCCGTGGTCCCATCGAAGTGAAGTTTGATGAGAAAGAGATCGAGTACGTCGAGCAGCATGTATCGCGCGATGAACTGACGGCAGAGTTGGAGCGTGTGCGCGAACGTTGTGCACGCTGCAACCAGGACGTCTCGGCCGGAAAGCTCTTTCAGGAGCACTTCCGCAAACTGGCAAACCCGGAGTTCACTGCGGTTCCGCCGCGCCTTTCGTTCCGGTTCCTTTCGTCTCCAAGCGCGATCATCCCGGACGCAAAGGGGCGTATCGCGCGGCTGCAGGTTGCCGAGAACGATTTGGTGCTGAAGCCAGACGGCAGCACATCGGCCGTGGCGAATGGTCAGCACACCGAGCTTGAAGTGGACACGCTGATCTTTGCCATTGGCGATGAGCATGACCCGAAGATCGGCCTTCCCATGGGGCCGTATGGCTACGCGACACAACCTGATCCGGAGCATCCAAAGGAGCCCGGCTACCAGGTGGTGGATCCGAAGACTGGTGCGGTGATTCCTGGCTGGTTTGTCGCTGGCTGGGCGCGTAAGGCCAGCACTGGCCTGGCAGGCATCGCGCGTCACGACGGGGAAGTAGGTGCGGCACGGGCGATTGAGTACGCGAAAAGTGCCCCCGATACCCAGACGATGAGCGAGAAAGAAATTGTTGCAAGGCTGGAAGCCTTCGGTTTGCAGCCAGTCACGAAGGACGATTTGGCACTGCTGGGGCGCGTTGAGAACGGCATCGCGCAGGAGCGAAAGCTGCCCTCGTTCAAATTCTCAGAGAACGAGGCGATGCTGAACGCAATCGCAGAAGAACAGGTGCGCGCGTAGGGGCAGAAGCTTCCAGGCTTTGCAATGTGCTGAGCGGCCTCTTGACAAACAATACTGAACCGTACAGTATAGTTATGGTCAGGAGGTCGCCCGTGATCCGTGTGCGTAATCTTGTGAAATCCTTTGGCTCCTTCACTGCGGTGAACGATGTCTCGTTCGACGTGGAGCGGGGGGAGATCTTTGCCTTCCTCGGCCCGAACGGGGCCGGCAAGACGACAACGATCAAAATGCTGACGACCCTGTTGAAGCCCAGCCAGGGAGCCATCGAACTGGACGGGCTTGATCCCCAAAAGCACCAGAATGAAGCGCGCAAGCGATTCGGGATCGTCTTTCAGGACCCAAGCCTGGACGGTGATCTCACGGCGTGGGAAAACATGGAGGTGCACGGGGTGCTCTACCATGTGCCGCACCGGCATCGCCGCCAGCGCATCGAGGAGCTGCTCAAGCTCTTCGAATTGTGGGAGCGCCGCAACGATCAGGTGAAGAAGTTCTCCGGAGGCATGAAGCGGCGGCTTGAGATTGCGCGTGGCTTCCTCCACACGCCGCGCATTCTATTTCTCGATGAGCCAACGCTGGGTCTCGACCCGCAAAGCCGGAACCAGCTCTGGACGCATGTGAAAAAGGTAAACGAGACAGAGAAAGTGACCGTCTTCCTGACCACGCACTACATGGATGAGGCGGACCGTGTGGCGCACCGCATCGGCGTCATTGACCACGGCAAGCTGGTTGCGCAGGGAACGCCGCAGCAGATCAAGGATCAAACGGGCACGCAGAGCCTGGAAGAAGCTTTCCTGGCGTTGACGGGCACAACCATCCGCGACGAAAGCGCGAGTGGAGCGGACCAGATGCGGCAGTTTGCGCGCATGTGGAGCGGAGGGAGACGATGAACGCGATCTACATTCTCTGGCTGCGCGAGTTGAAACGATATGTCAGGTCTCGGGCGCAAATTGTGGCGTCGCTGGGCCAGCCCATGCTCTATCTGCTGGTGCTCGGCTTCGGCCTTGGGCCGGTCTTCCAGCGGGCAGGCAACGGCAGCTACTTCCAGTTTGTCGCGCCGGGCGTGATCGGGATGACTGTGTTGTTCTCCTCGATCTTCTCAGGACTAGGACTCTTGTGGGACAGGCAGTTTGGATTCCTGAAGGAGACGCTCGTAGCGCCGGTGCCGCGTCTTCAAATCATGATCGGAAGAACACTGGGCGGTGCCACGGTAGCGATTGTGCAGGGGCTGCTGGTGACGGTCGTGTGCGTCATTGCCGGATTTCGTCCGCAGCACCTGATGATGGTGCCGGCGGCGCTGCTTTTCATGGTGCTGATTGCGGTGGTCTTTGCCGCGCTGGGTGTGGCGATCGGCTCAAGTCTGCAGGACATGCAGGGCTTTCAGCTCATCATGAATTTTCTAGTGATGCCGCTCTTTTTCCTTTCCGGTGCGCTGTTTCCGCTCACCGGTCTTCCAAAGGCGCTGGCAGCGGTCACCGCGCTTGATCCATTGACCTACGGCATCGATGGAATGCGCGCATCGTTGCTGGGCCTGTCACACTTTGGCGCGCGAACCGATGCCTTGGTGCTGGCCGTGGTGGGTGCAGTGCTGTTGGTGATCGGCGCGCAACGCTTTTCGAAGATCGAGATTTGACGGTGGCAAGGGCGCGCAGTCAAGAGGCACACGAGAAGGTCATCCGCGCCGCGCTCGACTTGTTTGGCGAGCGTGGCATCGATGGCACCAGCATGGATGCAATCGCGCGCTCCTCCGGCGTGAGCAAGGCCACCATCTACAACCACTGGGCAGACAAGGAAGCATTGCTGATGGAGGTGATGGTCTTTGTCAATGGCCTTGATCAGGAACGCGAAGAGGCGGACACGGGCGACCTGTGCAAGGATCTGGCTGCGGTCCTGAGTCGCCGGCCGCCCAATGATCTGGATGCGGAGCGCAACCGCATCATGCCGACGCTCATCGCGTACTCAGCCGTGCATCAGGAGTTCGGCCGAGCCTGGCGGCAGCGCGTCACAGAGCCGCCGCGGCAATCGATTCGTCGCATTTTGAAGCGCGGAATCCAGCGCGGCCATTTGCCCCCGGGGCTCGACTTCGACACCGCTCTCGCGCTTCTGCTTGGCCCCATGCTCTTTGTGCATATCTTTGCGAAGGACGAGCCGCGCAATCGACCTGAGCTGGGACCGAAGGTTGCAGAGGCCTTCTGCCGGGCATTTGCGATTCGGCCCACAGCCGCCCAACTAAAAGCGGGATGAAATTAGAATGCAGGTGGATGTTGCGTCGCCACGCCGAAGGCCTTCTCCATCGCGAGTCCGGCCTGCGCGATCGTGCCCTCGTCAAACAGCCGCCCGATGAGCGTGACACCGTGCGGCACGCGGCGCGGCGGAGAGAATTTCGGCAGCGGATGCTTCGTGTCGGGGGCCCAGTCGCTGCGCGCCTCCGATACTTCGACGAATCCGGCGCGGAAGGTCAGTGAGGGGTGCCCGGTGGCATTGGTGATGACCAGCATCTCATCGCGCAGGGAAGGCACCAGCAACATGTCCACGCTCTGGAAGAGGCGAGCCATCTCCAGGGCCACCCTGCGCCGCATGCGGTCGGTTTGTACAAAGTCCACCGCCGAGAGGAAACGTGCCTGACGGAAGACATTGGGCCACGCGTCCGGCACCTGCATCTTCAACGCATCGAGTTTGCCGCTCAGGGTCAGCTCTTCAAATGCGGCCGCGGCTTCGGCAAACAGAATGAGATTGAGCGAGTCGTAGGGCCATTCCGGTAGTGAGACCTCGACGGGCGTCATGCCGAGTTTCTTCACCGTCTCCAGTGCGGCGCGATCCACGTCGGTGGCAGGGCTCTCCTTCATCCAGGCAGGGAAGTAGCCGACGCGCAGCCCCTTCACGCTCGCATTGGCGTCAAAGGCCAGCCTGCTTGGCACGCACTCCATATCGCCGGTATCCCAGCCGGAGATTGCATTGAGCACCAGCATCGTGTCCTCCACGCTGCGCGTCATGGGGCCTAGCTTGTCGAGCGACCAGCACAGCGTCATGGCGCCGGTACGCGGCACGCGGCCGTAGGTGGGCCGCAGTCCGGTGACGCCGCAACGCATGGAGGGGCTGACGATGCTGCCGCCCGTTTCACTGCCGATGGCAAAGCCGACGAGCCCGGCAGCCGTAGCCGCACCGGGGCCTGCGCTCGATCCGGACGAGCCTTCCTCCAGCAGCCAGGGATTCATCGTCTGCCCGCCGAACCAGATGTCATTCAATGCAAGCGCGCCCATGCTGAGCTTGGCGAGCAGCACGGCGCCGGCCGCGTTGAGCCGCTTCACGACAGCGCTGTCTTCCACGGGAACGCGGTCGCGATAAGGTTCTGCGCCATAGGTGGTGCGAATGCCCGCCGTGTCGAGAAGGTC
>JBAUTX010000461.1:0-6024 GCA_049582405.1 Occallatibacter sp. | reverse complement strand
CGGTAGTGATACACCGCACCTGCGGCCAGCGCATCCGCTCCAAAGCTGGCACTCGGATAGTCCACCTCCAGCAGCGAAATCGAAACGCCCGTCCGGTTCGAGACTGTGACATCGATGCGGCTCGAATGGCACCCTGCAGCCAGGAGCAACACGGCTGCAGCCATCGCAGTCAAACCACCGCGGATTGTCCTCATCGCGCTTCCTCCTGGCCCGCAGTGGAACCTGCAGCGACTTTCTTTTCCAGCCGGTCCAGGCGCTTCGCCAACTCCGGCAGACGTTGGAAGAGCGCTACCGCTCGCAGCCACAGCCGGTTGTCAAAGGCCGGCGAGCCGGAAATCATCTTTCCCGCCGGAACATCATGCGAAACACCGGATTGCGCCGTCAGAATCACCCCATCACCCAGCTCACAGTGCCCGGCAACCCCGGCCTGCCCGGCAAGAATCGCATTGTTTCCCACCATGGAGGACCCGGCCAGCCCCACCTGCGCGCACAACAGCGTATCCTGACCCACGCGGGACCCATGGCCCACCTGCACCAGATTGTCGATCTTCGTGCCATCGCCAATCTCCGTCGCACCCACCGTTGCCCGGTCCACGCAGGCATTGGCTTGCACGTCAACACGGTTGCCCAGCCGCACAGGTCCCGACTGGGGAATCTTCTCCCACTGCCCGGCCTCATTCTTTGAAAATCCAAAGCCGTCTGCGCCCACAATCGCGCCATTCTCCAGCGTCACATGGTCGCCCAGCATGCAGCCCTCGCGCACGACGGCGTGTGCATGCGCAAACAGATGGCTCCCCGCCTGCACGCCCGGATACAGCACCACATGCGGCAGGAGCGTTGCGTGCGGTCCCAGCTTCACGCCCGGTCCGATGACGACGTAGGCGCCGATATGCGCGCCCTCGCCAATCTCCGCCGTGGAATCAATCACCGCCGTCGGGTGAACACCGGGCGGATAGGACGGTGGCTGATAAAACATCCCCAGTGCGCGAGAGAACGCATGGTAAGGATTCCGGATGCGCAGCGTAGCCCCGGGAAGCTCGGGAAAGTCCGGTTCCACAAGCACTGCAGCAGCCTTCGTCGTCCGTGCCAGTCCCGCATAGCGCGGGTTCGCAACGAAGGTCACTTCTGTTGCACCGGCCTCTTCAATGCCTTTGACGCCCGTCACTTCCACGGATGCATCGCCGCGTAACTCCGCGCCCAGCCGGGCTGCTAGCTCGCCAAGTTTCATCGTGGTGATTGTAACGGACGCCGCTTTGCTCTGTGTGAGACGCACGCCCCCTCAGGCTTCGTCGCCGGGTTCGGCAGGGAAAAGCTCCGGCTGGCTCGAAGCCGCTCGCGTCGCAGTTCCGCGGCCTCGGGCAGCACCAATCAGCGCCACCACTTCCAGCGTTTGGATCGCCCGCCGCGGCACATAAATCCTCTGCGTATTTGACCGCATGTCCGGAGGGATCAACATGATCCCTTGGCCTTCCACCAGGGAACGGTCATTGGCGGCAATTCCTTCCAGCTCGTCGCCATCGGTCAGGGTCATCCGCAGCCAGAGTCCCCGTGTGCGGGGCCGTACCGTGAAGCGTTTCTGCTGCAGGCGTTCTGGATTGTTCGGCTCGCCCGCCGTCAGTTCCCGCACAAAACACACCCACTTCACGGCGTCCCACGCAATGGAAACCACCTTCCCGCCCAGGTCGAGAAGCTCCAGCGCATGCGCGTCCAGGCCCATCCCGGTCCCGGCATAGCCCGCCACCCAGTCTCGCGAGAACTTCCGCACAATCACGGGCTTACGCAAAGAGGCCATCGCTCTGGATTGTCGCACGACCCGGCCGTCCCCCAGCGGAAGAACTGCAACAAACTTTGTGCGTCCTGCTCTGGTCAAGCCCGTCAAGTTGTGTTAATGTGTTGGTTTGCAACCCTTGCTTGGGTAGGCTATAAGTGTATCCGCTTCAGCCACTTGGCTCAAGGAAAGGGCGACGGAAGCAGGGAGCGGAATGCCCGATTACATCTACCTTCTTGAAAACCGGCTCTCGGCTGACCAGCAGAGTGCCTTGCGCCACTTACGCGATGCAGCCCGAGATGCCGGCATGCTCCTCTTTCTCGCCGGGGATGCCGTTCGCGATCTCACCAGCGGCCATGCCGTCCGCGACATCGAGGTTGCCGTCCAGGGCAATGCTCTCAAGCTCCGCAAACCGCTCGAAAAGCTCGGCGCAAAAATCTGGGGCGAGGATGCGGAAGCGCGAACTCTTTATCTCTGCTTCCCGGGCACTATCCGCGTCGACGTGAGTAGTACTCACCGCCGCGAGTATCCCAAGCCCGGCAAAGCTGTCTTTCACGCCTCGTCCATTCAGGAGGATCTGCGCCGCCGTGATTTCACGGTGAACGCCATGGCGATCTCCCTCAATGAGGGCTCCTTCGGTTTGTTGATGGACCCATTGAATGGAGCCGCGGATATCGAAGCCCGCACCTTACGCCTGGTCTCCAACTATGGCTTTCTTGAGCAGCCCGTACTGCTGATTCGGGCCACGCGCTACCGTACCCGCCTTGGCTGGGAGCTCGACCCTCGCACCCAGCAGCGATATGACAACGCAATGGAAGAGGCCGTCATCGAGCATCTCCCCCCGCTGGACCGCAGCCGTGAGCTTGAGCAGATTGGGCATGAAGACGACGGGCTCAAGGTTCTGCGCGCACTCGAAGCCGACGGCTGGATGAAGGTGCTCTTTCCTGCCTGGACCTCCGCCAGGGCCGATGAGGACAAGCTCAAGGCGCTCCATGATCTAACCGTGGAACTTCTCATGCAGGGCATCCATCCCGATATGTCAGCCGCGCAGATGCAGATGCTCACAGCCCGGCTGGCGCCGAAGGACCTTTCCGCACTCAAGAAGCTGATGCTTCGTCCCGGCTTCGTGGAAGAGTGGAACAGTCTCGATGCCATTGCCGCAGCGTTTGCCAGGCAGCTGACGGCCAAGGAGCATCAGAAACCCTCCGCGAGCTACAAGCTCTTCACGAGCTACGATCCTGAGGCTGTTCTATGGCTCGGATTTACCACAAAGGACGCAGGCATCAGGAACCGCTATGAGACCTTCCTGAGGGTCTGGCCCGAAGCGCGCCAGAGAATTCCGCATGCCCTCATGCAGGAGATGCGGATTACTCCCGAACTACCGGCCTATCCCGCCCTTCTTCAGCAGCTCTTTCTTGAGCTCATTGATGGCAAGCTGACTACGCCTGAAGAGACACGCGCCTTCCTTGAGCCCTATTCGCCCCCTGCACCGCCACCGCAGGTCACCTTCAAACGCAGCCGTGCGAAGCGCGGAGCCGAGGCAAAACTGAAGGAGCGTTCCTACGAAGACGAGGAGGCCGAGGAGGAACTCGACGAAGAGGATCTCGACGACATCGGTGGCGAAGACGAAGATCTGGATCTGGGCTTACCGAAGGAGGAAGCAGAGCCAGAATTGGTCGAGGAAGACGAGGGCGAGGAAGGCGAAGAGGAAGAAGCCGCTACGCCTGCTCGCAAAGGTGTGAAGTCCAAGGCGCCGGCGCCACCGGCCAAAGCGGCAGCTTCCAAGACAGCGCCACCTGCTCCGAAGGCGCCGCCCGCCAAGGCGCCCGCAGGAAAACCCGCACCCGTGGCCCAAAAGGCTGCGGCCCTCAAACCGGCTCCTGCCAGGCCTGTGGCCCCGGCTAAAGCGCCCGCGAAGGCAGCCGTGAAACCTCCCGCCAAGGCGTCAGCGAAAGCCAGGCCAGCCGCGAAACCGGCCCCCAAGCCTGCAGCGCCAAAGAAGAAGGCTCCCGTCAAGGTAGCAAAAGCGGTCAAACCTGCGAAACCGGCCAAGTCTTCCAAGCCGGCCAAGCCAGCAAAAGCGGCCAGGCCAGCAGCACGCAAGACTCCAGCAAAACCGGCCGCCAAAGCCGCCAGGAAGCATCGCTAAACCGTTCACAGACACAACGAAAATGCAGAAGGGGTAGTCGCCGCCGGCGCACTACCCCTTCTGCATTGAAACACGGTTGTATCGCAATCTCACCGCTGCATCAAGCCCAATCGTCACCCTGGGTCAACAGCCCCTCACGCTCTTGCTCAAGCACACCCGCAAGACTCACGTGAGATGGACATCGACCGAGTTTTCCCGATCCAAACGGCTTCTGGAGAGACCTTAGTAGCGCCCGCGGCCGCGTGAACTCCCACCGCTGCTGCCTTTGCGCGCCTGGTAGCAATCGCGACAAAAGACGGGTCTGTCACCACGTGGTTCAAAGGGAACCGTCGTCGGCTGGCCGCAGCCAGAGCAGATTACCGGTGTCCCCTGTGCAGGGGCCGAGCGATAACCGGAGCCACCACCACCCTGATCATTCTTCTTGGCCATGCGGCAGGACTTGCAGCGTTTTGGGGTTGAATAGCCACGTTCCTGAAAGAACGCCTGATCGGCAGCGGTGAAGGTAAAATCCTGCCCGCAATCGCTGCAAGTTAGTTGAATATCTCCTGCCATGGTTCTCCTCGAAGTGCTTGTACTGCCCATTATGCCATTAGTTCCCAAGGATTTCATTGAGAAATCGCACCTTATCTTCCCGCTGACCCTTTCCCCTAATGAAAAACCATATCGCTTGAATCATTACGAAAAATTCATATCACGGCGTGCAATCGAGACAGTCCCGGAGCCCCGCCTGTGTAAAGCCATTTTCTGGCGGATCTCGGCCCTTTCACCCGCACTCCTCATCGCTCAACTCGTCCTTCCGTGCCTTGCGCGTTGCCCGCAAAAGCACTCCCGGCGTGAGGATCGCATCGGCACGGCCACCCGGCACGCTATCCTTGTTGCACAAGTCCTTTGCGGAGCATCTCTTGCCATGCGCATAGCCTACCTGATCACCTCGCTCGGCATCGGGGGAGCAGAGAAGCAGGTCATCACACTAGCCGAGCGCATGGCGCAGCGCGGCCATCCGGTCGTGATCCTCACTCTCCTTCCAACCCAGCCTGACCAGTGGGTGACCTCGCTTCCGGTCATTCATCTCGATTTGCGCAAGTCGCCGTCAGGCGTCCTCCGGGCCCTGCTTCGAGCACGGCACTTCCTGCGCGGGTTCCATCCCGACCTGCTCCACAGCCACACCTTCTATGCCAATCTTGCTGCGCGCCTCCTGCGGTGCACAGGCGCAGTGCCTCGTGTTCTCTGCACCATTCACAACGTCTACGAGGGAGGCTGGCTGCGGATGGCTGCTTATCGGCTCACGGACTTCCTCTGCCTGCACACGACGGCCGTGAGCGGCGCAGCAGCAGCCCGATTCATTCGCCTGCGTGCCGTCCCCGCTCGCAAGTGCCGTGTTGTTCCCAACGCCATCAATCCCGCAGAGTTCGCTCTCGACCTTCCTGCGCTGCAGGAGACGCGCGCGGAGTTGGGCGCCGGTGACGATTTCATCTTCCTGGCCGCTGGTCGTCCCACACCCGCCAAGGACTTCCCAAACCTGCTGCACGCCTTCGCACAGGTTGTGCCCACCCATCCCCGCACGCAACTCTGGATTGCAGGGGAACGTCCTGCCCATGCTTCCAGGCAGCCGGCCTATGAAGCCCTGGCTCTTCCGCAATCCGTCATCCAACGTGTGCGCCATCTCGGCCTCCGTCGCGATATGCCTGCACTTTTCAACGCTGCCGACGCCTTCGTCCTCAGTTCTGCCTGGGAGGGTATGCCTCTCGTCGTAGCGGAGGCGATGGCCGCCGGCAAGCCAATCATTGCCACCGATGTCGGCGGCGTCCGCGAACTGGTCGGCGACACCGGCGCCATCGTTCCCGCAAGAGACGCAAGTGCTCTTGCAGAAGCCATGCGCTCTCTCCTGCGCCTTGCTCCAGAGGCGCGATGCACGCAGGTTGAAGCGGCGCGCGAGCGCGTCTCCACACACTTCAACATGGATGCACGCGCAACCGAATGGGAATCCCTCTATCAAGCCCTCGTTGCCGCTGGATCCCTGCATCCCCCTTTGAAATCCGCATGATAACCTTATCAGCGAATTTTTCGCGATCCTTTACGCGTCACGAAACGTCTCACGCAATCAGTC
>JBAUTX010000460.1:0-19965 GCA_049582405.1 Occallatibacter sp. | reverse complement strand
GGGTTGCTCCCCCCTGGCTCCTCAAGCCGCGCGCGGAGGCATCGGCGCTCGGCATCCGTACCATCAATGACCCGGAGACGCTCTGGCGCACACTCGACGAGTTCGGCGACCGCCAGAGTTGCTTCCTGCTCGAGCAATTTGTGCCCGGCGACATCTTCCATGTGGACTCGATTGTGAGCGACAACGAGGTCGTATTCTCTGTCGTGCATCAGTACGGTCGTCCTCCAATGCAGGTGATGCACGACGGTGGCGTCTTTACCACCCGCACGGTCGATCGCTCCAGCCGGGAATGGAGCGAGTTGAGCACGATGAATGCTTCTCTGGCGCCCGCGTTCGGTATGGCACGCGGCGTCACGCACGCCGAGTACATTCGCGCCCACGCTGACGGCCGCTACTACTTTTTGGAGATTGCCGCGCGGGTCGGCGGCGCCTTCATCGCTGACCTCGTCGCGACCGCAACCGGTGTGAACCTCTGGAGAGAGTGGGCGAAGCTGGAGGTTGCTCATCTGCGTCGAGACTCATACACGCTCCCCGAGGCATTTGAGAGCTATGCGGGCAGCGTGCTCTGCCTGGCGAGAAGCGCTGAGCCCGACACCTCCACCTTCAACGCCCCGGAGATTGCCTGCCGCATGAAAAAGCACCATCATGCAGGCCTCATCCTCCGTTCGGACAAGCCCGACCGGGTGAGGGAACTGCTTGACGAATACAGTACCGCTTTTGCCGAGCGATTCGTTGCGCAAATGCCACCACCGGAAAGGCCTACGGGATGAGAGAATTGCCCCCGGAAAGGAACCGGCTATGAACCTCACCGAACAGCCTGAGACCATGATCTGGCCCGCAACGCATTACGTGTTCATCGAGAGGATCGGGTCATTCCAGCAGAACGCACCGGCAGCCTGGCAAGACCTGCATGCACAGGCAAACGCGCTCAGAGCGCACAATGAACTCACCGGAGCGATGGCACTGTACCAGGCGGATACGATGGTTTACCGCGCAGGTTTCATGCTCGCCTCTGCGCCGAAGCATCTGCCTGCAGCTCTCAGTTACACGCAGTTTCCGGGTGGCAGCTACAGACGTTTCGTGCTCACTGGTCCCTACGGCGATTTGCCGGAAGCCTCTGCGCGAGTCTGGCAAATTGTCGCCCAGGAAAGGGCAAAACTTCGCAACGACTTTGCCATCGAACACTATGTGAACGATCCCAGTGTGACTCCAGCTGAAGACCTGATTACGGAGATTCTTATCCCGGTTGCCGAATAGATGTGCGCCCTGCATGCAAGGCGATAGACTGACTCACGGAGCAAGCATGGAAAAGAAATGGCAGTTTCCCCACCGCCGGTGGAATCCTCTGCGCCAAGCCTGGGTATTGGTTTCGCCTCATCGCACGCAGCGCCCATGGCAGGGCGAAGTCGCGGAAAAGACTGCCCCATCCGGCGTCGCCTACGACCCTGCATGCTACCTTTGCCCCGGCAACAAGCGCGCAGGCGGTCACGCGAACCCGGCCTACGATTCCATTTTCACTTTTGTAAACGATTACGCTGCGCTCCTGCCCGATCCCCCATCCGTTGGAAAGGCTGCCGGGTCTCCGCTGCTTGTGGCCGAGTCTGCGCGCGGCCTGTGCAAGGTGCTCTGCTTTCATCCGGATCACAGCCTGACCCTCGCGCGGATGACGCAGCCCGAGATTCGCCGCGTCGTGGATGCCTGGACCCACGAATACGAGGAACTCGGCGCGATCGACTGGATCCAGTACGTACAGATCTTCGAGAATCGCGGCGCCATGATGGGCGCCAGCAATCCGCATCCCCACGGACAGATCTGGTCCACGGATTTCATTCCCGACGAACCTTCTGCTGAAACAGCGGCGCAAAAGGAGCACCTGTCGCAGAAGGGGCAGTGCCTGCTGTGCGAATACGTAGCCGCTGAGCGTGTTGCTGGTGAACGCATCGTCTTTGAGAATGATCACTTCGCGGCCGTTGTGCCCTGGTGGGCCGTGTGGCCTTTTGAAGTGCTGCTCGTCAGTCGCAGGCATTTCGGCTCCATGCCCCAGCTCACAAGCCCGGAGCGCGACGCTCTTGCTGACGCACTCAAGCGCCTCACCACGCGCTTCGACAACCTCTTTGCGACCAGTTTCCCTTACACCATGGGCTTTCACCAGACTCCGACCGACGGCTGTTCGCATCCTGAGTGGCACTTCCATGCGCACTTCTACCCGCCGCTGCTGCGCTCGGCCACGGTGCGCAAGTTCATGGTCGGTTTTGAAATGCTTGGCATGCCGCAGCGTGACATTACGGCAGAGAGCGCGGCAGAGCGCCTGCGCGCGTGCTTGGAGCAGCACTTCTGGCCAAGGGGCTAAGCCTTGCGTGCACGAATGTGCAGGAATAGCGGGGCCACGCGCGTGTCCGCCAGGACAGGCTCCGCCGCAGCAAGTTTCTCACACGCGCAGGGCTCGGCAAGCCGCTCGATTCCGAGTCCTGCCTGCAACACGATTTCGATCCAGCTCGACAGTGTGCGATGGAAGCGCGGCACTTGGAAAGGCTCGGCCTTGCAGCGCTCTTCGTCCGGCAGGGTCGAAAAGCACCAGGTCTCGACCTCGCCATGGGTGGCATCAAAATAACGCCCCACTTCAATTGAACGCACGGTTCCGTCTGGCTCGCGCAGCACGCGGCGATAGGGCGGTGAAAAGCACGGATGCAGGATCGAAAACTGCACAAATCCGCTGGGACGCAGGACACGCGCTGCCTCCTGCAATGCGCGCGCTGGATCCGGCATGTCCATCAGAGACATGAAGGCAGTCACAAAATCAAAGGTTCCGTCCGGGAAGGGAAGCGCGTGCCCATCGGCCACCTGAAATTGAATGCTGAGAGGCTCAGCGGATTCGCGCGAAAGTGCGTGCCGGATGAACGTTGGCGCGATATCCACGGCCCACATTTGCGCGCCCAACCGTGCAAGCTGCCGCGTGTTCTCGCCTTCGCCGCAGCCGATATCCAGCCCCGCAAGTCCAGCAACCGGCGGAAGCAGGTCAAGGAACGCCGGTGTATTCAGTTTGTCGCGGTAGATGTCATAACCGGCCCGCGCGTGACGCGTCCAGGTCTCAGCATTCTTCTCCCAATACCGTGCAGCTTCGGCGGGTTCCATCGTCCACTCCTGCTGGAAAACGATTACGCTTTGTGTGGGGGATGAATCAGGTCTGCGGCTTAACGGAGTGGTGAGCTCGCTGGGATTCGAACCCAGGACCCACGCCTTAAAAGGGCGTTGCTCTACCTGCTGAGCTACGAGCTCGTTGGATGCCGCTACTTCAAAAGTATCACAATGCAACTGTTCCACGGCGGCGCGTGGACTGAGTTGCACGATGCGGCGCCGGCACTATCGCACGCTGCCGGCGAGCGCATGCATCAGCGCCTGAGCGGCTTCTGCATGGGCACAACCTGCACCGTTACATCCCGCACCTCGGCCAGAAACCGATTAAGCACGGAACCACGCAGGAGAATGTCCCATCGCGAGCGGACCGATTGACCGAAGATGACATGCGAGATGCTCTCCTGCTGCGCATAGCGGATCAGAGCGTCTGACACGTTGTTGTCGGTCAGACTCACGACCTGCGCTCCCAGATCGCGGGCCATGCGCTGGTATTCCTGCAGCCGGTTATGTGCCTCCGGATCGCTATGGCCCTTGTCTTCGGGCCTGGTCACGTACACGGCGTACCAGTTGCTTGCCAAGCGCCCCGCGACGCGTGCGCCCACGCGCAGCAGGCGCTCAGTGCCGGGTCTTGTGCTCAGGCAAACCATCACCTTTTCCGGAATTGGAGCCTGTTCCAGACCCTGCGTCCTTCGATAGTCCGAAGCTCGCTTGCTCACCTGTTCCGCCGTAGTGCGCAGCGAGAGCTCCCGCAACAGATTCAGATTTCCTTTGCGGAAGAAGTTCGCGAGGGACTGCTCCACCTTTTCAGGCGCGTAGATCTTGCCCTCGCGCAGGCGCAGCCGCAACTCTTCTACGGTCACGTCTACATTGACAACTTCATCCGCGCGCTTGAAAAAGCTATCCGGAACCGTCTCTCGAATGACCGTATTCGCAGAGCGATTCACGGCATCGTTCAGCGTCTCCAGGTGTTGGATATTGACGGCAGTCATCACATTGATGCCCGCATCGAGCAACTCCAGCACATCCTCGTAGCGCTTCCGGTTCTTGCTGCCGGGAACGTTCGTATGTGCCAGCTCATCGACGATGACCGTGTGTGGTCGACGTGCGAGAATGGCGTCGACATCCATCTCCTTGAGCTCGACCCCACGATAGGGAATCACCCGCAGGGGGATCACCTCGAGATCGCCGATCTTGGCTGCAGTCTCCGCGCGACCGTGTGGTTCCACCAGGCCAATCACGATATCCAGGCCCTGCTTGCGCTTCAAGTGAGCGTCTTCCAGCATGTGAAAGGTCTTGCCAACGCCAGGCGCCGCGCCAATGTAAATGCGTAGCCTTGCTTGCTCAGGTGGACGTTCAACCTTGATTTCGGCCATGGCTCAGCCCACCTCAACAGGATGATGCGCACGATCGGACACGGCAACGGGCAGCGTGAACCGGAAGGTCGTTCCGTGACCCAGACGGCTTTCCACGGCAATTTGTCCGCCAAGAGACTCCACGAGACGGCGTACGAGCGCAAGCCCCATCCCGGTGCCCGCGTCAGAGAAGGCGTTGAAGCGATCGAAAATGGTACTCAGCCGCTCAGCCTCAATGCCGCGACCTGTATCCCGCACGCTGAACTGGATAAAGTCCTTGATCTCTTCCGCGGCGAGAAAAATCTCGCCCTCCGCGGGTGTGTAGCGCAGAGCGTTGGAGAGCAGATTGTCGAGAATTGAACGGACCGCGCGGCCATCCGCCTGCACAACCGAGATGTCTGGGAAGCCACTCACTTCAAGGCGAATCTGCTTCTGAGCGGCCTCATCGCAATAGCGATCGCGCGCTTCGTTCAGCAAAGCAATGGGCCTCAGGCGTTCGATCTTCATCTCGCGCCTTCCGGCGTCCAGTTCAGCCACGTCAATCAAATCGGCCATCAGGTCGTTGAGTCTTTCAGACTGGTTGCTCGCCTCGCTCACGAGTTCGGACTGCAGGGACGTCATGGGGCCGCCATAGCCCTGCATCAGCGCATACAAGCCCCGGCGCAGTTGCAGCAGAGGCTCGCGGAGCTTGCGGCTGGCCACAGAAATGAACTGTGTCTTGAAGCGATCCGTGTCCTGCAGTGTGGTCACGTCCTCCAGCGTGGTCACCGTGCCCAGCAGGCGCCCATCCGAGTCGCGCATGGGGGTCGTTCGCAGCCGATAGCTGCGCGCCTGCTTCCCAATCCGCATGGGGAGCATCGCTGCGTCACCCTCGGCGGCAATCGGCTTCTGCATGGAGACTGCATCCCGGATTGCGCTCAAAATCTTGTCACCGCCCGGCGTGGTTGTCAGCGCCATCCGGTCCCCGGCTGCTTCTCCCAGAATCTCAGCTGCAGCCTGATTCACCTTGAGCATGTGTCCCTTGCTGTCCGTTACGATGACAGGCTCGAAGATGGACTGCAGAACTGCATCGGAAAGCTGGAATTCCATCTGCTTGCGTCCCGCTTCCGTGTCGCGAAGGTCGCGCAGCCGTACAGCAATGCGATTCAGCTCACTGGCAAGGACACCGAAATCATCGCGGCTCACCCAGGTCACCCGATGCTCAAGATCCCCTTGGGCGATCTTCTTTGCATCCCGCGCCAACATGTGGACAGGGCGAAGCACCAGGACGATCAGCCCCGCTTCAAGGAGGATGAACGCCCCGATAAAGAGATAAGAGAGGTGGGCCTGTCCTGAGGCTGTAAGCGCCCTATGCGTTGCGGCTACAAAACCCACCAGAAGAGCAGCGAGCAGCAGACAGCCAAGTATGAGACGCTGCGACAAGTTCAGCATGTACCTGTTTCCTCGGTAGACAGCTCTGTATCTTCATTCTGCGGGATAGAACTGAAATCGCCAAGCCAAAGCAGGCGAATCGACCAGGGGCTCCGGCGAGTCAGTGCCCCGCAGAGGAGGTCCGGCGACTAGATGCCAGGACGACTTGCCGCACTGAGTTGCGGCATCCGGCACACGCTGAAGGAGTCCTCCTGGTACGGGCAGTTCATTCCTGTCGGCGCGGGCCCATGGATCACCGTCCATGAGACCTCCGGATACTCCCGCTCCAGTTGCCGAAACTGGTCGACAGAGAAGTGATTGAGTCCCGTCGTCGCGACGCTCATCTGCTTCCACTCATCGGCCAGTGCAGGGAACAGCGAGACCACTCCGCTGTCTTTGTATGCGTCAGCGAGCGCGGCTCGCTCTGAGATGGCACGGAAGCCGTGCACGTCCGTCACACTGTCTTTGAAGTAGTGCGAATCTACCGCAAACACGGCGTCCTCTGGCGTGTTCCGCCTGATCCACAACAACGTATTGACCCAGGGATTGGAACTGGTCGCTGAGGGCACTTCGACCTGTGCACTGTTCGGATAAGTCTGGCGCGCCACAAAGAACATACCAGCAGCCAGTGGTAGAACAATGGCAGCGAGGACCCACGGCCGGTCCTTCGCAATGTACTCGCCTAGCACGCCACCGAAAAGAAGGACAAAAACCAACGTGATCAGGTGGAAGGAACGCAGCGGCTGCAGCCGCACAAACATATCAAACGCGGGGGAACTGGCAAGCACAGCTCCCGCGGCGATAGAAACGAGACCAAAGGGAAGCAGTGCAAAACTGATCCGCCGGAAACTGGATGTGACGCCTCGCAGGTCAGCCTTCCAGAACCATGCCAGAATCGCGAGCGGGCCGAGCATGCCGAGCCAGTCATACCAGGTCCAGTTATAGAGGAAGAAATAATCCCGCGAATAGAGCGCTTCCCGGTAGGCCCCCGTTGCCGGCGACAGGTTGAATCCGGTAGGGAGGACGCTCAATGCCGAAGCCAGTGCAGGGACAGGTTCCTGCATCCTGGTCTTGCGCCGCTCGGCAACCCACATCACAAAGATCAGAAACAAAACGTACATCACCATTTGCGGGTGAATGGCAGTTGTCAGCAGCATGGCCACCGCCACGCGCGCGTAGCGCCGCTCAAGAAAACTCGCGAGCGCAAAGACCGTCAGCGGCGTCGAGAAAGATCGAGCAGTCAGATATGGATCGACCAGGAGAAGTCCCGTGTTCGCCGCGGGCATCGCCAGCACCGCGGTCAAGATCAGCACGGCGCTCCAACGGGCGCGCGGCGAGCGGAAGCAGGCGGAGACGAACAACCAGCTCGAGGCGAGCAGAGCAAAGACGCTCAGCACGTACCACACGAAGAGTGTCCAGTCGATGGACAGGTGTGTCACGCGCGCCGTCAAGGCAAGGATCGGCCCGAACAGGGAGAGGTGTTCGTGCGATGTAAAAAACTCAGGTGCAAAGGGGTAAAGATTTGGGTGCAGGAGCTTTCTTACCGCTGGAACGTAGATCTCGCCGTCTTCCACGCCAAGATGGTAGCCATGAATTGCCAGCGCGGCTAAAGTCAGAGCTCCCAGACGCAGAAAAGGCATGCGCCCGTCTGGGGAATACTTCATGGGAGCTCCTTAAGTGTCTTGGCCTTTGATCCGTTTCCCCGATGGAGTTGCAGCGGTGGGAAATCAAAGGTCGGCTTGCGATAGATGCCCATCCGCGCCGCCACGCAGTCTAATGTCGTCATCAGAACGCCGAGCCCGTAAATCGCACTCCTCCGAAAATTGATCGAAGAAGCTTCAGGAAAATACTTGGTTGGGCAGGAGACTTCGCCAATCCGCGCGCCCAGGTAAATACACTGCGCCAGAAATTGATTGTCGAAGACGAAATCCTCAGAGTTTGCTTGCAAGGGAAGCGAAAGTAAGAGTTCCCGGCTGTACGCACGCAACCCCGTGTGGTACTCAGAGAGTTTTGCTCCCAGCGCCAGGTTCTCCACAAGCGTCAGAATGCGGTTTGCGTAGTACTTGTACCGGGGCATTCCACCTTTCAGCGCGCCCCCACCCAGAATGCGCGATCCGAGCACAACGTCGTACACGCCATAGGCAATCATGCTCGCCATCGGCTCTACCAGCTTCGGCGAATACTGATAGTCGGGATGGACCATCACGACTATGTCCGCACCCGCCGCCAGCGCTGCCGCGTAGCAGGTCTTCTGGTTGCCTCCGTAGCCCCGGTTACGCTCGTGAACCAACACCTGAATGCCCAGCCTCTTTGCCATCTCCACGGTTGCGTCTGAGCTTTGATCGTCCACGAGGATGCACGCATCCACCGGCCCTGCAATCTCGTGCACCGTCTGTTCAAGGGTCTTCTCGGCGTTATACGCAGGAAGGACCACAACTACTTTCTTGCCGTTAATCATTCTGGGGAACGGATCCTCTTTATCAATCCCTAAATAAATATGATACCCGCAATGACACTGTCTGGGAGAGCGGATGACAAAGGGTTCACCTTGAACCAACCCCTGATTCCTGCTTTCCGGACTGCGTGAATTCGACCGGTCCCAGCGCATCCCCTGGATCTGGCTCCAGGTGGAATTGTCGATACAATTTAACTGGCTGTTTCTACGGTATTTGGCACACTTCGAGCTCCGCATTGTGCCACACGCAGTGCAGCCCGGCCGCACTCGGGTACCGCAGCAACGCCCAATTGACTCCAAATTCAGCCTTGAGGCGTTCAAAGTCATCCAGTCGAAAGTTGTTCCAGCCGGCCACTGCACCGGCTTGACGCTGCCACTCCCCGCCAAGGTCAGGCACCTGGGCCACCACGGCTGCGTCCTTCACGGCATCCGCTAATTCGCTGCGCTCGGCGAGCGCACGGAAGCTGTGGAATTCCTCGCCGGGCGCCCGCATATACTCCGGGTCCAAGGCAAAGTAGGCATCCGCGGGGGTGTTCTCACGAATCCATTGAAATGCCTGCACCCAGGGGTTCGCCGACCGTGTCCAGGGCAATTCCAGGTGCACACTTGCGGGGTATAGCACCCTCTGGCCGGCAAACATGCCTCCGTAGCACACTGCCAGGAAGCCGAACCACCACAGTGGGCTTCTCCGCAGCATGACCTTGCCCAGCAGGCAGCCAGTCAATAGAACCAGGAAGTAATAAACCAGGTGCAGGTACCGCATCGGCTGCAACGGCGTGAGCCGCACCAGTCCTGGCACACCGAGCACGACCATTGCCACCACCTGCTGAAAGACCCCGTAGCAAAGAACCGCAAGGGCAAAGCGGCTGAGTCTTGCGTCTCCTTTGCGCTCAGCCCAGCGCCAAAGCCAGCCGAAGAGCACGAGCGGCGCAATGGCGCCGAGCCACTCGTACCATGTCCAGCGGTAGAGGAAGAAGTACCGCCTCGTCTCCAACGCCTGGCGCCACACAGGGGTGGGAGCGTCGAAGATCCATCCCAAAGGCGCAGCAGCCATCATGGAGCCTCGCGCGGCTTGTGCTGGAATTCGATTCGGGATCCAGTCAGCCAGCACGAGAAAGATGCAAAAGGAAATGCCCAACGCCGCCATGATGGGATGGAGCGCAACCGCGGCAATCAGCAGAGTTGCCGCAATCCAGAATCGACGGCGCAGCACCGCGGAGACTGCGAGCAGAATCAGGGCTGTCGCCAGAGTCCGTGGATGCAGGTGCTGGTCGGCCAGCGTCAGAGCGGTTCCGGATACGGGTAAAGTCAGCATGGCGCCCACAAGCGCCACGCCCGCCCACGGTGCCGCCTCGTCCTCAAACAGGTGCCGAGCAATACTCCAGCAGGCCGCAAGAATGAACAGGAAGGCTGCAAGTTGCCAGAGCAGTTCCGCATAGGGAACTGGAATCCGGCTGAGGCGCACAAACGCCGCCATCAACTTGTCAAAGACCGTTGCCTGGAGTTGAACCCGAAAGAACTCCGCGTCATGCGGATAAAGTTGCGGATGAAGGTCGCTCTTGATCGCCGCCAGATAAACGTGGTCGTCCTCCAGGCCCGGATGGTAGCCCATCGTGACGAAGGCCAGCAGCGTAAGACCAACCAGCCGTAGCAGGTTATTTTTCTTGAAGATATCCAATCACTCCGCCTTCAAGGGATTGTAGTGGAAGACACACAGGTGCTCGGGGACCCAGCCTGCACGGACACACCGAGCCCGGTGAATGCTAGACTCGACCCGGCAGCATCCTGCTCCCCCACAGGTTTCACCCATGAAGCTACGCACCATGCGTCTTGTCGATTACTGGATCGGCATTCCGCTCTGCTTTCTTGCCACCCAATGGCTTCGCCTTGCCGGCGCCCGCAAGGGCCCGGATGAGCCACGCCGGGTTCTGTTCATCGAGTTGTCCGAAATGGGCAGCACCATCCTCGCCAACCCGGCCCTTGAAAAGGCAAAGCAAGAACTGGGCGCGGAGATCTTCTTCCTCATCTTCGAGCGCAATGCCGAGAGCCTTCGCCTGTTGCCTACCGTGCCGGAATCCAACATTGTCACCATCCGCGAAGGCAGCTTTTTCCTGCTGCTCCTCGACACACTGCGCTTCTTCCGCTGGGCGCGCAAAGCGAAGATCGACACCGTGGTTGACCTGGAGCTCTTTTCCCGCTACTCCGGACTGCTGACCGGACTCTCCGGCGCTCGCCGCCGCGTAGGTTTTTATCGCTTCCACGGGGAAGGCCTTTATCGCGGTGAAATGCTCACGCATCGCGTGAACTACAACGGTCATCTGCACATAGCAAAGAACTTCCTCTGCATGGTCAATGCTCTGCTTGCACCTATGCCCGAAGTGCCTTACTCGAAAACCCATGTCTCAGACGATGAGATCAGGGTCCCTGTACAGCCAGTTTCCGCTCACGCACGGGACGAGATGCTCGCCCTCATGGCGCAGGTCTTTACGGACTACGATCCGGATCATCATCGCATCGTGCTCCTGAATCCCAACAGCTCGGAGCTGCTCCCGCAGCGGCGGTGGCCACGCGAGAATTTCTGTGTGCTGGCAAGCCTCATCGTGCAGGAGTGGGACGATGTGGTGGTCCTCATCACAGGCTCGCCGAATGAGCGGGAAGAGGCTCTTGGCATGGAGAGGAGGGTCGACCACCGCCGAGTACGCAGCATTGCGGGAATGCTTCGGCTCACGGCTCTTCCCGCGCTCTATCACCTATCCACCGTCCTTGTGACCAATGACAGCGGCCCTGCCCACTTTTCAGCCATCACGCCCATTCGGTCCATCGTGCTCTTCGGCCCGGAGACGCCGCGCCTCTATGGCAGCCTTGGCAACACGGAGTCCATTACCGCGGACCTTGCCTGCTCGCCCTGCGTGAGCGCGGCAAACCAGAAGAACTCCGCCTGTACCGATCCCGTATGCATGAAGCGGATCACGCCAGAGCGCGTGTTGGAATCTGTTCGGCTTGTTCTCAATGGCGTTTCACGCAACGACACTGCGCCCCGTGAGTTCAGCGCCTGCGTACGTTAGGCGTCGGCATGCGCTTTACAACGTCGGCAGTAGCGACCGCAGAACCAGAAACCCCGCCACTCCGAGGAAAAACACCAGCGCCATGCGGATACCGGGCTCGCGGTTGACCTCCGGTACCAGGTCGCTTGCACCCACGTAGAGGGCCACTCCGGCTGAGACGGGGAGGCCGTAGGGCATCCAGTGCGGGGCAAGCTCAATAATCAGGACGCCCCCCAGCGTTGCCGCGGCGAGCGCGACAGCGGAGGCAAAGGCAACCTCGCGGCTCCTCCCGCTGGCCATCATCACGCTGGCCATCGTGAAACCCTCAGGCGCCTTATGCAGAAAGATCGCCATAAAGATCAGCCAGCCCATTGCCGGACTCACCACAAAGCCGGAACCGATCGCTACACCGTCGAACAGCGCATGCACGCTGAGCCCGGCTAGCACGGAATAGCTCGTGTGGCGCGAGACAAATTCGCCCAGGTGTGTCTCTTCGCCGTAGTGAAAGTGTGCGTTGATGGTGTGTTCCAGCAGATGCATCGCGCAGTACCCGGTCATAATGAGCACCGCGCCCAGGTGAGGGCTGAGTCGCAGGCTCTCCGGGGTCATCTCCAGCAGGGCAGTGGCCATCAGAAAGCCCGCACCCAGCGCGACGAAATAACGCAGGGATTTTTCTATGCCGCGGGCTCGCACCAGCACCAGCCCGCCAGCCACGTCGGCCAGCGCGGCAAGGAGGCCGAGCAGAATGGAAAGTCTCAACATGCGCCGTTACCCACTGTGCCGGATGTGCATCACATCGCCGTCCTGCACAATGTACTCCTTGCCCTCCAGCCGCAAGGTGCCGTGCGCCCGCGCCGCAGCCTCGGACCCGGCTGCCAGCAGTGCGTCCCAGCGGATTGTCTCGGCACGAATGAAGTGATGCTCGAGGTCGGAGTGGATGGCACCGGCCGCTTGCGGCGCTTTTGAACCCGCAGGGACCGTCCACGCGCGGCACTCATCCTCGCCCGCCGTAAAGAAGCTGATCAGGCCCAGCAACTCATAGCTCTTGCGGATCAGCCGGACAAGGCCGCTCTCATGCAGGCCGTAGCTGCCGAGGAATTCGGCGGCCTCGGCCTCGTCCATCTCTGCCAGCTCCGCCTCCACCTTGCCGCATATGGCCGTTGCTCCGGCATTCGGACGGCGCGCCACCTCATCCAGTTTGAAGAGGCTCACGGCCGACTCCAACGCGTCACCCAGTGCAGCCGTCTCCCCAATATTCACGACATACAACACAGGCTTTTGCGAGAGAAACATAAAGCCTTTGATAAGCTTCTTTTCTTCCGGCGTCATCTCCAGTTCACGCAGCGGCTGCTCTTTTTCAAGCGCCTCTTTGGAGCGCAGCAGCAGAGATTGTTCGCGCTCCAGGTCACCCGTCCGCCCCTTTTTCAGATCCTTCTCGACACGCTCCAGCCGCTTTTCCACCTGGGTCAGATCGCTGACCATCAGGTCGAATTCCACACTCTTTACATCCCGCAGCGGATCGATCGGACCGACATGCGGGATCGCGTCATCTTCAAAGGCGCGGAGGACGTGGATCAGCGCGTCCACGTTGCGCAGGCTGGTGAGGAAGGCCGTCTCTTTCAGCGCCTCCTGGCCAATCGCCGCCACGTCCACGTACTCCACCGTGGCATAGGTTGCTTTCTTCGGGGAGTAGAGAGCCACTAGCTTATCGAGCCGCTCATCAGGCACGCGGGCCACGCCAATGTGCGCCTCGCGGGGGTTCGAGTAGCCACGTTCTTCGAGCTTTGCTTTGGTCAGGATCTTGAATAAGGATGTCTTACCCACCTGCGGCAGGCCAATAATTCCAGTCTTCATGTGCTACCTGCTGCGCTCTGCGCACGCCACCTTTCAGACCAAGGACCTCTTCGATGATACAGGACAGAAATCAGACCGGGCGGAGGTAAGTCCCAATCAGGCCCGCACTGTCTCTGCCCGCGCCACGAGCGCGACCGTGGCCAGTCCTAACAGGAGGATTGCTTCTTCCACATGCTCGCTGCGATTGTGAAGTTTGTTGAAGTGAATGCGGCTTGGATTGCTCGCCTCCGCTGCGCCAATTGAACCCCCGGCAGCGATGCGATCCCGTTCCATCGCCGGGATGATCCCATATTGCGAGTAAGCCGTGAAGCCCAGCATGAGCACCAGGAGCACCATCGGAATCAACACAGACCCTTGCTTGTAGATGTTCCACGCTGGAGCCAGTGCCAGCAGCCCAAGGGCGACGAGCCCTGCCACCAGGCCAATTCCGTGCAGGATGCGCAGCAACTGCCCCACGATCGCGCCTGCCGTGTGCGTGTCTGGCTGCAGGGTGCCAAAGGTGATGGCGGCCACTACGGGGAAAAAGATCTCCGAGCCAATCCAGACAATCAGTGCGAGGTAAAGCAGCGTGCGGAGCAGAGTCTTCATGCGTGCAAGGATACAGGGAAATACCGGACAGACGATAACATCCGGCCAAAGGCTCTGTAGCCGCAAAGCCTCCCGCCTGCACGAGTCATCCCGCGGCGAGCCTATTTGACGCTGAGGTCCCCGTCCACATCCACGACCAGGTCATCCCCCAGAATCTGCAGGGAGTGAACTTTCAGCCGGTCCAGAGTGACCTGGTAGCCGGACGACGCAGTCGAGCCAGCAAGCGATTTTCGCAGCATATCAGCTGCGTTGAACTGCATGCCTTTTGGGATCTCGCGGCGCAGGAACGGGGCGAGTAGGAAATTCAGCTCCCGCTGATCGCTGACTTTGACGACCTGTGCGTCACGGAAGCCGATGGTCTCGCCCTCGCCGTAAGGTTCAACAGAAACCTCAGCGGTCGGCGCAAGGGAAATGCCCAGACAAGAAGTTCCGACGGCCTTTCCCATCCGCGCGTGAGTCCTGATCTGCACGACGATCCTGTCCTGCGTAAAGCTGAGGTGTGCATCGTAAGCGTATACAGAGCAGGCAGAGTCCATCCCACCTTTGAGGTAATAGCGCCCGCCGGGAGCGCTGAAAAGCTGCCGCTGCAGGGTTCGCTCCAGGACATCGCGGCTGACGCGGAGTTCCGCGGCTTGTCCCTCCATTGCGACAAGGAGAGCCATTGCCGAGCCAATTACCAGCCAGCACCCGTTTGTTATCATAAGAGTATCCTGCCATTCATGCCTGCCCAAAGTCAGGCGCGGCTGGCCGAGATGTGGAAATCATGGCATCTATTTTTGTATCCCTTCCGGGGATTTGTCCTTAAAGTCAATGATTTACAAGGAAATGTCGTACGAGCGCTGACTGCAAATTTTGTCAAAAAATATGGCAGACTTCTATTGATTTTTGAAGAAAAACTACTTAAAATAAGAGAGTAAATCGCCTTAGGTGTGCTCGGAATCCCCATCCAGTCCCTAAGGCTGAACAAAGCAGAGTACCCCTTTAATCAAGGACTGAAACACAATGGCAAAGCGTCGTGGAAACCCGAACTGGGGCAAGCCGGAGCCCATTGGCCCGGTTGTGCCTACTGTGACCTCCTTCGAGCATATCGTCAAGGAGTTCAAGCTAAGCCCGGACCAGTACATCCGGTCGACCCGGCTGCGTGAGTGGGCACGCCGGAATAAGAACTCGAAGTACATCCCCGAAGCACTGCTCGAAGCCTGGGGATTCGAGATCGAATCGACCTTGTAAGACGTTGTCCTCCTTGTGGGGCAAAAGCGCCGCCTTTGGGCGGCGCTTTTGCTGTTTGCGGGAGCCATGGGCGAGAATAGGAACACCCTTATGTCTGAGCATGCGCGCACATTTGAACCGCCGTTCACGGATGTCCCGGGAGCCCTGGCCGAGATTCGCGCCGGCCGCGTGGTCGTCGTTGTGGACGATGAGGACCGTGAGAATGAAGGCGATCTGACGCTGGCGGCCGAGCATGTGACGCCTGAAGCCATCAACTTCATGGCGCGCTACGGCCGTGGCCTCATCTGCCTCACGCTCACCGAAGAACGGGCAGACTTCCTGCGCCTCATGCCGATGACGCAGCAGAATTCTTCGCGTTTCGGCACGGCGTTCACCGAGACGATTGAGGCGCGTGAGGGCGTCACGACGGGGATCTCGGCGGCTGATCGGGCCCACACAATTCGTACCGCGATCTCACCAGGCGCAACGGCGGGCGAACTGGCTCGGCCGGGGCATGTCTTCCCGTTGCGCGCACGCAAGGGCGGAGTGCTGGTGCGTGCGGGGCAGACGGAGGCCTCTGTAGACCTGGCGCGGATGGCTGGGCTGAATCCGTCGGGCGTGATCTGCGAAATCATGAACGAGGATGGCACGATGGCGCGCGTGCCGGACCTCAAAATCTTCTGCGAGCAACACGGCCTGAAGATGCTCACCGTGGCCGAACTGATTCGGTACCGGCTGCGCAACGAACGTTACATTGTGCGGGCGGGCGAAAGCAGGATCCAGACCCGTTACGGCGAGTTCCGGATGATTGCCTACCGCAGTGAGGTGAATGGCGGCGAGAGCCACATCGCGCTGGTCCGCGGTGACCTTTGCCCCGGTTGTCCAGCCGTCCACCTGGGCCCCGCGGCCGGTCTGGGCGCTTCGCTGGAAAGCAACCGGCCTCCTTGTGCCCATCCAGTGCTGGTGCGCGTCCACACGCGCTGCACGGCAGGGGACATCTTTGGGGCGGACTGCAAATGCCGCGAGACGCTTGACCAATCCATGCGCATGATTGCCGAGGAGGGTTGCGGCGCAATCATCTACCTGCACAACACTTCGTGCGGCTTTGAGATCGACCATGCGCCCGTCGCAGAGGCCTTCGAGCCCGGCGGAGCGGTGGTTGCAGCACAGGCGGGCGGTGCAGGAAGACTGATTCTGCATGCGGAGCTGCGGCAGCGCGAAGGTGCGCAGGACCGCCATGGGCGCATTCTGCGCGCAATTGGACTCGGCGGGCAGATTCTGAGCGACCTAGGAATCCAGCGGATCCGTTTGCTTTCGAATACGCCGATGCACATTCCCGCGCTGGAAGGCTTCGGACTGGAGATTGTGGAGCAGGTGCCCATCGCGGTGGAGGGGTGCAGCCGAATACTCTAACCCCCGAGCACTTTTGTACGAGTCTTTTGCATAAATTTTTGAGCGTGTCTTGAAAACGGTTTGTATGATTATGAGCGCTGCTCTACACGGCCGTTCGCCGTCGGTAAAAGTGCCGGCTGCTTAAACGTTCCGTGAACCCGCTGCCCCTGCACTTTTGCAGTGGCACTCGCACGAAGAAAGGCCGGTGTTGATGCGCGTCCATCTCGTAAACCCCAGCGACAATTCATTTGGGACCGCCGTCATTACCCCACGATGGCTTTTTGTTCTCGCCGCCGCAACACCTGAGTGTGCGGGCGATCCGATTCTTGTGGATGAGTCTCTGGAGCAGATTGAGCCGGAAACCATTGAACAAGGCGACATTGTGGGTATCAGCGTCCACACCGGCAACGCGCTGCGCGGCTATCAGGTGGGCAGGATGGCGCGCAGCCGCGGCGCGTGGGTTGTCTACGGAGGCATTCACGCCACGCTGTTCCCTGAGGAGGCTCTGGAGCGCGGAGAAGCGCATGCCGTGGTCAAAGGTGATGGGGACATTGCCTGGGGCAAGGTGGTGAAGGCCTGCATGGCGGGGAATCCCGAAAGGATTTACGAGGGAGGGCGCATCGAGGGCAGCGAATTCCTGGCTGCGCGATGGGATCTGATGGACCCGTCAAAGTATATGTGGGCCTCCGTGCAGACGATTCGCGGCTGCCCGAAGCACTGTTCCTTTTGCAGCGTCTGGCGCACCGACGGGCAAAGGCCACGGCAGCGCAGCCATCAGCGCGTGATCGACGAGATCGTGAATCTGCGCCGGCTCGGCTTTCGCTTTATTGCCCTGGCTGACGATAACTTTTACCCGGTCACGTTGACCGATCTGCGGCAAGCCAAAGAGCAGAACAATCTGGCCAGGCTCGAAGAGCTGACGGCGATCCGCAAAGAGCGCTTCCAACTGATGGACGAGTTGGCAAAGCTGCCGAAGGACATGGTCTTCTTCACCCAGATCACCATGGAAGCAGGCGAAGACGGGACCTATCTGGACGCCATGCGGCGGGCCAATATCAAAGGCGCGCTGGTGGGCGTGGAGGCGGTGACGCCCGAGGGGCTCAAAGCGGTCTTCAAGGACTGGAACTACTCCGGCGAGGCGCTCGCCAAACAACTGCAGACTTTCCGCCAGCACGGAGTGCATGTGCTGGGCTCATTCATCTTCGGGCTGCCGACCGACCGGCCGGCGACATTTGACGCCACGGTACATATGGCTCTCAAGGCCGGCGTGACCTTTGCCCAGTTCGTGATGATGACGCCTTTCCCCGGCACGGTGGACTTTGCGCGCTGGGAAAAGGAGCAGGCCAGCCATCCGACCATGGTGGGCGACGTGCCGATTACACGGTACTGGCTGATTCCCATTGAGGTGCGCCCCAAGATGTTCACGCCGCATCCGACGATGAGCTCCGATGAGATTCGCGACCGCACGCAAAAGGTATGGGACAGGTTCTATAACTGGGGAGCGATCTGGCGCAGGTCTTCGTGTACGCCCAATCTTGGGGCGCGGATTGCGTTTATCTTTCTCTCCAAGCTCTACCGGCAGATGTATGCGGGCACGGGCATCTCGACGGATAGTGCGCGGCGCAAGAAGTCCAAAGCGTGGGCGCGCTGGACCGCGCGCCAGTGCAAGAAGCTCTTCCAGGCAAAGCCGATGCCGGAGCTTCCGTTGCCGGTGTGGGACCTCGGCTTTCCGCCCGCCATGGGACAGACGGCGCTTGCCAGCGGCGAGGAAGGATCGATGCCTGGCCCCTTTGTGGTGATGCCGGACAAATAGGCTCAGGGGAGAGTTCGGTGCAGACTGTCCCGCGAGCTGGACATGCAGGAAGGGCAGGGCGATGGCCCTGCCCTTCCATGCTTTGAGAGCGCTTGCAGCGCGGGATCACCAGCCCAGCACGTAAGCGAAGATCAGAGGAGCGACGATGGAGGCATCACTTTCGATGATGAACTTCGGCGTCTTCTCGCCGAGCTTGCCCCAGGTGATTTTTTCGTTGGGCACGGCGCCCGAGTAAGAGCCGTAGCTGGTGGTCGAGTCTGAGATCTGGCAGAAGTAGGCCCAGAGCGGCACATTGTTGCGCTGCAGGTCCTGGTGGAGCATCGGCACGACGCAGATGGGGAAGTCGCCGGCGATGCCGCCTGCAATCTGGAAGAAGCCGAGCGGTGTCTTGGCCGTGGTGGCCGTGTACCACTCGGCCAGCTCCATCATGTACTCGATGCCGGTGCGGACGGTGTGGACGTTCTTGACGTCGCCCGAGATGCAGTGGCCGGCGTACATGTTGCCGAGGGTGGAGTCTTCCCAGCCAGGAACGAAGATGGGCAGATTCTTCTGCGCGGCGGCGAGCAGCCAGCTGTTCTTCGGGTCAATCTGATAGGACTTTTCGAGCTTGCCCGAGAGCAGAATCTTGTAGAAGAACTGATGCGGGAAGTAGCGTTCGCCTGCTTTGTCGGCCTTCACCCATTCTTCAAGGATTTCATTTTCGATGCGCCGCATCGCTTCCATCTCGGGGATGCAGGTGTCGGTGACACGGTTCATGTGGCGGCTGAGCAGCGTGGCTTCATCGGCGGGCGTCAGGTCGCGATAGTGAGGAACGCGTTCGTAGAAATCATGCGCCACGAGGTTGAAGACATCCTCTTCCAGATTGGCGCCGGTGCAGCTGATGCCGTGAATCTTGTCCTGGCGGATCATCTCGGCCAGCGAGAGGCCGAGTTCCGCGGTGCTCATCGCGCCGCCGATGGTCACGAACATCTTGCCGCCGGAGGCGAGCAGATCGTTGTAGCCCTGCGCTGCGTCGACCAGCGCAGCGGCATTGAAATGACGATAGTGGTGCTTGATAAATGAGGTAATTGCGGACATTCCGATTCCTGACTCCCGTTTCTTACGGTAACACAGCAAAATCACGAACCTGTGAATCGCGGAAGGCCGCTGCCAGCGCAGGTTTGGCACGTATTTGTGGCCCGAAGCGCGGGACGAATCGTGTGCTGCGTCACAACTTGAGCATCCCTCAGGCCATGCCATTGCCTTGGTTACGTGACAACTATCACTGCGTCCCGGTTGAAACGGGTGTTTCCTCGACTGTGAATTGATTGCGGACGATCGCTCCGAATCGTGTGGCGATGCACTTGTATGAGCGCCGCAGGGGAGACGGCAGTGTTCTTGCTCGAAGAAGGAACCTTGCAGAAGGGCTCGAATTTCAAGTCAGATCCAGAGTCGGATACAAGGCGAGGGTTGGACGGCGCAGATTGGCCCGGAAGGCAGTCAATCCGGTCAGCGGCGATGCGCCTGGTGCGCCAAATCCCGGTGGTTGCGGCAGTCGTGGCGCTGGTGATTTGCGGGCAGGTGGCGGGGGCGCAGACGGACTGCCTTTCATGCCACGGCGACAAGACGATGCAGAACGCAGGCGGCCACAGCATCTCGGTGGACGGCAAGACGTTCAGCGCCAGTATCCACGGCAGCCTGAAGTGCAACGATTGCCATCGCGATATCAAGGAC
>JBAUTX010000459.1:0-9648 GCA_049582405.1 Occallatibacter sp. | reverse complement strand
ACCCTGTGATGGGGGAGCTTTCAGGGCCGCTGAGTGTGGGCAACACACCTGCCGCGTCCATGTCCGGTGCAGGCCGCGAACGCCTGCTGCTTGATTTCGACTGGCGATTCCACCTGGGCAACGCCTGTGACCCGAGCAAGGATTTCGGCTACGGAAGCGCGTCTGCGGGGAATTTTCAAAAGACCGGGCACTTTATGCCGGTCGCCGGCCTGGCCTTTGACGACAGCGACTGGCGCAGCATCAATCTGCCGCACGACTGGGCCATCGAGCTGCCCTTTACGAATGACCCCGATCTCCGGAGCAAGGGGTTCTACCCGCTTGGCCGGAAGTATCCGGAGACCAGTGTGGGCTGGTACCGGCGCGTGTTCGACCTGCCTGCGGAAGACGCGGGCAAGCGCATCACGATTGAGTTTGACGGAGCCTACCGGGATGCGCTGGTCATCTTCAACGGCTTTTACATCGGGCGCCATAGCGGCGGGTACGATCCCTTCAGCTTCGATGTTTCGGATTTCACCTACCCGGGTCATTCGAATGTGCTGCTGGTGCGCGTGGATGCAACGGAGAGCGATGGATGGTTCTACGAAGGGGCGGGCATCTACCGGCATGTGTGGCTGGTGAAGTCCAATCCAGTGCACGTAAAGAAGTGGGGAACGTTTGTGCGCTCGGAGGTGCGGGGCACGCAGGCAACGCTGTCGATTCTGACGGAGGTGGGCAACGACGGAAGCGCTGCGAGCAATGCGCGCGTGATGTCGACCATTGTGGACCCATCTGGGAAGGCCGTCGGCAAAGACATGGCCTCCTCGGCCTCCATCGGCGAAGGAGCAAGTCAGGACTATCACCAGCAGATTGTCGTCGAGCGTCCACAACTCTGGTCTCTGGAGGAAAGGAATCTCTACAAGCTGGTGACGGAGGTTCAGGTGGACGGCGTGGTGGTCGATCGCTGTGAGACGCCGTTCGGCATTCGCACTTGCGTGTTTGACGCGGAGCGTGGCCTGCTGCTCAACGGTACGCCCGTGAAACTGAAAGGCACCTGCAACCATCAGGACCACGCGGGCCTCGGCGTTGCGCTGCCAGATTCGGTGCAGTACTACCGTGTGCGAAAGCTGCAGGAGATGGGCTGCAACTCGATCCGCACCTCGCACAATCCGCCCACGCCGGAGCTGCTGGATGCCTGCGATCAGCTGGGGATGCTGGTCTTTGACGAGACGCGCATGATGTCCTCGAACCCTGAGGGACTGAGCCAGTTTGAAAATCTTGTGCGGCGCGATCGCAATCATCCCAGCGTGTTCATGTGGTCCATGGGCAATGAGGAGGGACAGGCGAACACGCAGAAGGGTGTGCTGATCCTGACGGCGATGAAAGAGGTGGCGACGCGCAATGATGGCTCGCGGCCGGTGTCGATTGCGCCGACGGGTGCGATTGGCACGGGTGGCCTGGCCGTGTGCGACGTGGTGGGCTACAACTACATGGATCCGCAGGCGGAGGCCTTTCACAAAGAGCACCCTGACCGGCCGGTGGTGGGAACGGAGACGGTGAGTGCTGTGGGGACACGGGGCATCTACGTCACGGACCGCTCGAAGGGATATGTGAGTTCCTACGACCCGTACACAACCACGGGGCGAGCCTCGGCGGAGGGATGGTGGAGCTTCTGCGCTGCGCGGCCGTGGCTCTCAGGAGGCTTTGTGTGGACGGGCTTCGACTATCGCGGCGAGCCGTCGCCCGACGGATGGCCGAATATCAGCTCGCAGTACGGAATTATTGACATGTGCGGCTTTCCGAAGGACTCCTTCTACTACTACAAGTCGTGGTGGACGACGCAGCCTGTACTGCATCTGTTTCCGCACTGGAACTGGCCTGGCATGGAGGGCAAGGAGATTGCTGTCTGGGTCTACTCGAACCTGGACAGCGTCGAGCTCTTCCACAACGGCCAGAGCCTGGGGTCAAAGGATGTGAAGAAGGACTCGCACGTTGCGTGGATTGTGAAATACGCCCCCGGTACGCTCGAAGCCAGGGGTTCAAAGAACGGCAAGCAGGTGATGAGCACGAAGCGCGAGACGACAGGCGCAGCGGCCAAGCTGGTGATGAAAGCCGATCGCAGCGCGGTCTCCGCGGACGGCGAGGATGTGGCGATGTTCGCCGTTGCGGTGCAGGATGCGCAGGGGCGCACGGTCCCGGTCACGGACCAGGAGATCACGTTCCGCGTGTCTGGCGCGGGGAAGGTGATCGGCGTGGGCAATGGCGATCCAACCGACCATGCATCCGACACGGGCAGCGTGCGCAAGGCTTTTTCCGGCTATTGCATGGCGCTGGTGCAGTCGACCAAGGATGCGGGCGATATCACCGTGGAGGCGACCTCGCCGGGTCTGACGTCCGCGTCGGTGACGATTCCTTCCCGGCAGGTGAATCTGCGTCCTCAGATCGCGGTGTGGAAGCGTGAGGTGCCCAAGGGACCGGGCATCACGGGGCTCTGGAGGCCTGTGCCCGAAGCCGAGGGTCCGAACGCAGGGTTCATCGCCTTCATTCTCGGAGGCAACTCGGTGTACACCTTCCGGCAGGAAGGGGGCAAGCTGACGGGCACAGTCGAGGGGAGCGGCGGCTTCTTTGGTGGCGATGACGTACCGGTTCCCATTACGGACGCGACGATTGACGGCAGCCGCGTGGCCTTCAAGTCAGGGATCAGTTCGTATGAGGGCGAAGTGAAGGGCGATCAGATTGAATTGCAGCGTACGGTGAAGATTCCCTGGCACATCCCTGCGCCGGTGAAGGAAGATCCGAACCGGCCGGCGATTGGTCCCGCGCCGGATGGATCGGACCCGTCGATCGATTCTTCCTTCCGCAGGCCATCCAGCATTCGGGTGGTGCTGAAGCGCGCGGAGAGCTGATCGGGCGAGCGCATGCAGGGCGGGCCGGCCGGTGGTTATCGGCCGGCTTGCTTTTTGCACGACTGCGGAGTGGATCCGACCCGGGAACAACCGGTGCGTGAGGAGCTTCAGCGGCCCGCGGTGCTGAGGGGCGCGAGGTGCTTGGTATTCTGGTAGGTGTAGGTGATGCGGTGGATGACCGTAATGGTGGAAAGAACGGCAAGCACCCAAAGCACCGGCGCCATGACACCCCAGTGATTGAACAGCGCGCCGAGCAGGATGAGCACAATGCGCTCGGGGCGCTCCATGAAGCCGACCTTGCATTGGCCGATGAGAGCTTCAGCGCGAGCGCGCGTATAGCTGACCATCAACGATGTGACCATCACGAAGGCGACCAGGACAACGTAGCGGAAGCGATTGATGCGCCCGTAGTAGACGAGGAGACCGAAGAAGAGGACCACGTCGGAGTAGCGGTCGATGACGGAATCGAAGAAGGAGCCGAAGACCGTGACCTGATTGTTGCGGCGGGCGACGCGGCCATCGACCATGTCAAAGATGCCGGCGCCGAAGATGACCATGCCGGCGTAGAAAAACATGCGCCCGGCGTTGGAGGCATTGGCATGGCCGAAGAGGAACGCGGCGGCAATGTTGATGACCAGCCCAATGAAGGTGAGGAAATTCGGGGAGATGCGGGTGAGCGCCAGGCCGTGCACAATACGGTCAAGAAGCCAGCCGCAACCGCGGCCAAACGCGCTGGTCCAGGTCATGCCAATCGTCCTAAATACTGCAGTACGGCGTGCTACTCAGTGCCGGTGCTCTCTTCTTCCTCGGCTTCGTCGTGGATGGTTGTGAGCTTGAGGACTTCGAGCTCGCGCTTGCCATTGGGCGTCACAATCGTTGCGACATCGCCTACGCGCCTGCCCACCAGGCCGCGGCCGATGGGCGAAGTGGTAGAGATCAGCCCTTTGGTAACATCGGATTCTTCGCTGGTGACGAGGCGATAGACGATCTCCTCGTCCTTTGTGGAGTCGTAGACCACGACGGTAGACCCGAAGCCTGCCTTGTCCCTGGGAATATTTGCCAGGTTGACCAGGGATAGCTCAGCCATCCGCTTCTTGAGTTGGCCGAGGCGCGCGTTGACGAAATCCTGGCGCTGCTTGGCCATGTGGTACTCGGCATTTTCCGACAGATCTCCCAGGGCCACGGCCTTCTTGATCTCGGCCGGCAATTCGTGAGCGAGCTCGTGCTCAAGGAGTTGGATCTCTTTGAGAAGCTGTTTCTTGATGTGATCGGGCATCCAAAATCCGTGGGCGGAGAGCGACCAGGCTCAAACCGCGAAAGATCGACGAGCTAACCCCCTCATTATACGCGGAGGCGGGATTCGCTGCCTCCACCCCGGCTAGCTGCTGTGCCGGACGGTGGGACCGGAGCTGGGGTTGGCGCGGTGGTGGTCGAGAAAGGATTGCAGAATCAGCGCGGCGGCCACCTGGTCGACGATGTGGTGGTGCTCCTGGCGGGCGCGGCCTGCTTCATAGAGAATCTGGTGGGCTTCCTGGGTAGTGAGCCGTTCATCCCAGAGGTGCGTAGGGAGCCCGGTGAGCGCACCGAGCTCGGCAGCGAAGGCCTGCACCTTCTGCGCGCGCGGGCTTTGCTCTCCGGAAAGGTGCAGCGGATTACCGACAACGATGCCTGCAACCGCATAGCGGCGGCAGAGCCGCGCAATGGAACGGAGGACTTCACGCGGGGTCGGTCGCGGGCGGTGATGCAGGTCCAGCGTCATGACCGGCTGGGCGGTCAGGCCGAGTTCATCCGACACAGCGACTCCAATCCGTCTTGTGCCGACGTCAAGGGCAAGAAATCGAGGCGGTTGAGATGGGTTCTGCACGGCGCTCCTGCTGTCAGCTTAAATCCGTGACGGCCTGCTAAAGGGGAATTTAGACCGCTACAATAGAGAATGGCGCGGGGGGTGGCCCTGCATCCTATGTGAAAAGGGACTGCGGCAGAGGATGGCTGGGCGGAAGCGCAAGACAAGCAAAGGAAGCTGGTTACCAGCAGCCGCATTTCTGCTGGTGCTGCTTGCGGCAGGATTTGGCGCGTATGTGGCCTGGCTGACTCTCCTGCCGTATGGGCCCGTCACTGAAACGTTCGTCGAGATTGCTCCTGGATCTTCGGCCTTGCGCATTGGGGCGCAGTTGGAGTCGGCCGGGGTAGTGCGCAGTGAATTTGCGTTTGACCTGATTCGCTGGTTCAAAAGGGGCAAGTTGCGGGCGGGAGAATATCGGTTCGACCATCCCGCGCCCGTCACCGAGGTTTACGCACGGATTGCACGTGGGGATGTGTATACCAGGGCGGTAACAGTGCCGGAGGGTTCGACCCTCTTCGACATTGCGGCGCGCCTGGAGGAGGCTGGATTCGGTCCCCGGCAGGCGTTTCTGGCGGCGCAGGCAAAGGAAACGAAGTTGATTGAGGATTTGGATCCTGGCGCGAAGAGCCTTGAGGGTTATCTGTTTCCGGACACCTACCGCTTCGCCCGGAAGGTGACTGCGGCGCAGATTTGTGCAGCGATGGTGCGGCGGTTTCGGCAGGAGGCCGCGCAGATTGGTCTGAAGGAGAATGTGCACGACGTGGTCACAATGGCCTCACTGGTGGAGCGGGAGACGGCGGCGGACAGCGACCGCCCGCTCGTGGCGAGCGTCTTTCAAAACCGGCTTGCGCATCACATGCCGCTCATGACCGATGCCTCCGTGATCTACGGGCTGGAGCTGGCAGGGGAGTGGCGCGGCGCGATCTACGAGAGCGACCTGAAGCGCGATACGCCGTACAACACGTACGTCCATGCAGGATTGCCGCCGGGGCCGATTGCCAACCCGGGGCTTCATTCGCTTCATGCGGCCATGGAGCCGGCGCATACCGACTATCTGTATTTTGTGGCAGCGGGAAGTGACCCGCAGGGCCACTCCGTGTTCTCTGCCACGCTCGAACAGCATGCAAGGGACGTGGCTGCATACCGGTCGGCGATGAAGAAGGCGGGTGAGCGATGAGGGCCGTGCGGAGGGCCGCGCTGACCATCGGCCTGATGGCGCCGGTGACGATGCTCTCAGGCTGCCTGTTCACCACGCGCAAGCTGCCTGTTCCAAAAGGGCCTTCCGTCGTCCAGACGATGACTCCGGATCAGCTTGTGCAGCGCATGAATCAGCGCTGGGACGCGATGAATACGCTCAACGCGACCGTTGAGATCCAGGCTAGCGTGCTCAAGAGCAAGGAAGGCATCGCGAAGGATTACACAACGTTTCGCGGCCATATCCTGATGCGCAAGCCGGCCATGCTTCGGGTTTTGGGGCAGGTGCCGGTCTTGGACATGACCATGTTCGACATGGCCAGCGACGGCAAGAACTTCACGCTCTATATTCCCTCGCGTAAAAAGGTGGTCGAAGGCTCGAATGAGCTGAAGAAGCGTTCCATTCACCAGGTCGAGAATCTCAGGCCCGGTTTCTTTTTTGATGCGATGATGGTGCGCGGCCTTGAACCGGACGATCTCTACTCAGTGACCGCCGATGCCGACACCATGGTGGATGCAAGCAAGAAGCATCTGCTCACAGTGCCCGAGTATGTGTTGAGCATCATGCGCCGGAAGCCCGGGAGCAACGAGCTGTGGCCGGTGCGCGTTGTGACCTTTCATCGCGACGATCTTCTGCCCTATAAGCAGGATCTTTATGACGCGGATGGGAACCTCGAAACCGAAGTCGTCTATGCGAGCTACGCTGATTTTGGTTCAGGCGAGTATCCTTCCGTCGTCACCATCCGCCGTCCGATGGAGGAATATCAGGCGGTGCTCCATGTGGAAAAGGTCGTCGAGAACATTGCCTTGACCGAGGAACAGTTTCACATCAAGGTGCCGGAGGGCACTGAACGGCAGAAGCTCGAATAATCGGCGAAGCCCTCCGCGCATCTGAAGCGGCATCTCTGCAAGTGGCAGGGATGCCGCTTTTTACTGTGCAGCGCCGCCGTGCATGAGGATCTGATAGCGCCGCGCATACTCGGCTTTGTAGGCATCCACGGTGCGTTCGTAGCTCATGTTTGGCGCGTCAGGCCTGATTCCCCAATGCAGGCGAATCTCCTTTGTGGTGGCGGGCACAGTGACTGCGCCATCGCCTGGGTGCACAGCATGGCCGTCCGCCTCGACGCTCTGCACGCTCATGAACCAGGGCAGGTGCACGACGAGCGCTTTGGGCGCTGCGGTGAAGTGCGTGTCGAGATGAAGGACGGCTTCGTCCGTCGAGGGCTGGTCCAGCGTGAAGCCGACGGAGCCAAAGTAAGTGGGCACCTGGCGCGCCGCGATGGTCTTGCCCTGGCCGATCCATGCAGGCGAGAGTGCGCTGAGCAAATGCAGCTCCTCGCCTTGTTCACGGACAAGCATGATGCGCATCAGCGTGCGATATTCGGCGGCAAACCAGCCGTGGGGCGCGAGGTTGTCCTGGAAGTTGCGATCACCCCAGGGCCGGATGGCGAATTCAAAACCGGCGTGTGTGGAGCTGGTGTGCTGGAGTAGCGCGTAGAACTCGCGGAGTGCTTGTTCCTGGTCGCCGCGCGTCACCTCGGTCATGGTGTTCTTGATGGTGAGGTAGTGGTGCAGGAACTCGCCGTCGGCGTAGGTCATGATGCCTTCGGCATATTTGGCCTGCGTGGCCTTCAGCGTAGCGGCCACGCGCGGATCCTGCGGATCGAGCGTGGGCTCGGGCACGACGGAGAGAAGATTGCCCCAGTCATAGCCGCCCTGCTGCCCATCGAGCGCGGGCGGAATGTAGCCATCGTGCGCGGCAGCCTGCTTGTCGAGGACCTTGAGGAACGCGGTGCGGTAGTCGTTGTACTCGGCCAGCCAGGAGGACGCCAGATCCGGGTGGCCAGTCTGCTGCGCCATCTGGACCGCAAGCTTGAGGCCGGAGAGCGCGAGGAAGTTGTAGCCGGTGAGGTGGCCGGGCACGAACTCGTTGTCGCGCACGTCGCTGGCGGGCATGATGTGCAAGGGGTCGGCAGCGCGGGCCTGCTTGAGCCATGCGACGGCGCGGGCAATCTGCGGCAGCGCCCACTCGGCAAAGGCCTTGTCATGGGTCATGCGATAGTGCTGCGAGTAGCCCCAGACGGCCTCACCCCAGCCGTCGTACTGCTGCGGCTGCGAGAGGAAATTTCCGTCCGGCTTTTGCGACTTGACGAAGAAGGCAAGATCCTGTGCGGCGATTTGCGGGTATCCGGTGACGTCGTAGCTGTGCACGATGTCTGCGCCGTCGCGCAGGTAGAACTCGTGATAGTGGAGCTTGTTGACGGTCTGAATGTAGTCGGGACCGATGTGGTCGCGGGCGATGAGGTCGTAGATGAGATTGGCGTAGAAGGCATCGACGGGCTTCTGCTCGGGCAGCGTAATCTGCATCCCTTCGCCGAGAATGTGGTTCCAGAAGGCAATGACCTGCGTGCGCGCTGCGTCAAAGGTCGCCTGCTGAATCGGCGCGATGTTTGTGGTGGGAACCACCGGCATCTTGAAGTCGAGTGAGAATTCTTCGCCGGGCTGGAGCAGGCGCGAGTAGGTGACGATGCCTGCCGCGACGGTTGGATCGACCATGAGCTTCTCGGGCTTGCTGATGTCCTGCGGGTAGTTGTAGCGGCCGTGCAGGGTCCAGCCTCGGTCCACATAGCCGGCGGGATAGGTGTAGAGCAGACGGCCGTCGCGCAGGAAGCCATCCGGCGTGAAGGAGTAGACCCAGTCGGGACTGAACTTCTCGCCAATCTGGCGGTAGTCGCCGGGAAACCGGCCTTCGCGCGGCCGATCGAAGCGATTGTCTCCGTGCGTTGCGCCGGTGTTGTTCGGTGCATCGTAGCGCATGCCGGTGGCCAGAATGGCGCGGTTCGGCTCGTTGCCCTCATTCTTCATCGTGATGCGGATGAAGTTGACCAGCGTGCCCTCGGGCTTGCCGTCGAGTGTCGCGGCAAACATGGTGAAGCGGTAAGCGACGTTGTCGCGTTCGAACTGGTCGTGCAGGATTGGCAGGTGGCCGTCCTCGAGCGTGCGAATGCGAACATGAGTCGGCTTCAATTCGGGACCCGCGAAAAACATCAGCTCGCCGAAGCCAGTGCGCAGGTAGCCCTCGGGCGTGACTTCAGTGGCGGCCTCGGCATCCATGATGCCGATTTCGTCGGTCGGGGCAGAGAAATAGGAGAATGGCTGGCCGGGCTTGTCGATGGACGGGGAGACCATCTGGGCGCGAGCGCAAGGGGCGAGCAGGATGATTGCAAACAGGCCGAGAGGCAAAATAAAGGCGGTGCGTGGATTCTTCATGGCAGGTAAAGCCTACAGCATCAGCCGCGGTTCGCGCAGTGCTGAGAACGGTGGCCAATGCCGGATCGCGAGGCGCGCGGGGTCTAGTGGGAACTGCTGCGGAAGATGGCCTGGAGATTGGAGTGGTCCGTGCCGAATGCGTAATAGGCGGCCCAGTAGTAGGGATGGTGATAGCGCGGATCTGCCGCAAGAGTGCGACGGGCAACGGTGAGCGACTCGGGTGCGCTGTCCCCGGCGGCCAAATTGCGGTAGAAGCTACGCATGAGCGAAACGGCGGTCGTGGAGTCAATGGGCCAGCGTGTGGCGACCACCTGGGGTACTCCAATCGCTGCGAGCGTGTCGACGATGTCGCCCATTCCGTGGTCCCAGCCGACTTCATTGCGGCCCGTGGAGCAGGCAGAGAAAACGACCAGTCGAGCGCACTTTGGCGGATCTTTGCGCAACAGGGATGCGTCGAGA
>JBAUTX010000458.1:0-5857 GCA_049582405.1 Occallatibacter sp. | reverse complement strand
CTTCAATCCATGTCCGGTGCGACTCGCCGCCGAAGGAGCCAAAGCTATGTCTGAACTCAATCAGTCCGCATCCACCGTCAACCCCGCCGTCGCCCGCTGCACCGATGCCTGGAACCGCGCCTATCGTGCCGACCTCTCCATCAACCAAACTAAACTCGCCGCCATGCAAACCGCCGGACGCGCATTCTGCGAGGCCATGCCCCAGCTCGACGGCTATGACAATATCCGCGACTTCATCGCATGCTGCGCCCAGGGTCTGCTCCTCGGCGCCATCGACCCCACGCGAAGCGCCAAGCTCCTTTACGCCGCACAGGTCGCTCTAAGCACTTTCCGGCAACAGCGCAAGCCGGGCCGCCCTGCAGCCTCCTGAAAAAATACCCACCCCCCCTAAAAATATTTGCACTTTTCCACAAAAAGCTTGCACGTTTTGCCGTGGGCCGATTCGCTGCCTCTTCGCTTTTCCCCATCAGCCATCTCGCAGCGCCCGGCCTGCAGCCTTCCTGCACGCTCTCTCCGGGCGCCGCACAGCACGCAAAAGGAAGATTATTTGTTGCAACTAATATCTCCCTGCGCGCGTCTCATTGGGTACAGGGCTAACGTCACCGGCATCCGGTCTTCCCCATCCTGCAAGCACTGGCTCGGGGTCTGCCGGAACTCTGTCGGCAAGCCCCACCGGCCCGCGGGCCATCAAGTTGTGCATCACGAAAGGATCCACTTTAATGAAGCGTTTGGCAGCTCTTTCCGGCGTTCTCGCACTCGCGGCTCCCCTCGCAATGGCGCAAACCTCCACCTGGGTACCCGACGTAGCGCATAGCGACGTCAACTTCTCCATCCTGCACATGAGTCTCTCCAAGGTCCATGGCAGCTTCGGCAACATCGGCGGCAAGATCGTGATGAACGACTCCGACATCACAAAGTCCACCGTCAACGTCACCATCGACGTCACCACCATTGACACGGGCGTCAGCGGCCGCGATGCTGACCTCAAGAGCGCCGGCATGTTCGATGTGGCAAAGTTCCCCACCGCCACCTTCGTCAGCACCAGCGTCGCCTCCGTGCCCAACGGCCTCACCATTCAGGGCAACCTCACCCTGCACGGTGTCACCAAGCCCGTCACACTCCACGTCGAAGGCCCCACCGGCCCGGTTCCAGGCATGGACCACAAGCCGCATGAAGGCTTCTCCGCCACCACCACCATCAACCGCCACGACTTCGACCTCGGCACAAAATATCCCGCGGCCATCATCGGCGACGAAGTTCAGCTCAACATCGACCTCGACATCGCCAGGCAGTAGCATCATCCAACCGGGGTGCGGCCCGCCCGCATCCCGGACATCACCCACGAAAGCGAGTCATCGCATGGCCGGCCTCAAGCGCGAAATTGCCCAGGAACGGCCCTTTTCCAGCCCCCACGAAGAGGCCCTGCTCAACATCTTCCGCACCGCCGACTGTCTCCAGCGCGCCTTTCAGCGCAGGGCTCGCCAGTGGGAGATTACCGGCACGCAATACAACGTGCTCCGCATCCTGCGCGGCGCGCATCCCCAGGGCCTCACCTGCTCCGCCATCGGCGATCGCATGATTACCGCCGTCCCCGACATCACCCGCCTGCTCGCGCGTCTCAAGGCCCTCAAGCTCATCCGCCAGCGCCGCGACCCGCGAGACCGCCGCGTCGTCTGGACCCGCATCTCCGACTCCGGCCTCGACCTGCTCCGTCAGATGGATCCCGTCATCCAGGCCCTGCCCGGCGAACTGCTCGACCAGTTCACGCCCGACGAAGTCACCGCCTTCATCAGCTTTTTGGAACGCGCCCGCGCCCACTGCGCCGACGCAGCCCAGCCCCTCGCCTGCGAGCTGCAGGCATCTGAGCCAGCGTCAAAGTAGGCCGCCTGACCCCAGGCACACCTACCCGTCGCGGTGCAGAATCATTTGTGTCGTTTTGGGAGACCGCGCGGCTCTACCGCGTAGCCATCTTCTTCACCACCGACTCGTCCGTCTCGTCCGATTCGATGATCTTGTGGTGCAGGCAATACAGCGCCAGCTCCAGGCGATCGCTCACGCCCAGCTTGTCATACACCTTGCGCAGATAGTTCTTGATTACCTGCTCGGTGGTCCCAAGCTGGAACGCAATCTCCTTGTTCCGCTTGCCCTGCGTGATGCATGTGATGATCGCAATTTCCTTGGGTGAGAGCTTCGGCTGCGTCCGCGGATTCACCAGCGCTGCCGCCTGGGAACGGTAGGCCTCAATCACCCAGTTCACGGACTGGTTGTCGATCCAGGTCTCGCCCGCCGCAATCCGCCGCACGCAACGCACCAGAAGGTCCGGTGAAATCGACCGCGAAATAATGCCCCGCACGCCGCGCCTGTACAAGTCCACTGTCAGGCTTTCATCGCTCGAGATCGCCTGCACAATCAGCTTCACATCGGGAACAAGCTGCAGCAGTTCGGGAATCGCATTCGTCGCCCCCGTGAGAAGGCCGCCTTCCAGCAAAACAATATCCGTGGGATACCGCACGACGACTTCGCGCAGACTCTCCAGAGAGTCTGCCTGAGCCACAACTCGAAGATCATCTTCGAGCGCAAAAATCTTGCGGATGCCTAGCCGATAAATCGCCTGTGATTCCGCAAGAATAATGCGGATTGCACCCGGCCGTTCGGGCACATCCTGCAATTCGCCATTCGTTGGTTCGTCCTGAAATTCCATAATCTAGGCTGCTACAGCCTCATACCATTTCTATTGATCTACAAATTGATATTCATCGATCGTCGCAGCTGCATGATAATGCCCCTGCGTCGAAGAGCAGCGTACCACACGTCCCGTGCAGCGCACCGTCACATCATGGGAGGATCCCAGTGCGCCACCCGGCATCCGAAGCGAGAACCGGATGTCCTGTCCAACAGGCAAGCAGGAGCTCACATCGAACAGAACTCCGTTGGACGAGACGTTGCGCGTCTCGGCCTTCACTTCGCCTGCTTGCGTCCAAAGCACCACGGGTAGAGAAAGCGGGAACCGCACCGCACACCGAATCTTCTTGTGCAGTTCGGCAGCTGCTGTTGCCCGGCCCGACTTGGAGCTCGAAGAATCCGTTTGCTTGGCCATAGGTTCCTACCAGTGTCCCGCGAATGATTGCGATTTCACTCTACATAATTTTTCGCAATCCACATACGGCACCAAAGTTTATACGGTATTCGCCTAGTAAACCTCCGATCGAACGACACCCTCACCCTGTACACCCCGGCCGCTCAGCCCGCCTCCAACTCGTCCATCGGGTAAAACGCCGCCGATGCGCCCACCCATGCCTGGTTCTTGTTGTGGTCCACACCCATCATCTTGCCCCGCCCCAGCCGGGCCAGTGAGAGCGCGGGCGTCAGCTCCCCGCCGTCCGGCCATAGATAAAGGATGCGGAACTCCGCCTGCGTCATCCCATGCGGCGTTTCCACGGTCGGCACAAACCGCATCCTCTGTTGAACCAGGTAGTTGCGGCGCTCCTCGGCCGGAATGGACGCAAGCTGTGCCCCGTTCGGCGCAAACACGATGCCTCTTCCCGCAAACGAAAAAAGCGGCTTGAGCAGCAGTTCTTCATAGACAGCTTCAGGTCCGTGCTGACCCGGCAACGGTACGCCCGCCGCCTCCAGCACCTTGCGCCCGGCACCGGCGATGAAGTCATCCAGGAACACCGCCGGCGGTACCACGCCCTGGCCTTCCTTCCTGCTGGCAAGCCACGGCACAGAGAACTTGCTGATCAGGAAATACCAGTTCGGATGTCCGGCCCACTCCACATCCCACGGTCGTTCCAGGTCGAAATTGAGGGCAATCCTCCGTGCCATCAGCTCGTCTGCAATCGCGCGGTTGTACATGCGATCAATCGGAAGCAGCCGCCCTGCCTCATCGCGGTAGTGCAGCTTGGTACCCACAGCTTCAATGTCCGCGATATCCACCAGCTTGATGCCCAACCGCTGTGTGGTGATGAGGAAATCCGGCAGCGTCTTCTGGTGCAGAGGATCCACCTCGCTCAGCACCACATGCTTGGGATCGCAGTCGCCAACCACTGTCTGGTGCAGCAGCTCCCAGTAGCGCGTCTCATCCAGACCACTCAAAAAGATGCCCAGTTCCTGCGGCAACTGGTATGCCTCTCGGTACGCAGCACAGAGTGCCACTTGCAATCCATACAGCGAAGGGAACGCCTGCAGCTCCACAAGCCGTGGCACAAGCTCACCCTGCGGGCTCTGCACCAGAGCAAAGTCAGCAGTCAGAAAATTCGGATGCTCGGTTTCCCCGGCCACACGGTAGCCCGCGGGAATCGCGCGTCGCGCAGCGTCAAGGTATTCGGCGTCCGCCAGCAGGCTCTGCGTCATCTCTGCTCCTGCTGTAGCCATCCTCTCCAGCAGCTCGAGTGGCACAAAGACCGGCGTCTCCGCCACGCGAAACGCAACGGGCGTTCCGCTCTTGGCCTCGACCAGCGCCTGCAGAGCTGCATAGCGCGCAGGGGTGAATTGCTCATTGAATGGCCTGCGCAATCTCCCAATCACGATCTGTCCCCCACCCGCAAGCCAAGACCTTGCGTTGCGTTCAAGATACGCCAACCCGGTTCCGAGGCGGATCGACCGCCTGGGGCGCTTCGGCTGCCCTCTGACGATTTCACTCTGTAAACATTTTAAGTTGCGACATTTGATGAGGTTAGAGGCAAAACTTCGAGCTGGCGCCAAAGCACGAAGGTCACGTGCCAAAAATAATTTACAAAAAAGTTACCTTTGTTGTAGCGTTTCTACCACTTTTGTCGTAGTCTTTGGTGCGTAAGTCATTCACTTCCTTGGGAGCAGCTCAAATGTTCAAAAGCCTCTTGAAGTCCTCCGCCCTTGCTATTGGTACTCTTGCCCTCGCCGCTGCGGCCATTCCGATGTGCCCCTTCCCGACGAGCAATGGCATAGCGAAAGCGATCCCGATGTGCCCCTTCCCGACGAGCAATGGCATAGCGAAAGCGATCCCGATGTGCCCCTTCCCGACGAGCAACGGGCTCGCATAGGCGAAAGACCTCGCTGGCTGAAGGCTGAGTCTGTACGCGCATTCTTGCCCATTAGTGCGGCATGGTAAACTACGCCCACCGGTAAATAATCGCCGCCAGGTAAACGCAATGAACCTCGGCAATTCGCTATGGCTTGTCGGAATACTAGTCGAAGCAATTGTATTGTTTTTGCTTTTTTCTCGTGGGATTTGGCGAACTCTTCCAGTTTTCAGTTTCTATTGCCTCTGGGATCTCACGAGCAACGGGTTAGTGCTGCCGTTTACCAATCACTGGGCGCATGGATTTCTTAAGCTTTTTCTCGGACTGACAATAGCAGACGCGATCTTCGTCCTCGCGGTGCTGACTGAGGTGTTCTGGTCAGTGCTGCGCCCGTTACATTCCAGCCTACCGCGTGCGACGAGATTTGTTTTGTTGGGCTTTTTCAGTATCGTTGCGATTTTTGCTTGGCCGCTCACGGCAGTCGAGGGATTTGGTAAGTTGACTTCCCTCATCATTCACATTCAGCAAGTCTCATCCTTGCTTCGTATCGTTGTGTTTGTGCTCTTAGCCGCGTGCAGCCAATTTCTTTCGCTTGGCTGGCGTGACCGCGAATTCCAAGTGGCAACGGGGTTGGGCATTTATTCTCTAGTCAGCTTCGGGGCAATGCTGATTCATGCACATAAGACGGATGTTTCTCAATACAGCAGCATCAACCAGTTCGTAGTCGCAAGCTACCTTTGCTCGCTCCTCTATTGGGTGTACAGCTTCGCCCAGAAAGAGGCCGAGAGGCGCGCATTCACCCCGCAGATGCAGGATCTTCTGCTCGCAGTCGCTGGTGTCGCCCGGGAGCAGCGCCT
>JBAUTX010000457.1:0-1891 GCA_049582405.1 Occallatibacter sp. | reverse complement strand
TTGAAGAGCTCCTCGAGACGAACACCAGACTCACTCAGGTAGTCGTAGGTCGCGCCCTCCGCATACAGTTCGACGTCCGCCTCAAGTGACTTGCCAATGACCTTAGTCTGCCGAAGTTCCTCAAGCGCGCTGAGTACGCCGCCCCGAATTGCAAAAAGGAGCTTCCAGCTTTCCAGCAAACGAGAGGGATTCTCAGAGAAAATCTCCTCCGGTTTGGGGAAGAGTGCGAGGTGAACTGAGACGGGGCGGCCTTCGACTTTGGGGAGGTGTTCCCACACCTCGTCCGCCGTGAAGCTCAGAATCGGCGCAACGAGCCGTGCCAGCGCCTCGGTGATCTGCCAGAGCACGGTTTGCGCAGAGCGCCGAGCCTGGCTCGACGGCGCAAAGGTGTACATGCGGTCCTTCAGCACGTCCAGGTAGAACGCGCTCAGATCCACAATCGCAAACTCATTCACCGCCTGATACACGCGATGAAACTCAAAGCCTTCATACCAGGCCAGAATCTTCTCCGTCAGATCGCGTGTGCGGGCCAGCATGTAGCGATCCAGCGGCAACAGGTCAGCTTCCGCCACCCGGTCGCGCGCGGGATCGAAACCCTGCAGGTTTCCCAGCAGGAAGCGGAAAGTGTTGCGCAGCTTGCGATACAGATCCGCGCAGCGGGCCATCAGGTTTTCGCTGGCCGCCATGTCTTCGCGGAAGTCCACAGACGCGACCCAGAGCCGGACAATCTCTCCGCCCATGCGGTTTGCGATGTCGACGGGATCCACGCCATTGCCCAGCGACTTCGACATGGCGCGTCCTTGCTCGTCGAGCGTCCATCCGGCCGTGGCCACATGCGAGTAGGGCGCACAGCCGCGCAGCGCCACAGACGTGAGCAGCGACGAGTGGAACCACCCTCGATGCTGATCGCCACCCTCCAGGTAGAGGCACTGTACCCCTTGTTTATTCTGGAAGGCCCGATAAGCATCTTTCAAATCGGCGTCCGATTCGCACACGGCAAACCAGCTCGTGCCGGAATCGAACCACACGTCAAGGATGTCCGTTTCTTTGCGAAAATCCTTGCCGCCGCAGTGAGCGCAGGTCGCCCCGGCTGGCAGCAGGGCTGCTGTCTCCGTCGTATGCCATGCCTCGGCGCCTTCGCGCTCAAAAAGGTCGATGATCTTGCGGTTCAGCGCGGGGTCAAGGATGGGCTGATTGCAGCCCTCGCACAGAAAGACTGCGATGGGCACGCCCCAGATGCGCTGCCGGCTGATGCACCAATCCGGCCGCGTAGCAATCATGTTGGTGATGCGCTCTTTGCCCCACGCCGGGTCCCACACGACTTTGTCGATCTCTTCAATCGTGAGCTGGCGGAAGCTCGTCTCGCTGCCGTCCGCGCGCTTCACGGGCGTCTCCAGCCCGATGAACCACTGCTCAGTGGCGCGGAAGATGACGGGATGATGGCAGCGCCAGCAATGCGGATAGGAGTGTTCCAGATCCGCCGTCGCCAGCAGCGCGCGGCGCTCTTCCAGCATTGCGACGATGATGGGATTCGCGTCCCATACTTTTTTCCCGTCAAACGGGGGTGGGGCCACAAGCGGCCATGCCGCGGGATCCACATGAATACGTCCCGCCGCATCCACACGGCAGGTCTGGTCGAGGTTGTATCGCTGGCCGGTGTAGAAGTCATCCGCGCCATGCGAGGGCGCCGTGTGCACCGCGCCTGTGCCGGTGTCGGCCGTCACGTACGTGGCCAGCACGCCCAGGATGCTCCGCTCCAGGAAGGGATGCTGGAACGTGGCGTGCTCCAGCTTGCTGCCCTTGAAGCGAGCGACCTCAGTGGTGCTGCCCAGCTCGCAGGCGGCAATCACCTGCGCCGCCAACTCCGCAGCCACGACATACACAGGGCCGT
>JBAUTX010000456.1:0-5789 GCA_049582405.1 Occallatibacter sp. | reverse complement strand
GGCGGCGCGCATGGGGCCCATGGTGTGCGAGCTCGAAGGGCCGACGCCGATTTTGTAGAGATCGAAGAGGCTCGTCATCTCGTCTGAGATTGTAGACGCAACAGAGGAAGAGAGGACACTGCGAAGGAATCTGGCGGCGGGGAGCGATGGTGGGTTCAGGCTCGCTCGGCGAAGTGCGCGCGCATGTGACCAAAGGTTTTCGCGATTCCTGTTTGAAGACGGCGGGACGCAAGTCGCGTCTGTTAGACTCGCAGCAATCCGCCATGCTCTTTAAAGCTCTCAGCGCGGCCGTTTACGGCATCGACGCCAATCTAATTGATGTGGAAGTTGACTACAGCGGCGTCGTGGCTGACCAGGATCATTTTCATACGGTTGGATTGCCGGACGCCGCGGTGCGGGAGAGCCGCGACCGGGTGCGCGCGGCGATCAAGAACTCCGGCTATCTGATTCCGCCGACGCATATCACGATCAACCTGGCGCCCGCCGATTTGAAAAAAGAAGGCTCGGGGTTCGATTTGCCCATTGCTCTCGGCATTCTGGGCGCGTATGGCGCGCTGCAGACGAGCGACGTGAGCCAGTGCCTGATGGTGGGCGAACTGGGGCTGGACGGCAGCGTGCGCGCGGTGCCGGGGATGCTGCCGGTGGCGATTCTGGCGCGGGAGCGCGGGATTGCGAATCTGATTTTGCCGGCGGCGAATGCGGCCGAGGCGGCGGTGGTGGAGGGCGTGAACGTCTACCCGGTGTCGTCGCTGCTGGATGTGATTGAGCTGCTGAACTCGGCGGTGCTCGGCGTGATGCAGCGCGAGCCGTTTCGGGTTTCGACGGAGACGCTGCTGGGCGAGCTGCACCACTTTGCCGTGGACTTCAAGGATGTGCGCGGGCAACTGATGGCGAAGCGCGCGCTGGAGGTGGCGGCGGCGGGCAGCCACAACATTCTGATGATCGGGCCGCCGGGCTCGGGCAAGACGATGCTCGCCAAGAGGCTGCCGTCGATTCTGGCGCCGCTGACCTTTGATGAGGCGCTGGAGACGACGAAGATTCACTCGGTGGCCGGTGTGCTGGACGCGGCTGCGGGGCTGGTGGCGCAGCGGCCATTTCGCTCGCCGCACCATACGATTTCAGACGCGGGGCTGATTGGCGGCGGGATCGTGCCGCGGCCGGGCGAGGTTTCGCTGGCGCACAACGGACTGCTGTTTCTGGATGAGCTGCCGGAGTTTCCGCGGAACGTGCTGGAGGTGATGCGGCAGCCGCTGGAAGATCACACGGTGACGATTGCGCGGGCGTCGATGTCGCTGAGCTTTCCGGCGCGGTTCATGCTGGCGGCGGCGATGAATCCCTGCCCGTGCGGCTACTTCAATGACAAGGCTCGGGAGTGCCTTTGCACGCCGCCGATGATTCAGCGGTACATTGCGAAGATTTCGGGTCCGCTGCTGGACCGTATCGATATTCATATCGAGGTGCCGGCCGTTCAATATAAGGAGCTGCGCGGCGGGGCGGCGGCGGAGGGCTCGGCGGAGATTCGGGAGCGGGTGCTGGCCGCGCGGGAGCGGCAGCAGACGCGGTTCCGGGAACACGGCGAGAAAATCTACTCGAATGCGCAGATGACGACGCGGCAGATCCGGGCGTATTGCGAGTTGGGACCGGATGCCGAGCGGCTGCTGGAGCGGGCGATGCAGCAGCAGGGGCTGACGGCGCGGGCGCATGACCGGATTCTGAAGGTGGCGCGGACGATCGCGGACCTGGAAGGGGCGGATGGGCTGACCGTGGCGCACCTGGCCGAGGCTATCCAATATAGGACGCTGGACCGGAGCTACTGGGCCTAGACGGGCGCGACCGGAAGGCGCAGACGGGTTTTGCACAATCAGAGGTGCAGAATGGACCACATGGCGGCACGGCGTGGAGTTGGCAGCCGATGGGTATTCGGGCTTACTCGTTGAATCTGCGGGATTTGGTATGGCTTTTTGATATCGTTTACAGATGTGACCCAGGAATACGAACTGCATAAAAAAACTGTTGACCTGGTACCGGGGTCGTTATACATTCAAGGGTGCCATCCGCAAGGGCAGATTGTACAACGCCATCGCGCGTTTCTCTGTCGAATTCCGCATCACTGATGAGCCAGGGCTCAAGGGTCGATGGGTTGGTGTGTGTTGCAGAAGCGCACTGATACGGAACGAGAGAGCGAGCCGGTTTCGACTCGGCAATTTGAATCCCTGACAGGTAGTTTTACCTGTTCCCTTTCGCACGAAACTGCGTGAAAGTTTTTTTAGAACTGGGCGCGGGATTCTTGCGTCTAAGCATATGGACGGGAGTCGTGGGAGCGGCTCAACACCTGCCTGACTGCCAGTTGAACCGGCGGCGCCAAGGAGTTCCAGCCGGCTGCTGAATGACAAAAGGAGAAACACATCATGCGTTCTGATCTTGTTTTTGGGGCACTTTCTCATGTGTCCAACCGCTATCAGCTGTGCCAGCTGGCCAGCAAGGCAACTCGGAAGCTGCACAAGCCGAACTCAAGGCTGCAGGAGACCACGAATGAAGTTCTGGTCCGCTTTCACCACACCAATCCCACCTCTCCGGCGCCCGTGAAGGCCGCCGTGGAGCAGCCGGTGCAGGCGCGTCGCGCTGCCTGACCCAAAGTCCTCCCGTTTGTTTCAAGTCAAGCTACAGACAGGTTTCAGGGCAGCGTGCAGTTTGAACACTGCGTCTGACCTGCGCCTGTAGCAGGACTTGGTCGAGCAGAAACCCCGAAGGATGTTGCAAGCCGCAGTCTGAATCAAGGCCCGCCTGAAAGTTCCGGAGCACTTCCCCCTCCAGAATCCCAACTACCTCCCATCTTGTCCCACCGCAGGTGAATATGACCATTGCAGAACTTAAAGAGAAAAACATTACGGAACTGAGCCGCATTGCGCGCACGCTGGAGATTCCAGGCGCGAGCGGACTTCGGAAGCAGGACCTGATTTTCAAGATCCTGCAGGCGCAGAGCGAAAAGGAAGGCCACATCTTTGCCGATGGCGTGCTGGAGATTCTGCCGGACGGCTATGGCTTCTTGCGCTCGCCGGATTACAACTACCTGCCGGGCCCGGACGATATTTATGTCTCGCCGTCGCAGATTCGCAAGTTCGACCTGAAGACCGGCGACTCGATCAGCGGCAATGTGCGGCCGCCGCATGAGGGAGAGAAGTATTTCGCGCTGGTGAAGATCGAGGCGATCAACTTTGAGTCGCCCGAGGAGACGCGGAACAAGATTCTGTTCGACAACCTGACGCCGCTCTATCCGCAGGAACGGATCAAGCTGGAGACGACGCGCGAGGCAGTAAGCGGCCGCGTGATGGACCTGCTTACTCCTGTGGGCAAGGGCCAGCGCGGCCTCATCGTCGCTCCGCCGCGCACCGGCAAGACCATGCTGTTGCAGTCGCTTGCGAACTCCATCACCGCCAATCAGCCCGAAGTCGTGCTGATCGTGCTGCTCATCGACGAGCGGCCGGAAGAAGTGACGGACATGCAGCGGTCTGTTAAAGGAGAAGTGATAAGCAGTACGTTCGACGAGCCGGCGGCGCGGCACGTGCAGGTGGCCGAGATGGTGATCGAAAAGGCCAAGCGGCTTGTGGAACACAAGCGCGACGTGGTGATTCTGCTGGACTCGATTACGCGCCTGGCGCGCGCCTACAACACGATTGTGCCGCCATCGGGCAAGGTGCTCTCGGGCGGCGTGGACTCGAATGCGCTACAGCGGCCGAAGCGGTTCTTTGGCGCGGCACGCAACATTGAGGAAGGCGGCTCGCTGACGATTATCGCCACGGCGCTGGTGGACACGGGCTCGCGCATGGACGAAGTGATCTTTGAAGAGTTCAAGGGCACGGGCAACATGGAAATCATTCTGGACCGGAAGCTGGTGGACAAGCGCGTCTTCCCGGCGATCGACATCCAGCGCTCGGGCACGCGCAAGGAAGAGCTGCTGATTCCGAAGGAAGACCTGCAGCGCATCTGGGTGCTGCGCAAGGTGCTGAATCCGCTTTCGCCGGTGGAGGCGATGGAACTGCTGATCAGCCGGCTGGAAAAGGTGCGCAACAACGCGGAGTTCCTGCAGAACATGAACCAGCTCTAGGTGGGTCTGGGTGGTGCTGGCAACACCAGAGCGGCCAAGGCCGGGGAATGATTCCCCGGCCTTTGGCTTTTTGCGCGGATGATTGAGACGCAAGGCGCAGTGATCCGAACCCCACGTCCTGCTTAGACACGAAGATAGGTGAACTGGCCCTTGCTCTGTAGCATGGCGATGGCCGAGACCATGGAAGGCACGACGAGGACGCCGGGAAGCAGGTGCGCGGTGAACTCTTCCAGTACCTCTGCGGGCGTCTGCTGCAGCTTCATCTCGTGCACCATGGCCGTGGCGCGGCGATGCATGGCGATGTGGCAGGCGAGGCACTGCACGCCGCGCGCCTGCAGTGCCTGGATGCTCGCATCCTGAAATGCTGAGGCGTCGTTGCCGGGATCGCTTGAGGCGTACTTCGGCGGATTGCCGGCAGCGCTGGCTGCATAGATGTTGCGCGTGGCCGGCTTGCCGGTTTTGGGGTCATTGATCTTGTTCGCCTCGCCGATGCGGTACTTCTCCCACAGATGATCGTCGAAATTGAGCATTGTGGCCTGGCCGCGGAAGGCGCCAACGAGCTTGATTTGCGCGGCGGGAACGCCGAAGCCGAACTGGAGACCGTTGAGCGAGTTGACCATGTGCGCGAGCGCATTGCCATCTTCGATGGCGGTCCCGTCGTAGACCTGCTTGATCTCAGCGTCCTGATGGAGGAGTTGCTGGAAAGAGGTCATTTGCCAGTCGCCGGGCTTGTAGAGCAAGTCGGTTTCTTTGGCGGAAAGAGCGGGCGCGGTGAATGCGGCGACTCCGGCGGCTGCGTGACCCATGAATGACCTGCGGCTGATGGACTTCACACTTCTTCTCCCGGCGTTGATGGGGGCTGGGGCAACAGCCCGATGTCTCTGTTATGCGTGCAGAGCGTGCAAGCGGAGGATTGGGGATGCATTCGACAGAACGAATGCGTATCCCGAGTATACGGTGGCGATTGCAGGGAGGGTCGCCGGAGTGTCATGCTCAAAGGATGAAGATGCGAAGTCTGATGAGCGCGGTGGTGGTGGTGGTGCTGGCGGGATCGCTTGCGTGCGCCGCGCAGGACAAGGGCTACTGGCGTGCGGCGAGCAATTCGGCGGTGTCCATCACAGGGGACATCACGATTGCGAATGCAAAGGTGACGATCAACTTCAGCACATTTCCGCTGGCACCGATCCGGACGCTTTCGACCGCCGAAGTGGCGGCGGCCTTTGATGCCGATGTGAATGTGGGTGGAAACGGGAACCTGTACCGGCTGAATGTGCCCGCGGCCAAGCGCTTTCTGCATCACAACACGCTGTGCGGCACGGAAGACACGCAGTGGATGGCGACCTATGTGGAAGGCAAGACGATGCAGGTGGCGTTTTTCTCGGGAGCGAATGCGCCGGTGCTGACGATGGATGCGCTGGCGAACTCGACGGACCTGTGCGGGACGTATACCTATGGGCGGTGAAGACTTGTCTGGCCGCTGGAGCGGAGCTTTCGCGAACGGCGCATCGCTGATAAGATAAGAAAGTCACCCGTGGGGCTGTAGCTCAGCTGGGAGAGCGCCTCGTTCGCAACGAGGAGGCCAGCGGTTCGATCCCGCTCAGCTCCACCAATCTCTCACTAAAGTTGCTTTCGATCGAGGTCCTTCGCTTGCGCTGCGCGCCTGCTCAGGATTTCGCCTGCGGGC
>JBAUTX010000455.1:0-7886 GCA_049582405.1 Occallatibacter sp. | reverse complement strand
CGTGCGGAGCCGCTGCGAGGTGAATGAGAAGACGAGTACGAGCAGCGCGGAAGGTAGGAGTATGACAGCAAGAATGGTGGAGAAGCGGATCTTCGAGGCACTCTGAAGGAGTTGTCCCTCCCTGGGGTTGAATTGTGTGCTCGCAAGGATCGTGCTGAAGTAATATGCGGCTGGCTGAAAGTCACGATTGATGCGCGTTGCCGGGCGCGGCTGCATTAGTTCGTGGATTTGCGCCATGCGGTCCGGCATCATGCGAAAGGGGAGGAAGTACTCACGCACGTAAGCCGTCTGTAGATTGCGGCTCTGCAGGCGTGCGATGAGGAGTTGAGGATCCTCCGTGAGAACGGATGGGTTCACGGCGCCAAACACATGAAGCGTGCCGCCGGGAATGACGGCGATAGACGGGAAAACCTGCATCATCGTTCGATCCAGGCAGCGGAAAAACTCTGCTCGTTCTGGACTGATGACGTCTTCCGACGAGCTCAACTGCAGGGCGAGAAGACCGTTGGGAGCGAGATGATCTCGCACGGAACGGAAAAACTCCACGGTAAAAAAGCGGTTGAGATCGGCGTTCGTCGGTTCAGAAATGCTGACGATGATGACATCGAAGCGACTCTGCGTGGCCTTCAGAAAGAGACGCCCGTCGGTCTCATGCACATGCACGCGGGAGTCGGAGAATGCAGCCGCGGATTCATGCGGGAAATAGCGGCGATATAGATCAATCAGCGCAGGGTCGATCTCCACATAGTCAAGGCGCTCAAGTGTTGGGTGCTTCAATGCCTCGCTGATGCTGCCATTGAAACCTCCCCCGAGGAGCAGGACTTGGCGCGGCGCCGCGTGCTCCAGCAACGCGTAATGGACGGACTCTTCAGCGGCTGCCGGGTCGGGGATGTTGGCGAGGATCGAGCCGTTCTCATAAATGCTGCGCATGGCCCCTGCGCCGATGACGGTGAGCCTGCCGTAGGTCGAGTCGGTGGATGCGATTGGATCAAAGCCGGGCCACAGGCGCGCCATCGTATACGATTCGACGCGCGGAGCGAAGTAGCGCAAGAGGAGTACGGTGAGAAGCGCTCCAGTTGCGACGGTTATAACGAGCGGACGCGGGCGCAGATCGCAGTAGACGCCAGTGCCGGCGCATACGCCCAGCATCGCAACCATCAACGCGATCTGCATGCAACTGAGGAAGGGAATCAGCAGAAAGCCGGTTACGACGCCGCTCAGTGCGGAGCCGGTGGTTTCAAACAGGTAAGCGAGGCTGCTCGCATCCTGTGGCAAGAGCGCGCTTTGATCCCGCATCCGTTGCGACGCCAGCGCAAAGAGGCTGCCGCACAAAATGCAAAAGACACTCACGCAGACGAATGCGATCAGCGCCATCTGCATGGGCCCGATGAGCTCGCCGGGCACAGTCTGCAACCAGATTCGCGCGAGGCGCAAAGCGATCACAGAGAATGGGAGACTGAGGCCGCAAAGACACGCAAGGGATGCGGTTGCGACGCGAAGAGACGTGCGATTGCGGATCAGGTGCCCCGTGAGTCCACTGCCTGTTGCGGTCCACAGGAGCCAAGCCGCGAGCAGGAGGCCAAGCGAGAGTTCGTTTCCATTGAACAGCACAATGACTTCGCGAAGGAGAACGATCTGCCCGGCAGCAGCGATGAATCCGACGAGAAAAGGGATGGCGCGCGCGGCCCCAGGTCGATTCCCTGCGAACGAATTCAATGCAGCTTGCACTGAAACGATCCTCGCTGCGACAGGCGCTAACCGAGTTGACTGATTTTAATCGCCAGCTTTTCGAAGTCCACGGTGCCCAGACCGCTGGCGGCAGCCATCTGAAGATACGGAAGCTGCGCGGAATCGAGATCCCAGTAGGCCTTGGCAACATATGCGTCGATGGCGACGGGGTCAGTCCCTGCCACGAGTGTCTTCTTGACGGCAACATCCTCGAGGTTGCCGCCTGTGGGGCCGTTGCGCAGCAGGATGCGGTAGCAATCTAAAAGGGTCACCGTGGGCAACATGAAGTTGGCGAGATCGACCAAACTCTGATGAATCTGCTGGTGAAGACGGTTGCGCTCACCGCCGAGGATCCCGTACCAGTTCTTCATACCCAAAGTCACACCGACGAGACTGTGTTGCTTCGCGATGGGCAGATTGAAGATCTTATCCGCGTCGAGAAATGGAGCAAAGACCGGCCAACTCTTCAATACAGCGCCTTTGATATCGACTTCGCGGAAGAGCGATGGATCGGGGAGAATGACTTCTGCGCCAGCCTCACGGGCTGCGGCCTGGATGCCGGAGCGCAGGAAGCAGCGGCGCGGGTCGTTGCAGCTCACGTCCGTGACAATGACCCTCCTTGCGCCCGCCTCCCGGCATTGCCTTACGACTTCTGCGACCAGTTCTGGATTGGTGTTAGCGGCTTGTTCGGGAGTGCGATCCCACGCGATGTTCGGTTTGAGAACGACGGTCTCCTGAGGACGAACAAAGCGGCGAATGCCGCCAAGATTTTCAAGCGCCTGGCGAACGAGGTCGCGCGGTTCGGCATTTTGGACGACCGTCATTTGCGGCAGATTTGCCTCAGCGGCGACGCGATGGTCGCGAAGGGCACCTTCTGCGTGCGTAGGAGCTGGATGGAAGCTGCGCTCGCTTAACCATGCGCCCGCGCCGGCAGCCCCCGCCGCAATTCCGCCGACGCGGAGAAGCTGGAGAAGCATTTCACGCCGTGTCATCGGCGTGACTGCTGCGAAGTTCCGATTCTGGTCCGATGACTGGTCCATGTCGATCTCGCGATTGTTGAGCGGGCTCAAATCTCCATCAGGTGAATGTGTTTGAGGTTGTCAACTCCCAGGTTGTGCATCGTAGCGGCGGTGGCAATGTACCGCGGCGCTCGGCCATCCGCTTCGAGTGTGGGCAGACCCACTTCGACGCGTTTGTGATCGAGCATCTGCCAGGCAATGGTGTCGATGGCAACGCGGTCTTCGCCCACGATGAGAGCGGCGGGATGCCATAGACGTTCGGGATGGAATCCTGGGCCTCCATCGTAGACAGACGTGAGAGCGTCGCCGATTGTGAAGCGAACCTTGCCGCGAATTGCAGGAACGGCGTTCAGGTCGGCCACGCCTGGATTGCAGTGGTTGCCGTGAAGCCTTTGCGGCTGGTCGATGACCCCGTACATGTTTTTCATGGTGAAGGTGACGCCGGCCATGCTGTGATCTTTGAGGATCGGCATGCTGATGATGAAGCCGCACTCCCGGGACAGCAACTTGGAGAGGCGAACCTGTTCTGAACCACAGGTCACGGCTGTATCCTCAAATCCAGCAACGTCGCTGCCGAAGCAACGCACGCCGGAGCCAGTGTTAATCGTCATGCCGCAGGCTTCCAGGTCGCGGGCATTGCGGTCCCACACAATAATGTTTGCGGCTGGAACCCCGGCCTGTTGCAGGCGCTCTGCGACGGCGTGAACGAGCACGGCGTGGGTGGAGATGCCGCGACCGCCCAGGCCGTTGATCTTAAGGCCAACCACCACCCCGGGAGGAACAACGTGCTTCCACGCTTCGGTGGGACGGTCGCGGCCGGTGTACGCGGCCATGGCGCGGTCGAGCAGGTCGAGCACACGCTTCTCTTCCAGTTGCGCAGCCTGGAGCGTGGCGTCGCGGGCAACAACGACGGTCGGTCCGGCCGGCCCGGTTTCACCGCGCAAGGCTGCACTGAAGCCCATTTGTTGTGCAGCAAGAGCAGAACCCAGAATGGCGGTGCCTGACGCAGCGTCTTTCAAAAACTCACGGCGGCTTTTCATTGGACTCAACCTTTCCTGATTGCGACCCGGTTGTTGCGTGCATTAGAGCCTTGTCTCGATGCCCTGTGCCAGATTGAGCAATGCCTGCGGTGTATCCGGTGTTAGCTCGTAGGCAACAATGCGGACCAGGTACGGACCTTTGCGGAAGAGGACACTCTGTTGGTAGGCGACACTTTCATCACCCACCTGCACGGGCTTGCCCCCTTTGGAGCCTTCGCGTGCGAGGATTGTGCGGGCGCCATCCGGGTTGTTCATCATGTAGACGTCGACAACGGCCTCCACATGCCCTGCGTATGTGTAATCGGAAGTTTGCGCGGATATGACACCTGCCTTGACATACTGCTCGGCATCTCCGTCGATGTATTGCCAGAGGTCCTTCGCCGCAAAGGTGCGGGTGTCGCTGGTCTTTTGCCAGTTGGCAACGGAGCCCGAGGCCGGAAAAGGATCATGTTGAGGTTTTTTGCAGCCTGTGCTCGCTGCAAGGGCGATGACGAGAAATGCGATTGCCGCAGCAAGTGAAGACGTCGTGAAGCGCATGTTTTAACTGCCTCCTTTACCCTCGGGTAAGCAGAATCTGGCTCGATGCCGAGCGGCTCTCGCCAATGCCGGTGACATAAACGGCGGGATGGTCCTGGATCGGACAGGCATACTCGCAGGCCCCGCATCCCACGCATCGGCTGGGATCAATGTAGGGCTGCTTCACAGTCTTCGTAGTGCCTGCTGAATCGATGACCTGAGCTTCCTGGAGATAGATTGCTTTGGGAGAAACAGGACACCACTCTTCGCAGACGATGCAACTCGTCGCCATGGCCCACGGCAGGCAGTGACCGCGGTCATAAAATGCTGTGCCGAGGCGAACAGGGTGGCTGGTTGCACCGACACCTACGACCCATCCCTTTTCGCGCGGTGTGATTTGCCAGATGGCGCCAGTAGGACAGACTTCAGAGCACAGCACACAGCTCGGCTCGCAGTAGCCAATCCGTGGCACCAGTTGCGGCGTCCACAGACCGGCAAGGCCCGCCTCATCCAGCGTGGGCTGGAGAGCGTTGTTCGGGCAAACTCGCATACACGCACCGCAGCGGATGCAACGGGATAGAAAATCGGATTCGCCGAGCGCACCGGGAGGGCGCAGCAAACGCTCATAGCGATCTTTGCCAAAGCCCGTGTTGGCATGGATGAGCGGAACGATGGCGGCACCGGCGGCAAGACCTGTGATGGTGCGACGGCGTCCGAGATCGGGCGAAGGAACTTCCTTTTCCTTGCGGAAGAAGCGGAATTGAAGCGAGGAATGAGGGCAGCTTCCAACGCAATTCATGCACATGAGGCATTCCGACTTACGCCAGGGGACCCCTCCGATGGGGTTGTCGCCGCCCTGACAGTGGAGCATGCAACGAAGGCACGCATCGCAGGAGTCGGGATCCTTATGCAGACCGAAGATGGACCAGCGTGACACCGCGCCGAGCAGCGCGCCCAAAGGGCAAAGGCCGCGGCACCAGAGGCGCGTCACGCGCAGGCTGACGGCAAGGATTGCGAAAAAGAGAATGCCAAGAAACAGTCCCTGGTTGAAATGTGCCTGGCGGAAATCAAGCACCGTGGCCTGGAGAGCGTTGAGCGTGCCGATGCCAATGGATTGCAGGGTCGGATTTGAACTGTGTTCCAGGGGAGCAAGCGCCGCGCGTGCCGCATAGTTGAAAGCGGGCAAAATGGACAGACCAACAGAGCGGACCAGGAGGCTGAACGGATCGAGCCAACCGATGGCCATGGAGCCGAAGAATGCAGCGACAAGGCCGGCAAGGAGAACGACATATTTCACCGTCTGCCACCGCTTGTAGCGATTGGATTCGACCCGCTGCTTTCCGAGCTTGGCCTCCGACTTCATGTTGCCCAGAAAGTGCTGCAACGTGCCGAGGGGGCAGATCCAGCCGCAGAAAAAGCGGCCTAGAAAGAGCGTGGGGATGAGAATGACAAGGGTCCACAAAAGGCCGCGGTACAGAGTATGCGTGGCCAAAGCGTTGGCGATGGCAACAAGCGGATCCCATTCAAAGAAAAGGCGTACAGGCGCGCTGCGATGAGCGTCGCCAACGGCGCCCTGGGTGGGCCGCAGCGATGTGAGGATCAGCAGCGCAAGAAAGAGGAGCAGAAAGAAAATCTGCGAAATCCTGCGCAGCAGCGGCAATCTGGAACGACCCACGAAATGCCTCCCTGAGCCGGGCTCGGACGAGCTGCTTGGACCTGAATGTTCGTAGAAAAGGCCAAGGAGAGTCTGTGATACATGTCACCTCCGGGCCGCAAGGGGAGACCTCAGGTGTGTGACCGGCCACTTTCGTGGCTCGCACCATCGAGCCCATGTCGGCCCTAGCCAGCCAGTTCCAGCCCTCCAGCGGCATCGGTGGCACTCGGTTCCGGGGATAAGCTGCGCTTCCTTAGCCGCCTACCCTTCTCGAGATCAGAACACGCGCGGGCTCGACAAGCCCGCACATCTCTTGAAATAGACGAGGGCGGCTGTCGTGAAATCAGCAGAATGCACGCAGGATGGGGATTTTGCGCGGCCCTACTCCGCTTCCGGGGACCGATGATCTCTAGCGAGACTGAATTGCCTCATGAGAGCTTTCTGGCTCAGAGATATCTGTCTTGTCGTCCGTTGCATCTGCACGGTAGCCGGATCTCAGTGGTCGTCCCAAAAAAGCGCGTATACTTCCGTCCCCAACGCCGTTTGGTGACGCACAACCGGCTCATCTTGCAGAGTCAGGAACAGTGGCTGGCCATACGTATCAGAGATTTGAACGCCACTCAAGCTGACAATCTCTCGGACCTGCTTGTCCTTTACGGATAATCGAAAAACTCCAGGCCTGGGTTGCGAACTGATCAGATAGAGACTGCTCCCGTCCCTCGACCATGCCTGGCCACGGACATCTTCAAGCAGCGTGCTCCACGTGCTCTTCTTGAGGTCGAACAACATCAGCCGGCCGTCCGTCGACAGAGCAGAGATGTATTTCCCGTCGGGTGACCACCTTGCCCATTCCAGACCCTCTGATCCTGCCACCTTTCGTCGTTGCAGCGTCCTTAGATTGAACACTTCAATATGAGGCGGCGTCGGATTTGACACTGAGGTAAACACAATCGAATCACCGTCGGGTGACCAGCTTGCCCCGTAATAGTTCGCCTCTGCTCCGTTCAAGAGCTTCCTTGCTTCACCACCCTCGGCAGACACGGAGTAGATCATCAATCGCTGGCCGGCTTCCTGGCCGTAGAAAACAATCTGTTTCCCGTCCGGCGACCATTCCGGCCCGTACGCCATCAGAGGTCGAAACGTGAGCTGCAGCGGTTCGCTTCCGTCAGCATTTTTTCTCCACAACTCTCCTTGCGGAAACTTCGCGTAGGCAATCCGCCCGTCCCGAGAGAAACTGATGCTGTGGGCTGGGCCGAGTCCAGGGTAGGCCGTGAACTTCTGTGTCTTGGGATCGTACAGAGAGAGTTCCTCGCGCCGTTGCGTGCTGAGCGCAAACAGAGATTTTCCATCCGGGCTGAACACATGCGAGAAGAAATGAACCGGCCCAGCTGTGATTTGGATCGGCTCTGCACCGGATTTGTGCAGCAACGTGGACTTCTCGCTTCTCACCCAGATATCGGGAGCGGGCGCAAGCGGGGAACCCCCTTCAAGGGATTGCCATGCATCGAAGAAGTACAACGATCCGTCCGGATTCCATTCTCCACAACACTGCATCGGCTGCTTCTGCCAGTTCGGAAGCAACAGATGAGGATTCTCGCCCGTCGCCGACATCTCCCACAGCGCACTCAGATGCTGGTCCATAACGTACCGTTCGAACCTGATTCGTTTTCCGTCCGGGGACCACCGTGGGGTCCATGCCCACGTGTTGGGCGTCGTGGCCGGCAGTTCGATCCTTTTCGCCTCACCACCGTCGCCGTTGGCGAGATAAGCATCCCCCTGGTACATGTATATGAGCTTCTTGCGGTCCGGAGACCAGGAGGCGGCATGCGCCACGATGCTGCCCATACGACGAGGCGTTCCACCGAGAATCGGAACTCGCCATAGCGGATTGTCCTGAATCGCCGCCCCCTCGCCGATGAGAAGTTCCGA
>JBAUTX010000454.1:0-15839 GCA_049582405.1 Occallatibacter sp. | reverse complement strand
GGGCCCATTCATCCCTTAATGCTCCAAGAGACGGAATAGACTGATGCCAATTTGTGGTCCTTCATCTCTGAAAATGCTGAAGAAATATAGAAAGCGCATTTCTTGAATGTGCGTGGACCCAGGGAAGTTTCATTCAATGTCGCGCTGGACAAGAACTTCGCCGTCACGGAGCGCGTGGGGTTCAAAATGCGTGTTGAGGCTTTCAACGTCTTCAACCATCCAAACACCATTGTCCAGGGTGTCTGGAGCGGTCCCACCAGTTCGTTCGGTCAGGTGATTGGCGCAGGCGATCCGCGAGAGATGGAGTTCTCAGGGCGCTTGACCTTCTGAAACCCACAACCGGCTCTTGTCTATTGCAGTCGCGCATCATTTGGGCGCGGCTGCAAGCCCTCTCCCCCATTTTCATGTAATGACCTTGCCGCATGGACCGCATGCGTAAGCAGTGCGAGTGCGTTGTGCCTAAAGCGCGTCCCACACAAGAGGCTCGCCGCCCTTCTGGCTCGAGCTGTAGATCGCCTCCACCACCTTCATGGTCCGATAGGCATCATCGACAGACGTGGGTAGAATCGTTGCCGAGCCCTCGACAAAGGCTTGCAACGATCCCATTGCTCCGGCAAACGCCTCGGGGAACCATTGTCCATTGATCGGATGTTCAACCCGCCCTGCCTGCTCCTGATTGCTGGACTCCAGCTTGTCCCGCTTTCCACGGGGATAATCCAGAATCACTCCGAGCGTCGCGCGCATCGCTCCCTTTGTGCCTTCCCACTGCACAAATGCCCGCTCGTATTCTTCCCCAAAACGGTAGTTATGGTTCGTGGCAATAAAGGCTCTGCGCCAGTCTCCATAGTCCATGATCAAAATAGTCTTAGTCGCCTGTAGCTCCGGGGTGCCGGGATTCCTGACTGTCTTTGCGTACACGCTCAAAGGATCCCCAAACCAGGAGCGAACCAGGTCGACATAGTGAATGCTGTGGTAGAGGACCTCAAGGCGAGGAGCCTTTGCAAGAAAGCTCCACTGCTCCCAGGGCATATGGGTGCGAACCTGTACTTCCATATCGTGCACCTCGCCCAGCATGCCATTGCGTTGCAGGGTACGCGCCATCAGGATGGAAGGTGCATAGCGTAATTGGAAGTTCACAGCCGCGGTCAGATTCTTGGCGTGGCAAAGCTCGCGAATGCGACCTGCCTCTTCGAGCGTCTCACCCATCGGCTTTTGCATGAGGACTGCCGCTCCATTCGGCAATTGCCTCAGAACCTCGAGCAGGTTCGCTGCAGGAACCGCGACGTCGTACACCGCACCCTCAGGAGCGAAACGAACGATCTCCTCAACGGATGCAAACGCGCGCTGTACGTCGAATCGCCGCGCGAGCGCTTCTGCCTTCGGCAAAGCGGTGTCTGCAATTGCTAGGACGGGAAAATGGGCGAGGGCATATGCGGGCAGGTGAGCATTCTCCACGATGCCGCCAGCCCCAATCACAACGATTGGCATTGCTTCACGGGGCCGCGGAGATAACCCCCATTGCGCACTGTCAAGGTCAGACTTGCTACGCGAACCTGAAACCCTCTCATTCATCCCCATAGACTAGCAGCATACGAAATCAACAAACAGCTTGCCCAAAGGCACCTCTGGCAATCTTCGAGTGACACAGCTCCTCGGCTGTTGTTGCATCGTAATCGCTGAAGATCAGCGAACTTTGTGGCTATCTGGCCTGTCATTCTGCATGCCGGAGGCGCAGGCCGCCAAGGGCAAGCTCACCACACCTCCTGGGTGGCCATCCATAGATGGAGCTTCGCTCCAACTGCCTGCTCAAGCTGGCGGATCTGGATAGTGAATGCAGATGGCGAAATGTTGAGCGCATGCGCAGCGCGCGTAAAGTTCCCGATCTGCGCTGCCGCCAAGAACGCTTTAAGATGACGGATGTCGTCAACCATTTTGATTTTGCGAATGCAACGTTTTGATTATTTCATTTCACAATCTACACCCTGAATTTCTATACTGCGTTCCACATCTGACCTGCACATCGAAAGGACAGCAAACATGCTGCCACTCCTGGGCCTGGCGACCGTTTTCACGCTGCTTGTAGCGATCCTGAGTAAACGCGTTTCGCCCCTGGTGGCCCTCGTCTGTGTTCCCGTTGCAGCTTCCGTCATTGCAGGCTTCGGTCTTCGCACAGGGCATTTCATTCTTACAGGCATTGCGGGCATCTCTCCGGTCATCGGCATGTTCGTCTTCGCGATCCTGTTCTTTGGGATCATGACCGACGCCGGCATGCTGGAACCCCTGATCGAGGCCCTGCTGCGTCTCGTCGGGAATAGACCTTCGCGCATCGTGCCGGGCAGCGCGCTGCTCGGACTCCTCGTGCATCTTGACGGATCTGGAGCCGTGGTATTCCTGGTAACCATCCCGGCTCTTCTGCCGCTCTACCGGAAGATTGGCATTGATCGCCGCATTCTTGCTTGCGTTGTCTCTATGGCAGCGGGCGTCAATTTTCTTCCCTGGACCGGCCCGACGATCCGCGCCTCTGCTGTTCTGCACACGCCAGCCTCGGCCATCTTTCTCCCTCTCATTGGCGTGCAAGGCGTGGGGCTCGCATTTGTGTTTGCCGTCGCCTGGATACTCGGCCGGAAGGAAGAGCGACGACTGGGCCTGACTGCCGGCGCGGTCGATGGGACCAAGCAGCATTCGCCTTCAAGCAAATCACTGCCGCGTCATTTCTTTCTCAACCTTGCTCTTGTTGTCCTTGTCATGGGCACCATGATTAGCGGGAAGCTGGACCCTGTGGTGACCTTCATGCTGGGCACAGTGCTTGCGATGACCTTGAACTTCCCGCAGGTGAAAGCTCAGCAAGCGACGCTTACAGCACATGCTCCTGTGGCAATTTTCATGGCCAGTATCCTGTTTGCGGCAGGCGCCTTCATCGGGATTATGCAGGGAACCGGCATGCTCGCGGCCATGGCTGCTGCCGCGGTGCAACATCTCTCACAGCACAGCGCCCGACATATTCCCTTGATTCTCGGCATCGTTTCAATGCCTTTGAGTCTGCTGTTCGATCCGGATTCTTTCTATTTTGGTGTGCTGCCCGTCACGGCCGCGGCCGCGGCTGCGGCAGGCACGTCTTCCCTGGCCGTCGCACAAGCTGCTCTCTTAGGAGTCCATACAACAGGATTCCCGGTAAGCCCTTTGACTCCAGCCACGTTTCTGGTCGTGGGCCTGTCTGAGATTACGCTGGCACAACATCAACGTTTCACGATTCCATACCTGTTTACCGCATCGCTGCTGATGACTGCAGCCGCGGTTGCATTCGGAGTGATTCCGCTATAAGCCTCAAGGGAGAGATCGCGTGCGGCAAATACGAATTGGTACCGGAGCTGGATACTCAGGAGACAGAATCGATCCGGCGGTGGAGCTCTGCCACAAGGGATCCATTTCATACCTGGTCTTTGAGTGCCTGGCCGAGCGCACCATTGCTCTGGCGCAAAAAGCCCGGCGACTCGATCCTACATCTGGATTCGATCCGTTGCTTGAAGAGCGCATGCGGGCAGTGCTGCCTTTGTGTGCTTCGAACCATATCCGAATCGTCTCCAATATGGGTGCTGCAAATCCAATCGCTGCAATGGCCAGGACGTATGAAATTGCGCGCTCCCTGGGACTCAAGGGCATCAAGATTGCGGCCGTCACCGGCGACGACGTACTCAGTCAAGTGCGCGACAGCGGCTTCTTCTTTGCCGAGAATGGCCAGCCGGTTACTGCGATGGCAGATCGCCTGGTGTCGGCAAATGCCTACCTCGGCGTTGAGCCGATCCTGGAGGCACTGGCCGCAGGCGCGGATGTCGTGCTTACTGGCAGGGTCGCTGATCCTTCTCTCTTCCTGGCGCCCCTGGTTCACGAATTTGGCTGGTCCACGACCGATTGGAATTTGCTCGGGCAAGGAACCGTTGTCGGTCATTTACTGGAGTGCGGAGGACAGGTAACGGGTGGATACTTTGCCGATCCGGGATATAAGGACGTCCCAAACCTTGCCCGGCTTGGCTTTCCCATCGCCGAAGTCTCTCAAGATGGATCAGCGGTGATCACCAAAGTGCAGAACTCGGGCGGCCTGGTGACCAGGGCCACATGCACGGAGCAACTTCTCTACGAGATTGAGGATCCCAGCGCTTATCTGACCCCGGATGTCGTCGCAGATTTCTCGCAGGTGGTTCTCGAAGAGGTCGGCGTGGATCGAGTCTGCGTCCGTGGGGGCAACGGAACTCAGCGGCCTGAAACGCTGAAGGTTTCGGTCGGTTTTCAGGACGGATATGTGGGAGAAGGTCAGATTTCGTATGCCGGGCCGGGAGCACTGCGCAGAGCAGAGCTTGCCGCAGAGATTTTGGAGGAACGGCTCGGCAGTCACCCGCTGCAGGAACTCCGCTTCGATCTGATAGGAGTCAATTCGATTCATGGCAGCCACCTCTCAAAGATGGAGGGAGAGCCCTATGAGGTGCGGCTCCGGACGGTTGGGAGAGCCGCATCGCAAGGCACCGCTTCCCTCATTCCGCGAGAAGTGGAAGCGCTTTATACCAACGGGCCAGCAGGAGGTGGCGGTGTGACAGGATTTACGAAGGAAACACTTGGCATTCTCTCCACCTACATTCCGCGCCACCAGGTTGCACACCGAGTCCATTATCAGGAGTTGTGACATGATCTTGCGCGAAGTGGCACATGCACGCACCGGCGACAAAGGCAACAAGGCCACCATCTCCTTGACCGCATACAGGCAGGAAGACTACGCCTGGCTTGCCGAGCACGTCACAGCGGAGCGTGTCGGCGAGTACTTTGCAGACATTGTCGACCGCCCCGTGGAACGCTTTTCTCTACCGCAGCTCCGAGCGCTGAACTTTGTGCTTTGCCGGCCAAGCTCGCAGACTGTAACGCACTCCTTAGCGCTGGATGCGCATGGCAAGTGCCTCGGCTCTGCGCTGCTTGCCATGGATATCCAATGCACTCCACCCAGCAAGGAGATCCATGATTAGGCAGTACGCAAGCGCGACTGCCGCGCTGGAGACCGTAATCAAAGACGGGATAATAGTCGCCACATTGCTCTTTGAGCCGATTCAGAACGCGCACTACTCTGCCCCGCGCAGGCTTTGCCCCGCTTCAATGGCCAGGCCTTCCGGTCTTGCGGATCAGCTCGGCCACAGGCACCTCCAACCTCGGCCTGTTTCAATAACCGAACGATCTGGGCCGCAGGAAGCTTCTGCTCCATCCGCAAAATCCCTCGGCCTTCTTCACGCTGGCTCTTGCCAAAATACCAACCATCCATTGAGATCAGTTTCCGCCAAGTCCATGACTGCGCTATGCTGGACCACAACCGGCGGCCCCATGCGGCTGCCTTCGGAGTAACGGATGAGCGAATTTGTGCTGAATGTCAATGGCGCTCGACTCCAGGTGAACGCTCCTGCGGATGAGAGTCTCTTATCGGTCCTGCGCAATCGGCTGGATCTGACCGGGACGAAATACGGATGCGGCGAGGGGGAGTGTGGAGCCTGCACGGTGCTGGCGAATGGGCAGGCGATCCGGTCGTGCCAGGTATCGGTGAGTGCAGCGGCGCCTGCAACGATTGTGACGATCGAAGGGCTCGAGGTCGATGGCAGGCTGAGTCCGGTGCAGCAGGCCTTTCTGGACGAAGGAGCTTTGCAGTGCGGTTACTGCACTTCGGGCATGATCATGCATGCCACGTCCCTTCTGAGCAATCATCCCCATCCTACCCACGATCAGATCCTGATGGCGATGAATGGCAACGTGTGCCGATGCGGCACGTATCCACGCATCCTTGCAGCCATCAGGCGCGCAGCGGGTGATCCCCAAGATGGAGGTAGCCGATGAAGCCTCTGGATCTCGAAACGCCCGACTATGGGCAGGGCGCGACAAACGACGCTCCGCGGCGCGACATCTTCGAACTCGATCGGCGCGGCTTTCTGAAGATACTCGGCAGTGGCCTGTTGATTTGCATGACGGACAGCCCGACCCCGGCGCAGGAGTCGGGCCGGACCTTTGGCGGTCACGAATTGCCAAAAGATGTGAGCTCGTGGCTGCACATCGCAGCCGATGGCCAGGTGACAGTATTCACTGGGAAAGTGGAGGTAGGGCAGAACATCCGAACCTCGCTTGCTCAGCAGGTAGCCGAGGAACTGCGCGTGCGGTTCGACTCCATCACGATGATGATGGGAGACACAGATTTGGTTCCGTGGGACATGGGCACCTTTGGGAGCCGCACGACTCCCACCATGGCTCCTGTGCTGCGCACGATGGCTTCTGCGGCACGCGCATCGCTGATGGAGATGGCTGCGAAACGCTGGAATTTGAACGCAACTGAATTGACGGCCAGCGATGGCAAAGTCACCGACCAGAAGGGTTCACGCTCGTTGACTTACGGCGAACTGACGCGTGGCGAAAACCTGGTGCAAGTGGTCACCGTTGATCCCGCGTTGACGCCCGCGACGCAATGGAAAGTTGCCGGAACACCCGTTCCCAAAGCCGGTTGCCGCGACTTTGTGACGGGGAAACACAAGTATCCTTCCGACATCGTGCGCCCCGGAATGCTCTTTGGCGCGGTGCTGCGGCCCGAGGGTTTCAATGCGACGCTCGAATCGATCGATACAAGCGCGGCGGAAAAGCTTCCCGGGGTCAAACTCGTGCGTGATGGCGATTTTGTCGGCACAGTAGCGCCCGATGCCTACACCTCACAAAAGGCAGTCGAGGCCATCCACGCGAAGTGGAATGTTCCCGCTCAGCCATCGAATCAGGTTCTCTTTGAGTATTTGAAGAGCAATCCAGTTGCCGGGCGGGATGAAGGATTGGAGCACAAGACCGGCTCGGTGGAGGAGGCGATGGCCGCCGCCGACCTGAAGCTCAACGAGCAGTACACGGTGCAATATATTGCACATTCTCCTCTGGAGCCACGCGCCGCGGTCGCCGAGTGGAACGGTGACAAATTGACCGTGTGGACGGGAACGCAGCGGCCGTTCGGGGTGCGTGACGAATTGATGCAGGCATTTCATCTGTCGCCCGCGCAGGTGCGCGTGATCCAGCCCGACATGGGCAGCGGGTACGGCGGCAAGCACACCGGTGAGGCAGCGCTTGAAGCAGCGCGACTGGCGAAGGCGGTGGGCAAACCGGTCAAGGTGGTGTGGACGCGCAGCGAAGAGATGACGTGGGCCTACTTTCGCCCCGCTGGCCTGATTGAGATCAAGGCCGGTGCGCGTCGCGATGGAACGCTGGTGGCCTGGGAACACCATAACTACAACTCAGGACCTGCAGCGATTGGCACGCCTTACGACGTAGCCAATCAAGTGATTCAATTTCACCCGACAAATTCTCCTCTTCGCCAAGGGTCGTATCGTGGGCTTGCCGCCACGGCCAACCACTTCGCACGCGAAACGCACATGGACGCGATGGCGTACGCGGTGAAGATGGACCCACTCGATTTTCGATTGAGGAATCTGACCGATAAGCGGCTACGAGCCGTGTTCGAAAAGTCAGCAGAGGGGTTCGGCTGGGGGCGGGCGAAATCAACGCCCGAACGTGGATTTGGCATCGCCGGAGGAACCGACAAAGGCGGATATATCGCGACCTGCGCTGAAGTAGCAATCGATCCTGCGACGAAGAAAGTCCGCATCCAGCGCGTGGTTCAGGCGTGGGAGTGCGGCGCGATTGTGAATCCGGACGGACTGCGCAACCAGGTGATGGGTGCGATGGTTCAGGCGATTGGTGGGGCGCTCTTTGAGCAGATTCTGTTTGCCAATGGCCGCATCTTGAATCCGCACTTTGCGGAGTATCGGCTGCCGCGGTTCAAGGACACGCCCCAGGTCGAGGTGATCCTGATCGACCGCAAGGATCTGCCTTCAGCAGGCGCGGGCGAAACCGGCATTGTGGGCCTGGCGCCCGCCGTGGGCAATGCAATCTTCGCAGCGACTGGGGAACGGCTGCGCAACATGCCGATGGCTCCAGACATGCAAACTCCAGGAGTGAAGCAAGTGCCACTCCGAAGTTAGCTATAGCGACTGCGTACTCTTTCCCGCATTCTTTTCCACCCTTGAGGAAGTCGGGCAGGCGATGATCCACGCCGCCACCAATGGCTACTCCAAAAGGATTCTGGAGGTACGGGACATTGTGGCGCTGGCGAGGACATCCCCTGATGCCGTGTGATGGCCCGAGAGCTCATGTCTGAGCGAACGTGCTCGCGCCTTGCCATTTGCAGCAGCAGTGGACGCCGGGAGCGATCTGTTGGCCCCTGCCGACATTCGTCATGAAGCCGAGAGCGGTTGGAGCTGGCACTCCGGATTCAGTCGCACACCAAAGCCGGGCGCATCAGACAGCCTCAATCGACCATTCTCTGGCACAGGCTCATCGAGCAGCAGCGGGGAGAACATGGGGATCACCTTGTCCGCTTGCGGTGCCATCATGAGAAACTCGGCGAACGGGCTGTTGTGACGCGTGATCGAGAAATGGTAGCTATACACGCTTGATCCATGCGGCACCACGAGCACACCGCGCGCATCAGCAAGCGCTGAAATCTTCAGCAACTCGGTGAGTCCGCCACACCAGCCCACATCGGGCTGCAAGATATCCGCACACTCCATTTCAAGCAGCATTCTGAAGCCCCATCGCGCCGCTTCATGTTCGCCGGTCGTCACCAGCATGCCGGGCGGCACGCGCTTCCTGAGTTCTGCATAGCCCCAGTAATCATCCGGCAGAAGCGCTTCTTCGATCCATTTGAGGTTGTACTCGGAGCAAGCATGGGCAAGGCGCTCTGCGTAGTTCAGGTCGAGGCTCATCCAGCAGTCGTACATCAGCCAGAAATCTGCACCCACGCGGGAGCGCATCTCTGCCAGCAGTTCGAGATTCCTGCGTAGGCCTTCTTCACCCTCGGCGGGGCCATGATGGAGCGGTAGTTTGCCTCCGATGAAGCCGAGCGTCTTTGCAATGTCCGGCCGTGCGCCTGTCGCGTAAAAACGGATTTCATCGCGCACAGCCCCGCCGATCATGCGGTACACCGGCATCTGCTGCAGTTTGCCGAGCAGATCCCAAAGTGCAAGATCCACGCAACTGATGGCATTCAGAGCGAGCCCTTTGCGCCCGTAGAAAATCGTAGAGAGATACATCTGATCCCAGATGCGCTCGAGGTCCGCCGGATCGGCGCCGATAAGAAAACGCGCAAGGTGGCGCTCAACAATCCAGGCTGCGGGTTCGCCGCCTGTCGTCACGGCAAATCCAGTGACGCCGTTTTCGGCTTCAATCTCCACGACCATCGTGCCCAGAACGTTCAGGCCAAACGACTGCCTGCTTGCACGATAGGCAGGATACTTCGCCATGGGCGTGGCAATGTGGTCGTCGATCCAATGCCCGCTGCCCTGGTCGTGATAGTCAGCGCCACCGCCCTGCACATAATAGGCACTTACTCTGCGGATCTTTGTGGTAGCCATGCCTGGACTATCTCCTGGTCGATGAGTTGCAATGCAATGTTATTGCGCATCGGGGTGCGGGGGGCGATTTCTCGTCCATGCTATCAATGCTGCATTCAGCACGGTAAAGGTGGCGAGAAGATACAGGCCTGCCCGCGGCGAGTGAAAGTGCGCATCAGCCCAGACCTTGACGTTTGGCGCAACAAGCCCGCCGAGATTGCCCATGCCAATCAGTGCAAATCCACCTGCAGCTGCGCGATCTGAAAGATAGCTGGTAGGAAAGGTCCAGAAGAGCGGCTGCACGGCGATGAAGCCGGACACTGCCAGCGATAGCGCAATCAACCCGATGCGCGGCCCCGCCACGGGGAACACGAAGCTTGCGCATCCGGCAACGAGCAATGTCCAGGCAGCATAAGCGCGGTGCGTCTGGCCCCTGTCTGCCGCACGCGGAAGAAAGTAGACGGCAGCAAGCGCACAGAGCCATGGAATCGCGGATACAAGACCAACTTCAAGTCCGGCAGGCTTGTGCAGGAGTGCCGAAATTTCCGCGGGCAGAAAGAAGATGGCACCGTAGGTGCTCATTTGAATCAGAAAGTACATCAGCAGAAACTGCATCACGCGCAGATCGCGGAGCATGGGCAGCACTCTTGCGGGACCCGTAGAGCGGCGCTGCGTTTCTTCCTGAGCAAGCGCTTCGACCAGTGCCTGCTTCTCATCGGACGCAAGCCATGCGGCATGGACGGGCTTATTGTCGAGGAACCAGAAGGCGAAGATGCCAAGGACAACGGCAACGCTTCCTTCGACCAGAAACATCCACTGCCAGCTCTGAATTCCACCCCATGGATGCATATCGAGCAGGAATCCTGAGAGCGGCCCGCCGACAATGAGTGAAATAGGCACTCCCAAGTAGAAAAGGCCCAGGATCTCCCCACGCACGCGAGTCGGGAACCAATAGGTGAGATACAGAATTGCGCCCGGAAAGAATCCAGCTTCCATCACGCCCAGGATGAGTCGAAGCACGTAAAAGGACAGGTTGCCGCTTACAAACATTGTCGCCATGGAGGCCAGCCCCCAGCCTACCAGGAGAAAAGCCATCCAGACCTTGGCGCCAATCCTGTGCAGGATGAGATTGCTGGGAAATCCGCAGAACGAGTAGCTGAGGAAGAAAAGTCCCGCACCGAGCGCATAAGTCTTTTCTGTAATTCCGACGGATGCATCAAGGGCCTGTTTGGCGAAGCTGACATTGGCGCGGTCCAGGAAAGAGACGACATACATGAGCATGAGCATAGGGGCGAGTCGCCTGAATGTGCGCGCCACGGCCCGATCCAGCGCTACCGCATGAGCCTCTGACTCCAGCGACTCTGCGGCTGCTGGCTGCCCGGTAGCGGTCAACTTGCTTCTTGATGCCACCGGTCGAGCCGGAGATGAATCCGCCTGTTGCAATCCTCTTCCCTCATTTCTGAAATCATGCCTGATGCTCGTGAGCAACTAGAGGTGGGGCTGATCGGATCTTCTCGGGCTCCATTTGTATGCTGCAATGGAGTTCTTCCAGTAGTACTGCTCAGCGGCACGTTGCGATTTCTGCCCGATGTACTCCTGCACGATGTTGAGTGTCGCCGCAAAGGGTGCGACGTGATCGCTGTTGGGCCAATCACTCCCGAACAGGACGCGATGTTCTCCAAAAATTTCCCAAAGCGCATCCAGACGATCATGGTAGAAGGCCGGGTCAGTCACCAGTCTTCCGTCGCGGACGACCGGAATCTCCGAAAGCTTCACGAAGATGTTTGGGTTCTCGCCGAGTCGATGGAGGTTGGTCCAGTATTCGTGCTGCGCAGCCTGCTCTACCGGAACTTGAGCATTCGGCAGATGATCCACGACAATGCGCAGGCTGGGCACGACTTGCGATGCGTTGAGGATGGCGCGAATCAGGCGCGGATCAGGATTCGCGCTCTCAAAGACCAGGTCAGCCTGCGCGAGCGCCTTTAGCCCCTCCACAAAACCAGGCCGGCTCATATCCGCAGCCAGGTCGCGGTTCCATAGGTTTCCATAGCGAAAGCCGCGAAACAGCGGGTTCGCGTGGAGCCGGTCCAACTCAGCACGATAGGTCGGTGTTCCAGGAACGAGGTCGCCAATCACACCGACCATGACAGGATGCTTCTCCGCAACGCCGAGCAGCCAGTCGTTGTCCGTTGCCAGGGGGCTTGCCTCAACGGCAATTGCGCCCACAACACCAAACGGCGCACTCAGCGCCACATAGCGATCAGGCAAGGCGGGCTTGTAGAGCGCGGTGTCCGTCTTCTCAGGCCAGGGCACGCCGCCCGGCCGAGACGGGTCAAACAAATGAATATGCGCATCAATCCTGGGGAGCGCAGACGGCCCGGGAAGCGGTGCAGCATGGGACTTGGCGGCGGCCAGTGCCCCGGCACTGTACGCAGCTAGCTTGAGCACATCACGACGGCGCATGGAATCCTCTGCGACTGGTGAAACCTGACGGGAAGTAAATTAGAGCACACCCAATATACAGCGCCATGTGGACCCCTGTCGGCTGTGCAGGGAGGCCTGCATCCACCGCGCGCGCCCCGTGGTCACACATTGAACTTGAAGAAGAGGATGTCGCCGTCCTTCACGACGTAATCTTTACCCTCCGAGCGGTACAGCCCCTTTTCTTTCACGGCCTGTTCGCTGCCATAGAGAAAGAGGTTCTCGCAATGATATGCATCTGCCCGGATGAAGCCGCGCTCAAAGTCTGAGTGAATGACGCCTGCCGCCTGCGGTGCTTTCGCGCCATTGGGAATTGTCCACGCGCGCACCTCCTGCACACCGGCCGTGAAGTAGGTGATCAAGCCAAGCAGCTTATAGGCCGCATGGATCAGTCTGTTTAATCCGGGCTCCTCGAGCCCCATTTCCGCAAGAAACTCAGCACGCTCGCCCGGATCCAGCAGCGCGATCTCTGCTTCCATTGCACCGCAGATCCGCACCACCTCCGCCCCTTCAGCCGCTGCGCGCTCTTCCACGGCCTGTACCCACGGGTTCCCGTCTTTCAGACCGGCCTCATCTACATTGGCTACATAGAGCACCGGCTTCATCGTGATCAGGTGCAGGTCGTATGCTGCAGTTCGCTCCTCTTCGGTCAACGCGACCACGCGGGCTGGCTGGCCCGCGCGGATTGCCTCCAGCAGCTTCTTCAGCGCCTCTGCCTCGGCTTTCACTTTGGCATCCGCGGAGTTCTTCACGGCCTTCTCCACCTTGGCCCAGCGCTTTTCCGCGGTTTCAAGGTCCGCCAGCAGGAGCTCCGTGTTGATGATGTCCATGTCGTGCAGCGGATTGACACCCCCGGCCACGTGAATCACGTTGGGATCCTCAAAGCAACGCACCACGTGGCATACCGCGTCTGTCGCCCGTATGTGGCCCAGGAACTGGTTTCCCAGCCCCTCGCCTTTGCTCGCGCCCTCCACCAGCCCGGCAATATCAATGAACTCCATGGTCGTCGGCACGGTGCGGTTCGGCTTTATGAATGCGGTAATGCGGTCGAGCCGCTCATCGGGCACAGACACGATGCCGACGTTCGGATCAATGGTGCAGAACGGATAATTGGCAGCCTGTGCCTCGGCCGCCGTCAGTGCATTGAAGATAGTGCTTTTGCCCACATTGGGCAGGCCGACAATTCCACAGTTCAAGGGCATTGAGTCGTAGTCCTTCAGGGATAGCATGCGTTGTGCCAGGGCTCTCCCTTGGGCCCGGCGGGCCGAGGACTAGCATGTCAACACCTGTTCGGTGGGGGTGGAGCGGATGCTCCTGAGACTGGCCTGGCAAAACGTCCTTTCTCTATTATGCCCGAAAGGACTGTTGGCAGGGACGCTGCGGCAGGAGCCGTCGCAAGGGCCATCGCAAGGGCCTGGTAAGTCCGAGTAACTCAGACCCTATCCATAGCGACAGAGAGGATTCGCCGAATCGACGAGAAGGTCGCTCTACCCGTGTTTCACGGCTTAAAGGGAGGATGGACATGCAAAGAGTACACGGCCCAGGGCCTTTGCGATCCTTTGCATGACATTGCACCGTGTCGCATTTCCGGTACGCTCGCATGGACGGCACATCAGGTGCGTGCAAGCCTTCCATGCGTCCCCGAGGCTAATGGGTCTGCACCAGGGGCAGCCCGGCAATGTTCAGGCTAATCCGGTACACGCTTGAACTTGCGGTGATGTACAGTGTCTTCCGATCCACCCCGCCCCACGCTACGTTCGAGGTCCTCTCTGGCATCACAATTGTTGCCAGATGTTTCCCTTCCGGGGAAAAAATCCACACACCGCCCGGGCCTGCGCTATAGATGTTGCCTTCTGCATCGACTTTCATCCCGTCCGGAGCTCCCGGCCGCGTGTCCGCTGTCGCGTCATAAAGAAGCTTGGCGTCTGTCAACGTACCGTCTGGCTGCACTCTATACCGCATCCAGATCTTCTTTGGCTCACTGTTATCCACGTAGAGATACTTCTCGCCCGGCGAAAAGGCAATCCCGTTCGGGCGCGGCAGATCGCTGATCAGCAATTTCAGCGCTCCTGGATCCGGCGGTGCTCCCGGCTTGTGTTGCTGTGCATGCACGAGCCGGTAGACTCCATTCACCTTCAGTTGTTTTTCCTTGTCCTGATCACTCTGGGTTCGCAGACCATAGGGAGGATCAGTGAAATAAAGTGCGCCGTCGGACTTATACACGAGGTCGTTTGGACTGTTCAGCTTCTTCCCCTCGAACTGATCCGCCAGCACGGTCACCGGACCCTTTGGATCCACTGACTCGAACCGGTACACGTCGCGCTGCGCATGGCCAGCGACCGTCAAACGCCCGCGCGCATCCAATGTCATTCCGTTCGAGCCCGGCTCCAGTCCGCCGTAAGCGTTTGCACCCTTGTATCCACTCGGCTGCTCGAAGACCTTCACACCCGCGCCAGGTGTCCACTCGCGAATTGTATTGCTCGTGATATCGGCAAAAAACAGACGCCCCGTCACCCACACAGGACCTTCCACCCAGGTGAATCCCGTTGCAACTTTTTCCAGCCTTGCATTCCTGGGAATGATCCGGTCAGTTGCAGCCGCATCCAGCCGATCCACTTTCAGTGGAACATTCGGCGCACCCTTGGCCGCACCCGTCTCTGCTGCCGAATCCACAGACACTCCCAGGGCCAGCGCCAACGCACCCATTGCTACTGGCACGCATGCCGATCTCCATGTCTTCATCCCAATGCCTCCCGCGTGACCGCGTGCGACCTTGCAGCTGCGCATTCGCTAAGCCTCGCAAGTGTTGCAGATTGCCCCCAGACCCATCAAGCACTGTCCCATCCCTAAAGCTGAGACACGCTCTTCGGTTTACCGTGTGGATCTCCAGTCCATGCAACTCGCGAAAGTTACCTTGCGCCAGCAACGGCCGCCGAGCTTCACTCGGTAATCACACCGCCTGGATCTCGACAACGGCAACCGTGTAAGGATCAAGATCCACAGAAAAGTCCTTCGCAAACGGCAAGGGCCGGCTCACCGGCGCGATTGCATCTGGATGCTCGAGGGATGCAGCATCCGTCAACCCGGCGGTGATGGTGTGCAGACTTGCGACCGCCATCTCAGGGACACCCGTGCCTTGAAGTCGCACGAGCAGGGTGTTCCGCTCCGCTCGATAGTTGACGGCCTTGATGACGATGCGACGGCCGTCAGCGCTCGCGGTGGCGATGGCATCGACGGATCCGGGCGTCCACTCTTCAGGAATCAGGGTCGAGATCGTGTCCAACAAGCGCTTGCGGTCTGGAACATCACGGACAGATCCCATTGCGGAGGCAAGGTAGCGCTCCGCATAGTGCTCGCGAAAGAGCTTCTCGACCACATAGCCTGCCCCTGGGAACCACCCGACATGGTCGTGATAGATGAGAGAAGTCCACTTCGGATCGTCCGTCGTGTTTCGCATCAGCAGGGCGGGACAGGTCATCGACAGGCTGGGGCTGAGTTCTTCATACAGCATCAGGCTTCCGGCAGCATGGAGTCCTGCCCGCCAATCATAGGTGTGCTGCAGGCCCCATTCCAATACGCCGATTTCGATATGCGGGTGCTTCGATGCGCGCACATAGTCCCGCAGTTTGATGAGGTAGTCGCGGATGCGTCTCAGGCCGGTCTCGAAGTTCTCGGGCTCGTACTCGTAATTGTGACAGTCGAGGATGTCAAAGTTCTTCCCGGCGAGGTCGATCACCTTCTCGCTCCAGTCCATATCATTGGACCGCTTCTGTCCACATGCCACGATGCGCGCGTTGGGTGCAATTGCCCGCAACCTGCTGCCATACACATTCACCACTTCGGCATACTGTTCCGGCGTCAGGCCGTTATTCATGGGCTCGTTATCAATTTGGAAGAACTTGACCGCATACGGCTCGG
>JBAUTX010000453.1:0-4223 GCA_049582405.1 Occallatibacter sp. | reverse complement strand
GGGAGAAAGACGGGCAGCCACAGTGGGAGATGTTCCTTTCGGCCACGTCGATCGAAGCGCAGGTGAGCGCGCTGAGTTACAGCTCGGCGCAGGCGCTCTTTGCCGCCACGCTGGCCGTGACGGTGGGCGGGCAGGACTACCTCATTGAGTCGATGACGGCCAATGAAGCCTTTGGCCAGGTGTATCTCTACCGGCTGCTGGTGCGCGAGGCGCGTCCGCAGGCGGTGTAAGAAAGACAGCTTTCAGCTTCTAGCTTCTAGCTACTAGCGTTTGGCACTGCATCGGGCAACTCTGGCGGAACGACTGAGCGCGAGAGCCGGCGGAGGCCGGGATGCTGTGTGGCGCACGAAACGGGGAACCTGCCGGTTGTACACGGAACAAGGAAAACGCAATGCAAAATGCGAAGGACTCTTTCTACATGGCGCTGCGCACGCGGCTGGCGGCGACTAATCCGAATCGCACCATCCTGCTGCGTGGCGCGCTGCGGCCCGGCATCTTTGTGGAAGAAGCCGAAGCGCCGTATGCGCAGCTGCCCAACGACGTATTTGTGCTGCGCTGGCTCGCGATGGGCGTCGAAGTGAATCTGCCCGCGACGATGGCCGCGCAGGAGTGCGAGGTCATCTACCAGACCTGCGGCACCGAGGGCTATGGCGGGCTGGATCGCGGGCGGCTGCTGAGCGAGATGGACGAAGAGCTGGTGGCGATGCTGCAGCCTTTCGACACGCCGAAGATGAACTACACGGTGCAACCCGCGGCGACGATGCTGACGCAGGTCTTCTGGGATGAGCCTCAGTTCATGCCAGTGCAGGTGCAGCGCGACCGGGTCACGCGCTCGGCAAAGATTGTGATCTACAGCTACCAGGAGCAGGGGGAATAGATGGCCGCCAATTGGTTTCAAGCGCCCGCGCCGGTGGCGCGCCGGGTGCGTGCCTACTTTGCGCCGGTGAATCGCGCGTCGCAGACGCCGGTGTTGTTTGATGCGGCGAGCGAAGGCAGCTTCAATCTCGCAACGCCTCCCGCGCCGTGGATCGATCTTGGATTCATCCAGAACTTTGCGCGCAAGCCCCTGGGCAAGAGCGCGCCGGTGATGTCGGGCATTCCTGCCGCGCCACTCGACCAGGTGCGCGAGACGCTGGAGGCGCAGGTGAGCTTCGAGTTCCTGAGCTGGACGAAGCTGACGATGGCGCTGGCGACAGGGTCACAGCACATGAACATGCTGGTGCCTGCGACGGGCGCAACGCCTGCGGCCGATGGCGCAATCGCGGCGACGGCAGTGGTGGTGCAGAGCGGGTCGACATCCACCAGCATCGTGCTGGCATCGACCGACGCCGCGAAGTTCACGGCCGGGCAGATCGTTGCGGTGGATGTGGACAACTCCGGACAGACGGGCTTTGTAGGCACGCCGGTGGCGGGCGCGTATCTGCGCCAGGCGGTGGCGGATGTGGACTACATCCGGCGCGTGACCTTCAACGTGGCGCTGGTGTCTGCGGTGAGCACGACGGGGCTCACGCTGGCTACGCCGCTGCCGGGCGGCGCGCCCGCTGCGAATGCCAAGCTGCAGACGCTGACGGGCTTTGTGGATCGCGAGGGCGGCAGCTTCTACCAGGAGTGGTCGGCGCTCTTCCTGCTGCATGGCGGGCAGGGCGAGCGCATCTTCTTCCACTACCCGCGGCTGCAGGCGATGACCGGCGCGGAAGAGATGGGCGTGCCGATGGATGCGAAGAACAAGCTGGGCGCGCAGCGCGTGCTCTTGAAGGCGCAGTGTACGGCGATGCCGGTGACGGATCCGCTGGATGGCGAGCGCGTGCTGTGCTATCGAAGCTTCTTGCCCGCGCCGAATGCGGTGGCGTGAGGACGTTAGCGGCGTGACCAAATTAGTGAGGCGATGATGGATCCCAGGTCTCAAGGGCGAGACATGGGGCACCCGGCAGGAGCGACGCATCCCACCTTAGCCGCTGCGCAAAGAACGCGCAGCGCCGAAGGTGGGGCACCCACGTTTGAGTATTTGCGCAAGAGAGTGGCAGGGCGAGGAGCACGATGAAGATTACGATCCAGGGGCAGGACTACACGGCGGCGCTGGATGCGGCGTATCCGCTGACGATTGCGCGCACGCTGAATGAGCCTTCGGTGTGCAGGCTGTGGCTGAGCCTGCCCGCGGACGGGTCGCTGGCCGCGCCGGTGCGCTACCAGTCGCTGGCGGTGGCGGGCGACGACGGCACGGCGTACTTCACGGGCTACATTGCGGTGAGTCCGCTGCCGGAGTATGCGGGCGTGAGCCTGCGCGGGCCGCGCTATCGGATTGCGATTGAGGCGATCAGCGATGAGCTGCTGCTGGACCAGCGCACGGTTGCCGTGAGCAAGACGGCAGCGGGCGTGACGGCGGGCAGTCTGCTGAGCGCGCTGGTGGAGCACACCGGCGCGGGGAGTCTTTCGACAACGGGATTGACACTGACGACGCCGGTAACGAGCTTTGAGCCAGAGCCGGGCGCACCGTGGAGCAAGAGCGCGGGGCTTGTCGCTGCGGGCGCGCGCGCGGCGTACCGCGCGGTGAATGGCGCGCTGACGATGGTCGCGGCGCAGTCCACCGTGCACCCGCTGAATGAGGCGGATGGAAGTTTAACGCTGGCCGCGCTCACGCTGAACGGCACGGCGCAGCGCGCGCTGGCGAACGATGTGACGGTGTGTGGCGCGTCGGAACCGCAGGCCTACGTGACGGAGTATTTCCTGGGCGATGGCACGACGACGCAGTTCTTTCTCGCCGAGGACCCGTACTTTGGACCAGCGTCGAAGTCGATTCTGATTCACGAGCTCTTCAACGAGCCGGCGATTAACACGCAGGTGTGGACGAACTCCGGCGGTGCGGGCTACCTGTCGCTGGGCGCAAATGGGCTGGCGATGCAGGGCGGCAACGGCATTGACGGCGACACGATGCTGACCTGGCTGGACCCGATGGAGATGGCGGGAACGCTGCTGCTGGAAGCGGCGGGCGTGCAACTGGCGGCGGGCAGCACGGGAATTCTTGCTGGCATGTTTACGGGCACGGACACGCTGACGGGATGTACGGCTGGCTTTCAGGCAACGGCGGCCTCGGGCACGGGCACGGTGACGCTGCAGCCGGTGGTGCAGGGCGTGGCGACGGGGACGACGTACACGGTGAATCCCGCGAACCAGTATGCGCTGCGCGTGCGCGTGCATTGCCCGGAGGCTGCGCGCGGCGGACAGGTTTACACAAGTTATGACGACAGCGGCGTGGTGACCTATGGCGGGCAGTGGAACCTGGCGCCTGGCAAGCTGCTGTTTGAGCTGCAGGAGTTTGTGAACGGCGTGGGCGGCATGCCGGTGGTGTTGTATGACGGCGCGGTGGCGAATCTGCCGGGGACGTGCCAGGTGGCGGCGGTGAGCAGTTTGAACTTGCAGGGGTCGATGCGCGAGCTGAATTTAACGCAGCTCGGGTCGGGTTGGGTGGTGTGTACGCCGTCGGGCGGGACGGCGTACACCCGCAGGGTGGGATCGACCGCGCAGGGTGGCGAGTGCCACCTGCTGCGCACGGGCAAGCTCGTGTTTTACACGGGCTTTGCCCCGCCTGCAGGAGAAGTGATTGCCGTGAGCTATCGCACGGTGGGCCGCGCCGTGGGGCGCGCGGTGAATGCGGCGAGCCAGCAGGCGATGGCCGCGGCGGGGCTGCCGAGCGTGGCGGCTTGGATGGGTTCGGTGACGAATCCGGTGGCGCGCAGCTCTGCGGACTGCCGCAGCGCGGCGCAGGCGCTGGCGCAGGCGGCAGCGAGCGTGAGCGCGCTGTGGAGCGGCACGTACAAGGGGCCGCGCATGAGCTTTGCGTCGGATGTGTGGCCGGGCGATGCGCTGCTCCTGAATGCGCCCTCGACGAACCTGAATGCGCAGGTGGTGGTGCGCACGGTGAAGGTGAACTACACGGCGACGAGTCCGGAACGGGTGGAGTACGCGATTACGTTTGCCAATGACTGGGCTGAGGATCTTGCTATCAAAACGGATACCAAGATTCCAACAGAGACCTGGTTACCAGCGCTGGTGAACCCCACGTTTGCGGCGAACCTGAGTGGACTGGCGGTGACGTCAATGAGCGGCGGCACGGTGACGATTGCGACGGGCGCGACGGCGCCGGCGGGCGGCGGGTTTGAGATTCGGCGCAGGGACTGGTGCTTCCAGCCGGGCGAGGATACGGACCTGGTGATGCGCGCGTCGGC
>JBAUTX010000452.1:0-1809 GCA_049582405.1 Occallatibacter sp. | reverse complement strand
GGATTCGCCTGCCTCAGCATTTCCTGAGCCGTCTTGACGTGTGTACCGCGCTTCCTAAGCAACGTACCAAGCCGATGGCGAAGGTCTGAAGGCCGGCCCGCTTTTTAATGCAGAGCTTCTTGATTCCCGGCCGAATTTGGTGCCGAAGAATCGCCTGCTGAGAGATTGGTTGGTTCCCATGCCTGTCGACGGAAGCCAAGATACGGTCCGTGTCCGACAAGTAGAGTGATTCCTTCCGCCGCTGCGGAGAGCCTCGATCCCGGTAGGGTAGCCATTTCCAGTTCTGCCCGTGCCGAGCGTCATTTCGACGTTCTCCACAGGAATAAAGCGATTTAATCTACTTGCCGCTCTTAGGACCGCATCGCTATAGTGGGTGGGTTCCAGGAGAGATGTTGCCGATGAAGAGTTTCTTTTGCGGCCTGTTTGCGTTCCCGCTTGTTGTTGCCATGACAGCGCAGCTATCGGCCCAGGTGCAGACCGAGGTGCCTGCTGTTGAGCCCGGCGCCAAGCCGGTCACGGTCGAACACATCAAGATTCATGGCAAGTCGCTGGAGGGCAATCTCGAAGGCGACGCCGTGGACCGCGACGCATTTGTCTTTCTACCCCCGAGCTACAACAAGGACAAGCATCGCCGCTATCCGGTCGTGTACGCGATGCACGGCTATTCGATTGGGGCCGAGCAATGGACCCACGAGATCCACTTGCCGCAGACCATCGAAGGTGCCTTCGCGCAGGGCGCCAAAGAGATGATCGTTGTATTGCCGGACGCGAAGACCGTACACAATGGGTCGATGTATTCGAGCTCTGTGACGACGGGCGATTTCGAGGACTACATCGCGCATGATGTCGTGGCTTATGTCGACGCGCACTACCGTACGCTTCCGCATCGACTGAGCCGCGGCCTGGTGGGCCACTCCATGGGTGGCTACGGCGCCGCGCGCATTGGCATGAAGCACGCCGATGTCTTCGGCAGCCTGTACATCATGAGCCCATGCTGCCTGTCTCCGCGGCCTGCCGGCCCCGTCAACCCTGAAGTGGAGAAGGCACTCGAATCAGTCAAGACGCCGGAGGACTCCGCGAAGCTGCAGTTCTTTGCGCGTGCTCAGTTGGCTAGTGCGGCGGCCTGGTCGCCTGACCCGAAGAACCCTCCGCTGTATCTCGATTTGCCGTTCAAGGACGGCGTGGCTCAGCCGGACGTGCTGGCAAAATGGACTGCCAATGCGCCGCTGGCGTTCATCGATCAGTACATCGGCAATCTGCGCCAGTATCGCGCGATTGCGATTGACGTTGGCGATCAGGACGGCCTGCGAACCGACACGATCAAGCTGCATGAAGTGCTCGACAAGTATGGCATCGCGAACAGCTTTGAGGTCTATCACGGCACCCATACGAGTGCGGTCGCGGTTCGCTTTCAAAACCACGTCATGCCATTTTTCAGCAAGAGCCTCTGCTTTCAGGCAGAATGCCAGTGATGCATGAGGCGAAAGGATGAAATCAATGGGCCAAAACGAACATGCAGCCCCCAAATCGTTGAGCGAGGTAAGCCTGGAATGCCGGTCATGCGCGAAGATGCGGCACCCGCGCAGATTGACCTTCCGACTGCGGCTGCTTGACCTTTGCGGTCCACGCCACAAATAGAGAGAGGCGAGTGCAACAATGCGCAAGTTTGTTCAGGATGGTCGGTCAACTGTGGCGCGGGTGTGCGCATTGCAGGCCTGCATGGTTGTACTTGTCGCTTTGCCATTCTGCTCAGCGCAGATGCCTGGTCAGAAGATGCCCGGCATGTCACCGACGAGCGTGCAGCAGACA
>JBAUTX010000451.1:0-6656 GCA_049582405.1 Occallatibacter sp. | reverse complement strand
GGGATTGAGGAGAAGCTGCCAGAAGCTGAGGACTTCGTATTGGCCGTTGGGCATGTGGGCATAGGCGACGGGGTGCTGCATCCAGGCGTCGGTGACGATGATGAAAAAGCCCGAGATCCAGGAGCCGATGAAGACCATCACGGCCGAGAACCAGTGCATCTTCTTCGAGAGATGTTTTTCGCCGTAGAGGAAGAGGCCGAGGAAGGCGGACTCGAGGAAGAAGCTGAAGACACCCTCCATGGCGAGAGGCTGGCCGATGACGCCGCCGGAGAGCCGCGAGAAGCGGGCCCAGTTGGTGCCGAACTCGAACTCCATGGGGATGCCGGTCACGACCCCGAAGACGAAGTTGATGCCGAAGATGCGGCCCCAGAAGCGCGCCGCGCGGTCCCACTTGTCGAGACCGGTGCGCAGGGCAATCGTCTTGAGCACGACAATGAGCAGCGCGAGGCCCATGGTGAGCTGCGGGAAGAGATAATGGAAGGTGACGGTAAAGGCGAAGTGAAGGCGGTGGATCAACTCAGCGGTCATTGAGCGGCTCCTGAACGAAGACGATACCGTGGGGAAACCTGCATGGGCCAGCAAGACTGGGCTGGGGAACGAATGCGCGGTCACTCCCTGCGCGCCAGCGCACAGCAACATTCTTACCCTGCCGGAGCGTGGATTTGAAGTGATACGAGTCACACGCTACAGGCAAGTTCGGGCATCATTCTAATCGCGCAGGCTTGCGTTGGCGATTGCGGTACGTGAGATGCTGTTGGCGGCATCGAAAGCAAGGCGTTTTTGCAGCTCTCCTTGAGTGAGGTCAAAACAGATGCGGACGGCAATCATTGGCGCGGGCATCGCGGGGCTCTCGGCAGCGTTTGAACTGGAGAAATCACGTCGCACCGGCGCGCCGGTGGAGTACACGCTGTTCGAGTCGCGGGCGCGGCTGGGCGGATCGATTGCGTCGGAGATCGTCAACGGTGCGGTGCTGGAGGGCGGGCCGGATTCGTTCCTCACCGAAAAGCCGGCAGCGGCCGAACTATGCCGCGAGCTTGGACTGGGCGATCAGCTGACCCCGTCGAACGATGCGGACCGCAAGACCTACATTGTGGTGCGGAACCGGCTGGTGCCGCTGCCGGACGGACTGATGTTTCTGGTGCCGACGAAGCTGGTGCCGACGGCGCTTACGCCGCTGTTCAGCGTGCGGACCAAAATGCGCATGGCCATGGAACTGCTGCATCCGCCGCGGCCGGCAGGGCAGGATGAGTCAGTAGCGGCTCTGGTGGAGCGGCACTTTGGCGCGGAGGCCGTGGACCGGCTGGCCGATCCGCTGCTCTCAGGAATTTACGGCGGCGACTCGGCACAGTTGAGTGCGCGGACGGTGCTGCCGCGGCTGGTGGAGATGGAAGCGAAGTACGGCTCGCTGACGCGCGGCATGCTGGCGGCGCACCGGCAGATGCGCGCGCGTGCCGCAGCCGCTGGGGCAAACAGCGCCAGGAGCGGGCCAGGCGCAGCGCAGCGACCGGGTCCGCGCGGCATCTTCACCACGCTGCGCGGCGGGTTGCAGCAGATGGTGGATGCACTGGAGGCGCGGATTGATCCGGCATGGGTGCGGCGCTCGGCGGCGGTGAGTGCGCTGGAGAAGACGACTCGTGGATGGCGTGTGACAGTGGATGGAGCAGCGGAGGAGTACGACGCAGTGATTGCCGCTTCTCCGGCATGGGCCGCGGGCGCGCTGCTGGAGCCGGTGGACCGGGAGCTTGGCGAAGCGCTGCGCGGCATTCCGTATTCGTCGTCGATCACGGTGAACCTTGTGTATGACGAGAGCCGGCTGGGGCCGCTGCCGGAGGGTTTTGGATTCCTGGTTCCGGTGAGCGAAGGACGCACCATGCTGGCCTGCACGTTTGTGCACCGCAAGTTCCTGGGGCGTACGCCGCCGGGCAAAGCTGTGTTGCGCGCGTTTCTTGGCGGCATGAAGAATGAATCGCTGCTGACCGAGCCGGATGAAAAACTGGTGGACGTGGTGCGGCGCGAACTGCGTGAGATCCTGGGCGACCGGGTGATCCCGGCCCAGGCAGAGCCGGAATACGCACAGGTGGCGCGCTGGCGGCGGGCGATGGCGCAATATGCGGTGGGGCATCAGGAGCGCATGGCGCGCATCCGCGAGCGCGTGGCCGCGCTGCCAGGACTGAAGCTTGCGGGGAATGCCTACGACGGCATCGGCATTCCCGATTGCATCCGGCTGGGACGTGGCGCGGCGAAGGAACTGGTGGAGTCTTACGCGGAAGCGCGGCGGTGACGTCGAACCGGCATGCTGCCGGCGCTTCAATGAGATCCGCTACATGACGCCTTTGCCGAGCAGCATACCGATGCCGTAGGTGACAGCGCCCTCGACGGCGCCGACGAGGGTCATCTCCATGCCGGAGGACCACCAGGAGCGCACAGTGATCAGGCTTTTGGCCGCTCCCACGGCAAAGTGAGCGATCAGCGAAACGATAGCCGCCGCGATGACTGCAGGCACACCCTGCATGAAGAAAAATGGAATGATGGGGATGACGGCCCCGATGGCCGTGGACAATGCCCCGGAACTCGCGGACACGAGAGGGTTGCTCAAGGCATCCTCTGAGGTGCCGAGGCGCTCGCTGGCCAGCACGCGCAGGAACTGATCGGAATCGCTGGCGATGTGATTCACCATCTTGTGCGCGTCTTCTTCAGGCAGGCCCTTGACCTGGTAATAGAGCGAAAGCAGCTCGCGCGCTTCGGGGCCGTTCATCTGAATGGCCTCGCGCTCGCGGGCGATTTCGGCGTCGTAGATTTCGCGCTCGCTTTTGGCCGCGAGGTAGGCGCCGGAGCCCATGGAGAGCGCGCTGGCGATCATGCCGGAGAGCCCGGCGAGAAGGACATACTTGCTGTCGCCGGCGGTGGCGCCTGACACGCCGGATACGATACCGAAGATTGCGCCAAGCCCGTCATTGACGCCGTAGATGGCGTCGCCAATCCATGCGCCGGGCTGCTTGCGGCCCTTGTTGCGCTTGGCCAGCATCTCGTCGAGCACGGCCTTCGGGTCAATTTTGGGAGCCCCGGCGGGTGGCGTGTAGTGGCCGCGCAGCAGCGAGCCAAGCTCATGGTAATGATCCTTCTCGTCCTCGATGACGTGGTCGAGGATGGCGATGGATCCCTCGTCGCCGAGAGCCTTGAGCTGCTCGCCATAGGTGGCGATGTGGCGGCTTTCTTCAATCTCGAGGCGGCGCAGCGCCATGCGAACGCCGCCGGCGCGGTTGGCGAGCGAGTCGGCTTCGCCGCCGGGGCTGCCGCGGTAGACAGGCTCAGCACCGCCGAGCTCGGCAATGCGGCCTTGCCACAGGACAGCGTGCTCCCATTCAGCGCTGGCCAGATGGCGCAGCACCTGGGCGCGGACAGGGTCCGTATCCCGGTCTGCCAGCGCCATATACGTGTGATAGGCTTCCACCTCGGCCTGCCAGTTTTCTTCGAGAGCCGCCAGCACCTTTTTCAGCCGGGCGCCCGTCAACGTTTCATTGGCCACGCAGAGTCTCCTCGTTCTGCTTTGAGAATACGGTATCTGCGGCCTATTTCGCAGCTTGCAAAGAGGCGGCTCGCAGGCGCCCCATGAGGGCCCCATGGAGGCTGCGGATTATCACTTTCCCGGCGCAGGGCTTTGCGTATAGTGTTGTGTGCAGCTAAACAGCAAGTTCCTGGTTCCGAGCAACAGGCAAACCGCCGTAGAGCGTTCTGATCCGCGTTTGCGGCGCGTGCGCGGAGCCAAGCCCTAACCGGGCTGATCTTTTCAAGGAAGTGGAGAACCGTCCCGCATGTCAACCCGATCCACCCCGGCAAGCAACGTATCCGCGCCCAGTTATACCGGTCCGTTTATCACGGTCGCGGCGCTCTTCTTTATCTTCGGGTTCATCACCAACCTGAACATGGCTCTGGTGCCGCACCTGCGGTCCATCTTCAACCTGGAATACGCATGGGCGATGCTGGCGGAGTCGGCATTCTTCCTTGCTTACTTTGTGTTCTCGTCGCCGACTTCCAGGCTGATCGAGTCCATCGGTTACAAGCGGACGATGGTGGTTTCACTGTTTATCCAGGTGGTGGGCTGCGTGCTGTTTGTGCCCGCGGCCAGGCTGGTGAGCTTCCCGCTGTTTTTGACGGCGGTGTTTGTGGTGGGCGCGGGCGTGACGGCCTTGCAGACGGCGGCGAATCCCTACGTGGCGATTCTTGGTCCGGAGCACTCGGCGCCGGTGCGTCTGACGCTGGCGCAGGCGCTGAACTCGCTGGGCGGGACGATTGCACCGCTGGTGGCCGGCGCCTTCATTTTGACGGATCCGTCGAAGCTCATCTCCAAAGCCGCTATTGCGGATACGGTGCGCGTTCCGTATCTGCTCATCGCGGGCTCGCTTCTTCTGCTTGGCATCGCGGTGGCCTTTATGCATCTTCCCCACGTTGCGCAAACACATGAGTTCCGCCCGGCCAAAGAGGGTGACTCGCTGCTTTCGCGCAGCATCTGGAGCTACCGGCATACGGTGCTGGGCGCGGTCGGCATCTTTCTCTACGTCGGCGTGGAGGTGGGGCTGGCGTCGATTGCGGTGAACTACTTCAAGACGCAGGGCGTGAGCAGCGCAAAGACCGCATCGTTTCTGGTTTCGCTGTACTGGGCCGGGGCACTGGTCGGTCGTCTGCTCGGTTCCTGGGTGCTGACGAAGATCAAATCGGGCAAGCTACTGGGTGCGTTTGGTTTTGCTGCGGCGGCTCTGCTGGCGGTATCCATGGCGAGTTCAGGCCAGGTGGCCATCTGGACTCTGGTGCTGTGCGGCTTCTTCAACTCCATCATGTTCCCGAACATCTTCGCGCTGGGTATCGCCGGGCTGGGGCCGATGACAAGCAAAGGTTCGGGGCTGATTATGACGGCCGTCGTGGGCGGCGCGGTGATCCCTTTCCTGATTGGGGCGGCCGCGGATCGCGTGGGCATTCAGCACGCGTTCCTCATCCCATTGGCCTGCTACCTCTTCATTGCCTACTACGGGCTTTGGGGCTCCAAGCCGACGCGAACTTCGACGACGTAGGCTGGATGCAGTTGTACCCTTGAAGGCCCTTCGGCGCGATGCTGAAGGGCCTTCGCATTGCGGTATGAAACGAACCCGAGAGGTTGTATTGCCGGTTCACGTCGTGAAAGGCGGAGGCAACTGCATCTCTGGGCCTTCATCTAATCCGTCGTAGTCCCAAAGAGTGCGTCTGTTCATCCTGGTGCGCCTCGGTTGTTTGTCCGTGCCCAGCGGATCGTGGCAGGGTGCGCCCATGGACCGCAGTGAGCAAGCAGGGGCCTGCGCAGATTCGCCTCTTCATCGCCTAACCAGCGGCAGGCAAGTGGATGAGACTCTGCATCCGCTCGCCACGGCATTCGTCTAATGAATTGAGTCCCGCATTCTTGAAGTTGGTTTTTCCGCTGGGCAGTCTGCAAGAGGCCCGAAATGGGACAGCGTGCCTCTGCAATGAGTACTCTGAAAGTTACGCCTTTACCGGCTGCTGCGGCGTTTTGAAGCCGCGTGGGCGGATATTTCTGGAGGATTTTTTTGCGTTTTCTTTTTGCACTCTTTTTATGGTTTTCAGTTGTCTCTGCTGCAAGCGCTCAGGAGGGCGGAGAGCTTCCAGCGCCTGAGAGCATATTGCCTGCTCAGACTGCCATGGCAACCTCACAGAACGGACCGGTTCAGCAGGATCCGCAGGTTGCGACGGCGGCGCAGGGCAAGAGCGGGAATCAGCCGGATGCGCCGAGCCAGCCGGTTGAGCCTCATGGACCGATCGCAGGTCAGGAACAGCCCAAACGTATTCTTGGCTTTATGCCGAACTACCGAGCCGTCAGCGCCGGGGTGAGGCCGGAACCGCCTTCGCTGAAGCAGTCCTTTATGCTGGCCACGCAGAACAGCTTCGACTACTCGTCCTTTCTGTTCAACGGCGTGACGTCGCTGCTCGCCGAGGGCACGGATGCCCATCCGGACCTGGGGAAGGGCATCGGAGGTTTCTGGGCCTATTCGTGGCGTGGCTTTCTGGACAAGACGGATGGCAACTACATGGTGCTGTGGGCTCTGCCCAGTGTCTTTCACGAGGACGAGCGCTACTATGCCATGGGGCATGGCGGATTTTGGAAACGCAGCCTTTACGCAAGTTCGCGGGTGCTGATTACGCCGAATTATCAGGGCCATAACACGATCAACAAATCCGAGTTGCTGGGGCGTGCCGGGGCGCAGGCAGTCTCCACCGCCTACTACCCGGCTGGAGACGACACCACGATGGATCTGGCGGAGAAGTTTGGCTATTCGCTTGGCCGCGATGCCTTGACTGCGGTGTTCCGCGAATTCTGGCCGGACATCGCGACGCATGTGCTGCACCGGCATCCCTGAGCGCTTCCTGCCCTCCCTTCACAAGTCATTTGCATGACGGGCGGAGCGCGCGCGATACTGCTGAGCGTTGAGTAAATCGCTTCAGCTTTGTTGCCGTGGAAGGACGCCATGATCGCGCTTCGCAGGACTCATCTCGCATTCCTGGCCGCCTCGCTGCTTGTTTGCGGCACCTTGTCTGCCCTTGCGGCCCCACCCTCCAAGGATGGCGAGGGTGCGGATGCGACAGGCCACTATCGCAACCTGTTCGTGGAAGAT
>JBAUTX010000450.1:0-3984 GCA_049582405.1 Occallatibacter sp. | reverse complement strand
TTGATCTGCTCAGGAAGGCGAGCGAGGCGTCGATTTCCGCGCAGCGCACGATGTTTCGCGCCACGAAGCCGGGCGTGACGGAACGGGCCATCGCGGGGAAGATGACGGAAGTATGGATGGACCAGGGCTGCGAGCGGCCGGCGTATGCGCCCATTGTGGGCTCGGGGATCAACTCGACGACGCTGCACTACTCGAACAACACGCGCACTATCGAGGATGGCGACATTGTGGTGGTGGACGCGGCCTGCGAGTTCTCGATGTATGCCTCGGACATTACGCGGACGGTGCCGGCGAATGGGCATTTCACGGCACGGCAGCGGGAGATTTACGACATCGTGCTGGGCGCGCAGCAGGCGGCGATTCATGCGTTTGTCGCGGGCAAGTCGACGATCAATGATCGCGACCGCAAGGATCCGAACTCGCTGGACACGGCGGCATATAACTACATCAACACGCATGGCAAGGACCTGCACGGACAGCCGCTGGGCAAGTACTGGCTGCACGGACTGGGGCACATGGTGGGCATCGATGTGCACGATCCGGCGAACTATCCCGCAGTGCTGAAGCCGGGGATGGTCTTCACGATTGAGCCGGGCGTGTACATCCCTGAAGAAAAGATTGGCGTGCGCATCGAGTGCGATTTTCTGGTGGGACAGGACGGAAAGCTGATTGACCTGGACGCCGCGCTGCCGCATACGGCGGATGAAGTAGAAGCCGCGATGCGCGGGAAGTGAAACCACCGAATGAACCCGGACGACAGGCTCGAACCCGAACAACTGGAGACGCTGAGCCGGATCTTTGCCGAGCAACTGCTGGCGTGCCTGCTGGAGTGTGCGCGCGGACGGCGGGGGTTATTTTCTGAGGTGTCGCTGGAGGACCACAGCCAATCATGGCCGGAGGCTGAACGGTTGCGCGAACTGGCGGTGGCGCTGCAGGTGATTTCGCATCAGGCTGAGGAGCCGAATGCCTTGTGCGACGAGTTTCTCGACCTGTGCACCATCCATGGCGAAAGCCATCCGGGGGAACCGCGGCTGGCACGGGAGTTTCTGGCTCGTATTGAGCGCGGCGATGTGGGCAGGCCGACGCAGGCGGAGAAGCGGCCGTGGTGATGGTGCATGCGTTTGTCGCGCTGTTTGCGGGCTTTGCTGCGGCGATGCTGCTGGTGCTGGCCTTGCGCGGCCTGTTGCAATGGATGGCTCCGAGCCTGGCTGCGGTGGACCCGCGACCGGGGTTCAGCTACGCCACGGTCAATCTGGGAGCGTCGCTTCTGGCCGGCGCGGCGGGCGGATACGTGACGGCATGGGTGGCGGCGGCGAATCCGATGGTGCACGTGCTGGCGCTGGGGCTGATTCTGCTGGCGCTGGCCGCGCTGAGCGCGCTGCAGATGCACGGGCAGCAGCCAATCTGGTACCAGCTTGCGCAGGTCGCCGTGGCGCCGATGGGTGTGCTGGCGGGTGGGCTGGTGCGGCTGCGGGTGCTGGGCATTCTCTAGGACAGGGACAAACGGAAAACCCCCGCGTGGCGATCAATCAACAGGAGCGCACACGCAGGGGCCAATCTGGCAGGGAAAACCGCTACCAGCGAACGCCAAATGTCACGGGAATCAGATGCGTACCCGCGCTTACAGTCGTCGTTCCAAGTCCGTTGGGTTGGGTGGTGACGGCGGGGGTCAGCACGTCAAGATAACGTACTTCTGCAAAGAGCTTGACGCGACTTTCGCCGTACATTCCGCCCAGCCGGTGCGTATAGCCTCCACCGATATTCCACCCGCCCTGGTTGCTGGAGAAGTGACCCACAACGACGTTGGTGACGCCGTAGCCGCAGTAGAAATAGCAATACTGGGTCACGGTCGGATTGGTGAAGCTGGTGACTTTGCGATAGAAGCCATAGCCGCCTGTGGCATAGAGGTCGTTAGCGCTCTTGGGGAAGAAGTCGACCACTGGGGCCGCGGTGAAAGACCAGATGTGTGCGTGACCGCCCTGCGCGCCTGCCTCAGCAATCAGGCTCCCCGGGATCTTGTCGGCGATGAACTGGTACTCGAGCAGGGTGCTGAAATGCGGGTTGAAACGGTAGCCGGCGCCGAGTGCGATCTGGCCGCCCCACGTGATGTCTTTGGAAGATTCGCCGAGGGGCCCGTTGAAGCCGCCACCGGCCTCAAAGACCATGTGGCTCCAGAAGCTGTGGTCATGGTAGCCGCTGCCGCCATAGCCGCCGCTCTGGGCGGCGCCAGCTGCGGGGGCAGGCGAGCCCTCCCCTGGTGTGGCGGGCAGTGCGGCCTCGCTCATGTCATTCTCCGCGACCATCGCGGAGGTCGTGGAGCTGGACTCGATGGCAGAGACTGCCGGAGCCGCGGACGAGCTGGATGGGGGTGCGAGTTGGGCACTGGCAGCGCCTGCGGCAAAAACGACCGCGGCTGAAAGTGGAAGGATATACCTGAACAGCGACATCGGACTATGCGATGACATGTCTGTACCTCGTGGGTGGAAATTTCTCTGGCGTGCGCGAACCCCACGCAGCTTCAGTTAAGCACTTAGACACAGGTTTCTGCCTGCAGGTTGTGCGGGTGCAGCGAGAATGAACACCGGAAGGCAAGGGGTCTCCTTGCTGGATCAAAGAATCAGGCCGGAGGGATGCTCCGGCCTGCGGGTGGATGAGGGTGGTGGCTCTCAGCCCTGAATGTCGAACTGCTCGGGGTGGAGCGTGGCATCGCTCTTGACGAGGATGTTGCGGCCGACGAGTTCCTCGAACTCCGTGAGCCAGCGGGCATTATTGGACTTGAGCACCTTGACCGTCTCAGGGTTTACGCGAAGCAGCACATCGGGATTTTCAAAGTGCCGGCGCATCTTGCGCAGCTCGACGTAGATCTCGTTGCAGACCGTGGCCGGGCTCTTGACCATGCCGGTGGCCTGGCAGGTGGGGCAGGGCACGCTCAGGGTGCGTTCGAGAGACTGCTTGACGCGCTTGCGGGTGATGGCGACGAGGCCGAAGTCGTTGAACTGCAGGACCTTGGTGGGCGCGCGGTCGGTCTTGAGGGCTTCCTCCAGAGCGGCCATCACCTTGAAGCGGTTCTTGCGCTCATCCATGTCGATGAAGTCGATGATGATGATGCCGCCCAGGTCGCGGAGGCGAATCTGGCGGACGATCTCCGGGATGGCGTCGAGGTTGGTCTTGACGATGGTGTCTTCCAGGCGCGCCGTCTTGCCGACGTATTTGCCGGTGTTGATGTCGATGGCGACCAGGGCCTCGGTCTGGTTGATGACGATGGATCCGCCGGACTTGAGCCAGACCTTGGAGCGCAGGGCCTTGGAGATCTCGTCCTGGATGCCGAAGTGCTCAAAGAGCGGGGTTTCCTTGGTGTAGAGCTTGACACGACGCACGAGGGTCGGCGAGAAGCGGTTAAGGAAGCGCACGATGCGCTCGTAGTCATCCTGCGAATCGACCCAGATGGAGGAGAAGTTCGCGCTGACCTGATCCCGCAGAATGCGCTCGATGAGCGACAGGTCGTGATAGATAAGCGCAGGCGACTTCGACGACTCCGAACGCTGCTTGATCTCATTCCAGAGGTGAATCAGGAAGCGGAGATCGGCGCGGAGCTCTTCCTCGGATGCGCCCTCGGCAGCGGTGCGGACGATGAGGCCGCCGGATGCCTCGCCGCGCTCGCTGATGAGGATGCGCTTCAGCCGCTGGCGCTCCTCGTCGGAGGCGATTTTGCGGCTCACGCCCACGTGCGAGACGGTAGGCATGAAGACCAGGAATCGGCCGGGCAGGGCGATGTGCGAGGTGATGCGCGCGCCCTTCTTGGCGATGGGCTCTTTGGCAATCTGGACCAGAATCTCCTGGCCGGGTTTGAGCAGGTCGGAAATGATGGGCAGGTCCGAGGTCTGCGCGGAGCGGCGCGAGGGTCCACGGCGCTCGCCGGGACGGCCACCTGGCCCGCGTCCACGGCGCCCGCGGCCTCCGCGGTCGCGGCGCTGCGGCTGCTGG
>JBAUTX010000449.1:0-12057 GCA_049582405.1 Occallatibacter sp. | reverse complement strand
CAAGATGTTTCTGCCGCAGGTGGTGAAGTCCGCACGCGTCATGAAGAAGGCCGTCGCCTATCTCTTCCCCTTCATGGAAGCGGAGAAGGCGCAGATGGCCGCGGCGGGGCAGGTGGTGCGCACCCAGGGAAAGATTGTGCTGGCCACCGTCAAAGGCGACGTGCACGACATCGGCAAGAACATCGTGGGCGTGGTGCTGGCCTGCAATAACTATGAAGTGATCGACATGGGCGTGATGGTGCCGGCAGAGAAGATCCTGGAGCGAGCGCGGCAGGAACAGGCAGACATCATCGGCCTCAGCGGACTCATCACGCCATCCCTCGACGAGATGGTGCATGTAGCGCGCGAAATGGAGCGGACAGGGTTCAAGCTTCCGCTGCTGATTGGAGGCGCAACCACCAGCCGAGCGCACACGGCCATCAAGATTGCGCCGCACTACAGTCAGCCTGTCGTTCACGTGCTGGATGCGAGCCGCGCGGTGCCGGTGACAACGAGCCTGCTCAGCGAAGACGGCAAGGAGGAGTTCGCAGCGCAACTGCGCGCGGAGTATGACGCCGTGCGGAAGCAATATGCAGCACCGCGCCAGCAGACTATCTCCATGGAGACAGCGCGTGCACGCCGCACGCAAATCACATGGCGCGCCGAAGAGATCGCAGTGCCATCGTTCACCGGCGTGCGCGTGCTGGACGACTTTCCGCTCGCCACGCTGCGCGCATATATCGATTGGACGCCGTTCTTTCACACGTGGGAGTTGAAAGGTGTCTACCCGCGTATCCTGGACGATCCGGAAAAGGGCGCGCAGGCACGGCAGATCTTTGAGGAAGCGAACGCACTGCTCGATCACATCATCGAGAAAAAGCTGCTGCGTGCGCGCGGTGTGTGCGGCTTCTTCCCGGCGAACGCTGTCGGCGATGACGTGGAGCTTTACACGGATGAGACGCGCACTCACGTTCTGCAGCGATTCCACTTCCTGCGCCAGCAGTCCGATCGTGAGGGCAGTGAACCGTGCCGGTCGCTTGCGGATTTCATCGCACCCCGCGATACAGGATTGCGCGATTATCTCGGCGCCTTTGCGGTCACCACCGGTATCGGGCTGAAGGAGCTGTGCGACGGCTTCCGCGCCCAGCACGACGACTACAACGCAATCATGGCGGAGGCCCTTGCCGACCGGCTCGCTGAAGCCTTTGCGGAGTGCCTGCACAAGCAGGCGCGCGACGAGTGGGGCTACGGGCGCGAGGAGACCTTTGCCCCCGCCGAGTTGATCCACGAGAAATATCGCGGCATTCGTCCTGCGCCGGGCTATCCCGCATGCCCGGATCACACGGAGAAGGGAACGCTGTGGCACCTTCTCGATGTCGAAAAGAACGCAGGGATTCATCTGACCGAGTCCTATGCGATGTGGCCGGGGTCGAGTGTGAGCGGCCTCTACTTCGCGCATCCCCAGGCGCGCTACTTCAGCCTGGGCAAGATTGATCGCGATCAGGTCGCGGACTATCACGTGCGCAAGGGCATGAGCGTGGCCGAGGTGGAACGCTGGCTGGGTCCGAACCTGAACTACAACCCCGGCGAGTGACAGCCGAATAGCGCGCCGCAAGTATCGTGCTCTACACTTGCACCGAGATGGAAGTAGTGGGGGATATCGTGCGGCGCAACAGCACATGCAGGCAGGGACTTCGTGCAAGATTCTCTTCGTATGCGGGCAGAGGGCCAAGGCAGGTTCTAGCCTCGTGTGTATTGGCTGCCTTCAGTGTGGGATGCAGCGGCGCGAGCAGTGCCGATGGCGCGACCGCTGCAGTGAGTCTGCAGACTCCCGTCATTGCCACCCAGGCCGCGCAGAACGGCGCGCTGCTTGTGACGCTGAGCGACACCGCACAGCCTGCGACGATCCACTACACTCTGGATGGGACCGCGCCCACCACGAGCTCCACGCAATACTTTGGCCCATTCCTCGTCGATGCGAGTGTCACCGTCAAAGCGATCGCTGCAACCCCTCAGGGCGCTGTGAGCGAAGTGGCCAGCCAGAGCCTGGTCGTGAACATTCCCTCCGGGACTCTCGTGTGGTCTGACGAATTCACAAACGCGACGGGCGCCAACGCGCAGCCGAATCCGCAGGTGTGGGCGTATGACACCGGCAACAGCGGGTTTGGCAACCATGAGTTGGAGGACTACTGCGCGTGGGGTTCCGCGACAGCGCCGTGCGATCCGGCGCATCCCAACGCGTATGTCGGCACGGACGGCACTCTGCACATTGTTGCGCGGCAGCCCTCGCCCAGCGTATACACATCGGCGCGGCTCAAGACGCAGGGCCTTTTCAATCTTCTCTACGGGCGCATTGAAGTGCGGGCGCAGGTCCCTGAGGCGCAGGGCTTCTGGCCGGCTTTCTGGCTGCTTGGTTCCAACGTCGCAAAGGTGGATTGGCCGGCGTGCGGTGAGCAGGACGTGCTCGAGCGCGTGAACGCAGCTTTGAGCCCCGACTGGAACGAGGGGTCGATTCACGGCACGGGCTTCACGGGAACCAACCTGGGCACGCGCTTCTTTTTCCCCAGCGGAGAGACGGCATCCGGCTGGCACACCTACGGCATGATCTGGACGCCCGGCAGCGTGGCCTACTACGTGGACGATCCGAGCCACCCTTATGTGACGTACACCAAGGCAAGCATTGCGGGACTCAGCGGCTCTGTCTGGCCGTTCGACACGGGCAACAATTTCATCATCCTGAATCTCGCGGTGGGCGGCTCCTGGCCGGGCAGTCCTGACGCATCAACCCCGTTCCCGTCGGAGTTCCTGATCGACTATGTTCGCGTGTACAAGAACTGAGCGCGCGCGGTCTTAGAGAAGAGAATCGGCCGTGCCATTCCTCGTATAATCATGCCCATGGGTGCACAGCCATTGGTGGGCGTGGTGATGGGCAGCAAGAGCGACTACGAGACGCTCGCCGCTGCGGTGGAAATTCTGCGCGAGTTGGAGATTCCGCATGAGGCGCGCGTCGTCAGCGCGCATCGCACGCCGGACCTGCTCTACCAATACGCCGAGACGGCGCGGGAGCGCGGTCTGCGCGCCATCATCGCGGGCGCGGGTGGCGCTGCGCATTTGCCGGGCATGCTTGCGGCCAAGACGCTGGTTCCCGTACTCGGTGTGCCCGTCTCTGCCACGCAACTGAATGGCCTGGACGCTCTGCTCTCCATTGTGCAGATGCCTAAGGGTGTGCCGGTGGGTACGCTGGCAATCGGCAAGGCCGGTGCGGCGAACGCAGCGCTGCTGGCTGCGGAGATGCTCGCCACGACAGATGCGTCGCTTTTTGAACGTCTGGCCAGGTGGCGTGCGGCCCGCACGGAAGAAGTCCTGAAGCAGGAGCTGCCGGGGTGAACGGCGAGATCTTGACCTCCACTCCATCCGAATCACGTGTTGTCCTGCCCGGTGGCCTGCTGGCTATTCTTGGCGGCGGACAGCTGGGGCGCATGACGGCGATGGCTGCGCGCACCATGGGCTATCGTGTGCGCGTGATGGACCCCGAGCGCGCCTGCCCGGCGAGCTTTGTGGTGGATGAAGCTATCGTAGGCCGCTGGGACGATGTCGAAGCGGCGCGGCGGCTTGCATCCGGTGCGGACGCCGTCACGCTGGAGATTGAACAGATTGGCGTGGAAGCGCTGCGCGAGGTGGCTCGGCTCGCGCCTCTGCGGCCGGGCGTAGAGCCGATCCGGATCATCCAGGACAAGACGCTGCAGAAGACGTGGCTCGCGGAGCACGGCTTTCCGGTGGGCAGCTTTCGCGTGGTACGCAGCGAAGCGGAGCTCCAGGATGCGGTGCCTTCTTTGGGCGGTCGCGTCTTCCTGAAGATTGGTCGTGGCGGCTACGATGGCCGCGGGCAGGCGCGCATTGGCATGGATGAGCCGCCGACAGAAGAGGCAATTGGCGCCGCGTGGCAGTCGATTGGCGCCAAACCCGCGGTCGCGGAAAAGGCGCTTGAACTCGACTACGAAATCAGCGTAATGGCGGCGCGCAATCCGGCAGACGAAGTGCGGAGCTATCCAGCGGCGCGTAATCACCACGAGAATCAGATTCTGGACTGGAGCGTGCTGCCGGCGGGCGTCCCGGCCGAGATGGAGCAGCGCGCCGAGCAGCTGGCATCGGCGATCATCGCCGGTCTCGGCATCGAGGGCTTGCTCTGCGTGGAGATGTTTGTCACGCGAGCCGGTGAGTTATTGGTGAACGAACTGGCGCCGCGGCCCCACAACAGCTATCACCAGAGCGAGCGCGGATGCGTGACGAGCCAGTTTGAGCAGCTGGTGCGCACCACCTGCAACCTGCCGCTGGGCGAGACGAAGCTGGTGACGCCGGCTGCCATTGTGAACCTGCTCGGCGATGTGTGGCTGGCGGGTGCGCCTGACTTTGCCGCTGCGCTGGCGGTGCCCGGCGTGCGCCTGCACCTGTATGAGAAACACACCCCGCGCGCAGGCCGCAAGATGGGGCACCTTTCCGCAACCGGGGCAACTGCCGAAGAAGCCCTGGAGCGCGTGCTGGAGGCCAGGCGTCGCCTGTGACGCGCCCCGGCTTGCGCTGAGTGAGGCTTGCGGGGTTGCTTTGCAAACCAAATTTCACATGCCGTTCGTGAAAAGAACTTTCAACGGGATGTGATGATATGGCAAGACTTGTGTAGTCTTTCTTCCCCTCGCTACGATACTCTGACATCAGGTGCCCTCGCGGTACCCGAAAGCCAACGGTGAACAGAATTCCCCGGTGCCTCGCCGAATGCGGATCGTTTCAGCATTTCTCTGGCAAGCGCCCTGACAACGGTGGCGGGATATCTCGACTTTCCGCTGCGTAACAAAGAGTTGATCCCTGCAGTCTCGGGCCTCAGTGTCCCAGGTTGCGGAACAGGTGAGTTATGCGACGAATTGCACGAATTGCTGCTGTCCTTTTCTTTGTTTCCTTTCTTCACAGTGCCAAGGCAGTTCCAAGTTTCGCGCGCCAGACAGGCCTCTCCTGCAATGTCTGTCACAGCAACCCGCCGGAGCTGACTGCGTTCGGTCGCAACTTCAAGCTGCGCGGCTACACGCTCACGGATACGAGCAAGCAGGACAAAATCGGCAATGTGAAGGATCTCTTCCTTTCGCGTTCGATTCCGATTTCGGTGATGGTGCTGCTCTCGAACACGTCGTACCAGGCGAATCAGCCGGCCAGCCAGAATAATTCGGCAGGGTTTCCGCAGCAGTTGAGCCTCTTTCTTGCCGGTGCATTCGCATCGCATTTTGGCGGACTCGCGCAGGTCACCTACACACACGCCGATGATCACTTTGGCATGGACAACACCGATCTGCGGTATGCCAACGACGCCAAACTCGGCGGCAAGGACCTCGAATATGGTGTGACCGTCAACAACAATCCCACGGTGGAGGATGTGTGGAACAGCACGCCGGCGTGGGGCTTCCCATGGATCCAGACAGCCTCCGGCGTGGATTCGATCGCCTCGCCGATCATCAACGGCACCCTCGGCTCGGATGTGGCGGGTGTGGGCGGCTACGGCCTGTGGAACAACCATCTCTACGCCGACGTGAGCGTGTACCGGTCGGAGCACGCAGGCGCTTCTACGCCCGTCAACGGCGCCGGCCAGTCCTACAACATCAGCGGAGTGGCTCCTTACTGGCGCGCCGCCTGGCAGCAGACGTGGGGCAGCAACTACCTGGAAGTCGGCACCTACGGCATCTATATGAACTCCTTCCCGGGCGCCGTGTCGGGTCCGGAGGATCGTTACGTGGATCCCTCGTTGGATGTCCAGTACGAGCGGCCGTTCGGCGCGAACCTCCTGGACGTGCATGGCACCTACATCCACGAGAAATCGAACCTGGGAGCGACGCTTGCCGCCGGCGGCGCCGCGGAGGCGCAGCATCACCTGAATATGTTCAAGCTCGACAGCACGTATCACTGGCGCAATAAGTACAGCGCAACGGGAGCCTTGTTCTCGACGACGGGCAGCAGCGATCCGGTGCTCTATGCGCCGGCAGCGCTGACGGGCAGCAACAACGGCAATCCCGACACGAGCGGATACATCGCGCAATTCGGCTGGTGGCCGGTGCAGAACATCGACATCGACTTCAATTACTCGGGCTACTTCAAATTCAATGGCGCCAGCACCAACTATGACGGCGCCCTGCGCAACGCATCCGACAACAACACTGTGTACCTGGCCTTGTGGCTGAATTTCTAGGAGTCGTCGTGGAACAGCAAATTGAAAGAGTGAACGCGGCTGGACAGAAAGATGTGATCATCATCAATCGCCGCTCGTTCTTTGGCGCATTGATGGCGATTGGTTCGGTGGGCATGGGCGCCATTCTCTCGGTTCCCGTCCTTCGCTATGTGTTGTATCCGCTCTATGCGAAGGCTTCCGGCACGGAGTGGTCTGACGTGGGTGAGATGAGCGAGTTCGCCAACAGCACCGGGCCCATCCGCAAGACCATCCAGTTTACGCAGCGTGATGGATGGCGCGAAGTCGTCTCGGCGCAGTCGGTGTATGTGAGCCGCAGCGCCGAGGGCCAGCTTGAAGTGCTCTCGGCCATCTGCCCGCACCTGGGTTGCAGCGTGAGCTGGCAGCAGGCGCAGTCCGAGTTCGTGTGCCCCTGCCATGGCGGGCGTTTCAAGGCCGACGGCCTGCATGTCTTCGGTCCACCGCCGCGTGCAATGGACAAGCTGGCGACGCGCGTGAAGGGCAACATGCTGCAGGTTCGCTTCCAATATTTCCGGTCGAACGTACCCAACCAGGAAAAGCTGAGCTAATCCGGAAGAGAGTGGAGCCGTGGAAAAAAAAGATAAGTTAGCCTCTGCCGAGCCCGTGAGCGGCGGCCTTGCCAAACGCCTCTTCCACTGGATGGACAGGCGCGCCGGCGTTGATAAGTTGATGAAGGAATCGCTCGATGAGCCGATTCCCGGCGGAGCCCGCTTTGCCTATGTGTTCGGCTCGGGCCTGCTGTTCATCTTCATCTCGCAGATCATCACCGGCCTTTGCCTGGCGCTCTACTACGTGCCATCGGCAGAAACGGCCCACACCAGCGTCGCCTACATCACCAAGCAGGTCGCGGCAGGCGCCTTCTTGCGCAGCCTGCACTACTACGGCTCCAGCGCCATGATCATCGTGCTGGTGCTCCACTTCCTGCAGACGTTCCTATTCGGTTCCTACAAGGGCCGCAGGGAACTGCTGTGGATGTCCGGTGCCACGCTGTCTCTGTTTGTGCTGGGCATGGGCTTCACCGGCTATCTGCTGCCGTGGGACCAGAAGGCATACTTTGCCACAGCCGTAGGCACGAATATCGTCGGCGAGGTACCCATCATCGGCGAGTGGATGACGCGGATGCTGCGCGGCGGCGACACTATCGGCACGCTCACGCTCTCACGCTTCTATGTGGCGCACGTTTTTCTGATTCCAGGCATCATCTTTGCCTTCATCGCCATCCACATCTTCCTCTTCCGCAAGGCAGGCGCAGCCGGCCCCATCAACGAAGACCCCGTCGAACCCAAGATGGCTCCCGAGGGCTTCTATCCCAAGCAAGTGCTCATGGACATGGCCTTCGCGATGCTCCTGATGGTGGGCCTCGGGTTTCTGTCGTATTTCCATCCAGAGGGGCTGGGGCCGATTGCCAATCCGGCAGATACGCACTTCCTGCCGCGGCCGGAGTGGTACTACCTGCCGATGTTTGAGTGGCTCAAGTTCTGGGAAGGCCCCAAGGTCGTCTTCGCGGTCGTGGTCGTCCCAGGTCTTCTCGCGGCTTTGTTCTTCCTGCTGCCGTTTCTTGATCGCAAGCTGGAGCGGCGTCCGTGGCGGCGGCCCATCCCGGTGCTGGCGGTTGCGATTGTGCTCACAGGCACCATCTACCTGGGCATGCGCAGCCACCTCGACGACATGGACGATCCCACAACGGCCGCGCAACTCGCTCTGCAGGCCCATCAGGAAGAGGAGTACACCAAAGCGCCGTTTCAGCCCTACATGGAGTCGCCGGGTGGAACGGGTCCTTTGGCCTTGCCGACCGGGCCGGTTAACCCGCTGGTGGCGCATGGTCGCGGCATCTTCCAGGAGCATGGCTGCTCGGGATGCCACGGCGAGGTGGGACTCGGAACCACAGTCGCGCCGAGTCTGAAGGGCATCACCACAAAGTTCCCTGAACCGCAGCTCATCGCGCTGCTGCACAACCCGAATGCCGCCATGCGCGCCGGGCACATGCCCGCCGTGGACATCTCACAGCCCGACATGACGGCGCTGCTGGCTTATCTGGGCGTGGTGGGAACGCCGATGGCGAACGTGCAAGCCTCCTCCGGTGCATCGCTGGCCCCGGCAGCGACGGGCCGCGCGGGTGAAGCGCCGGCAGGCGGCGAAGCAGGCGCATCGGCTGCCGCAGCGCCCATGTCTGCAGCGGCCACTGCGGGGCAGACGCTCTTCCAGGAGCGTGGTTGTTTTGCCTGCCATGGTCCGGCAGGGGCGGGAGGACGCGCGCCAGCGATGGCTCCCATGATTGCGCACCTCAGCGATGCGCAGCTCGTGCAGTTGCTCACAAACCCCAACGCAAAGATGAAGGCAGGCGGTATGCCGCCCTTCTTTGGCACCGATGAGCAGAAGAGCGCCGTCATTGCCTACCTGCGCACCTTGCGCCTGCCGCAAGCGCAGCAGCAGGCGCAGGCAGCGCCCCCCGTGGCAGAACAGGGCGGCAGCGTGCCCTATCCAGATATGCCGCCTGCGACTGCGACAGCGGCGCCGCGTGGTCCAGCGGCATCCGGCACGAGTTCCGCGCCGGCGCCTGCGGCTGCGGCGGCCGCCGTTCCTCCAAGCCCCGGCCGCGCGCTGTTCCTCTCGCAGGGCTGCGCTGCCTGCCACGGACCCACGGCGCAGGGTACGCAGTTTGCGCCTTCGCTCATCAACATCAGCAAGAAGTTCCCCGGCGACAAGCTGCCGTATCTGCTGCATCACCCAACCGCGAAGATGAAAGCCGGCGGCATGCCAATGGTGACGCTGCAGGATGCGCAGCTCACGCAACTGGTCGCCTATCTTGACAGCCTCACGCCTGAGAGCGCGCATACGGCAGCAGCCGCTGCTTCGGCTGCGCAGGGCAGTATGGGTGCGTCGGCAGGCAGCGCGCCTGCGGCAACCGCGCCGGGTGCAACCAACACGGCAAGCGCCGCGCCCGCTGCGGCGCCAGTCCCGCTCACGCCTCTCGAACAACAGGGCCACCAGATCTTCCAGCGCATGACGTGCGAGACCTGTCACGGCGTCGGCGGATTGCATGGAACCGTTGCCGCGCCACCACTGGCTGGCACAGCCTCGCTGCTGCCGGCGGATGTGCTGGAAAATCTGCTGCGCCACCACAGCAAGCGCATGCAGCAGGGCGGTATGCCGCTCACCAACCTGAGCGCGCCGGATATGAAGGCGCTGATTGCCTACATCCGCTCCATGCCTTCGCAGCCAAACTGAGACGGCGACAAGGCAGAGCAGACAATTCAAAGCCCCGCAGGATACCGTCCGAAAAAAGGACGATACCTGCGGGGCTTCTTTGCTTATTTCCCAGCTGCGCTGGCGGCCATCTGCCGGTGCATGTCGGCGAGTTCCGGTGTTTGGGCGGTGGCGATCAACGAAAGCAGCTGCTGGCGGCTCAGCTTTTCAGGCTTGGCCGTGGATGTCGTTTGTGCGAGGGCAGTGACGGCCAGAACCATGCCGACCGCGAAGAGGACCCATGTGCGTTTCATTGGAATCTCCTTGTGCGACAAGGGATTGTTGCGTGGCTGCGGCGCTGCGTCCTTCTGACGCTTGCGCGCTGACAGCGCTTGAACGCAAGGAGATGCCTGGATGCGAAAGACGTGGAGCAAAACCTGCCTGTCCAGTGAGCCGTGAACTCGCCGCAGCATACTCGACAGACCAGAGACAGCCGTGCCTACGCGATGCTTGTCAGTGCGGTAGCTTGCTGCTCGCCTGCCCAGCTGTTGGGGTTCACCAGTGCGGCGACGAACGAAGCCTCTTGAAGAGAAAGTTCCGAAGAACAGCCCGGGAACCCGCACGCAGACTCAACAGTCAGGGGCGAGGAAAGAGCCGCGCCCTGCTGCGCGCGCGAGGAATCCATGGATGCGCAACACGGCGCCATGCACGCAGGGGTCGAGCAGGATGCCGGCGCACAAAGCCCTTCGGCCACAAGCGGTTGCACCGCGATGAGGAGCGCGAGCGCAGTGAAGACGAATTGCGCAGTCCGCTTCATTCACTTCGTTGTGAGTATGTGTCGGGCGGCCAGGACGCGAAGTGATTGGTGTCACTGGAGATCTGGCCCCGAAAGCAGGCCTGGAGCCGCACCTTCGACTGGATAAAGAGTGCATGAGGCACTTTGATTTCACTTCAAGGTTGTTTCCTGGATGTGATTTTAATCACTGACTGCGCGTCGTGACGTGAGGAACACTTGAGCACATGTAAGCAGGCAGCATGGCCGGTCCGGGACGATTTGCCCCGGAAAGCCTGCAGGATGTTGTCGGAGTGACCATGCGTTCTTGCTTCCCCTCAAGGAGACACATATGGCCACCCATGGGACTCACTTTCTCTCTGCACGTGTCACACAGCGCACAATTCTTGCCATCGTCACGCTCGTTCTGACCGCGGTGCTGAGCGCCTGCGGTGGCTCCGGCACGGCTGCGAGCACAGGCACCAACCCGATGACGCCGGCAGCCACGACTCCCGTTCAAGTGAACATGGGCGACTCGCCCGCGGACTGGATGCTGGCGTTTTCCGTGAACATCAGCTCCATGACGATGACCGGCAGCAACGGGAACGCGACGGTGGTTTCGACCTTGACGCCGATGGAGATGATGCACCTGATGGGCACCATGCAGCCACTGGCAATGGTGAAGGCGCCGCAGGGCAGTTACACCGGGGCGACGGTCACGATCGGTTCGGCTGTCGTCACCTATATGGACCCAACGACAAAGACCATCACGCAGCAGACGCTGCAGGGCCCGATGACCGGCAACGTGACCTTCTCGACCCCCATCACCCTGGGCTCCACGCCGATGGCGATGGGCTTCGATCTCGACCTCGCGAATTCGGTGACTCAGGGCTCCAATGGCAGCCTGATGATGAATCCGGTCTTTCATGTGACCAGCGGGGCGCAGGGCTCCGGCAATGCGATGGACTACGCAAATGGCGGCATCGATCAGATGATGGGAGCGATCTCGGGTGTCTCCGGCAGTTCGTTCACGATGACCTCGATGCAGGCAGCCGGAAGCTTCTCGTTTGCCACGAACTCCTCGACTGCGTTCAGCGGCACAAGCATGGGTGGGATGAGCGGCGGCATGCTGGCCATTGTGGATGCGACGATGCAGTCCGATGGCTCCCTGCTGGCGACAAAGGTGCAGTCGATGATGGGCTCCGGAGGTATGATGGGCGGCGGCATCGTCACGGCAGAAACCGGCCAGCCGCCCACCTCGCTGACCCTCGTGATGCAGAATGGCGCCGGGAATGGCATGATGGCGTCCTTCTTTGCCGATGGTGTGACGGTGAACCTGGGCCCGAGTACGACGTATGAGATGTTCGATGATGCGATCGACATGTCCGGGCTGCCCTTTACGCCGGTGTTTGATGGAAGCCATCTCTACGTGGGCCAGAGCGTGATGCCGGTCAGCTCGAGCGGCATGATGAGCGGCTCCGGTGGCATGGGCGGCGGCATGATGGGCGGCTCGATGATGGCGGGAACGATCACAGCGTTGAAAGTGGCGCTGATGCCGCAGGGCATCACCGGCACGGCCTCGTCCTCACTGACGAGCGGAGCGGCGACGAGCTTCACGATGACGATGCCTTCAGACTCGGCGTTTGCTTCGCTGACCGGCGCGACGAGCGTCACCGTCTATCAGCAGGCGAGCACGATCATGGAAGGCGGATCGACGATCGCGAGCGGCACGGCCATGCACGCCTTCGGGTTGCTCTTCTTTGATGGCGGCCAATGGAAGATGGTGGCGATGCGGATGGGCGCGAACTAAACCGCGATTCGGTTGCGCGCAAATGGGCTTCAGTCCACCTCAGGACTGAAGCCCGCGTGTTGTTGG
>JBAUTX010000448.1:0-2182 GCA_049582405.1 Occallatibacter sp. | reverse complement strand
GGAACATCGCCGCCATGAAGAAGGGCGTGCGCATCATCAACTGTGCCCGCGGCGAGCTCGTCGACGAAGCCGCGCTGGCCGCCGCCCTCAAGAGCGGCCACGTCGCCGGGGCTGCGCTCGACGTGCTCACCGAAGAGCCGCCCAGGAACTCGCCTTTCTTCGGGCTCGACAACGTCATCCTCACGCCACACATCGCCGGTTCCACGGCAGAAGCGCAGGAGGCCGTCGGCGTGCAGATTGCCATGCAGGTGCGCGAGTATCTCAAGCTCGGCGTGGTGCAGAATGCCGTCAACCTGCCGTCACTTAGCCACGAGGAATACGTCAGCCTCGCGCCTTACATCGATCTCGCCGGACGTCTCGGCTCTTTCCTTGCACAAACCGGCAAAGGCGGCATCGAGGCCATTCAGATCATCTACGGCGGCGCGCTCGCGGAGGCCAAGACCGACCTCGTCCGCAACGCCGCCATTCAGGGCCTGCTGCAGGGCTCGGAGAACGTGAACCGCATCAACGCTGCCGCCGTTGCACAGGAGCGCGGCATCCGCGTGCATGAGGAGAAGCAGGCCAGCCATCGCGGCGGCACGGCGACCGTCCTCACCATCGAGCTGCACTCGGCCGCAGGCAAGTCCGCGGCCAGCGCCACGGTCATTCACGGCGAGCAGCCTCGCCTGCTGGAGTTCGACGGCATCGACATTGAGGCGCCGCTCGAGGGCAATCTCCTCGTGTGCCGCAACCTCGACGTCCCCGGCGTCATCGGCAAGATTGGCACCATCCTCGGCCAGCACAACGTCAACATCGCCAACTTCGCGCTGGGCCGCGACCGCTCCGGCGCCAAGCCCGTCAAGGCCCTCGCTGCCGTACAGGTCGACGCGCCCGTCTCCAAGGAAGTGCTCGAAGCCCTCGGCACCATCGAAGCGCTCATCGAGGCGCGCCTCGTCCAGTTGCCATAAAACAAGACGCGCGCTCTGCTCTCTGCGGCAGGGCGCGCGCATCATCGGCCGGTCATATTTTTAGTGCTGTCCGTTCGCTCCGCTCGGCACGTGGCTCGTGATGCCCTTCAGGACGAATTCGCGAATCAGGTTCGAAGCCGCATCCGCGCCCGTCTCCGCCAGGCCGTTGAGCAGCGTCAGCGTGACGCCGCGATCCGACGGCGGGTAATAGGCATTCGAGATGGCACCCGCCGAGAAATTCCCCAGCACGTTCGCATAGTTCGGCTTCCAGCGCCCGTTATCGCCGCGCGCGACCACCGCTGCCGACATCGCATACAGCGAGCGCGACATGATGCTCCCCTTGCCCTTGTAGAAGTAACGCGGGTCCTCATGAAAGAGGACTGGGTAGACTGCGCGCCCCAGCAGGTTGCCCGTCACATGATTGGCCATTGCCGCGCCATATCGCTTGCCGTAGCCTTCCCATCCGCCGCCATACTCCGGAAATACGTTCTGGTACTGCTCGGCCCCCGCCACACCCGCCACCATCAGGAACGACACCGGGTCGAGAATCGCCCGCAGACTCAACTGAAACTTCTGCTTCGCCAGCATCGGCGGCGCGTTCCAGTCATAGGCGCTGTAGAAGTTCGGAATAATTCCGCCAATCCGCTGCTGCACCGCAATCCGGAATTGCTCTTCCGAAAGCACCTGCGGATTGCCCGACACGGTCACGCTCGTCACGCCACCCGTCACCGCCAGCTTGATTGCAGGCACAATCAGATTTTCGCCGCTCTTCAGGCCAATCTCGCCCGAGGTGTACGGAGTCATGCCCGCTTCCTTCACATGAAGTCGATACGCACCCGCCGCGACATGGTCGAACATAAACTGGCCGTCGCTGCCCGATTGCACCGTCTGCACGCTCGCGGAGGACTCCAAATCCAGGTCGACCTCAGCGCCCTGCACCACGTCGCCATTCGCGTCCAGCAGCGTGCCCGAGATGATGCCCGCACCTTCCCCGAGCGGTCCCCCGGCCATCGGTCCGGCGCTATCGCTCACCGCCGCCAGGGCTGCCGCCTGCGGGCCCGTTGAAACTTCCTGGGCATGACCGTAGAGAGCAGCCACACTGCATACCGTCCATGCAAAGAGAAAAGCTGCCCTTCCGGGCCTTTCCATGCGTAACAATTGTCCGACCTCACTTGACGTACGGGGGTGGGTTTCCTTCCCTTGTAGACGCACCGGTGTGCGCCCTGTCATGTCTC
>JBAUTX010000447.1:0-15757 GCA_049582405.1 Occallatibacter sp. | reverse complement strand
GTCCTTTCGATTGGCCGCGTAGAATCGGTGGCGAGGGGGAGGACGCCGGGTATGCTTCGCTTGAAATCCTTTGGGAGGTTTTGCTGTAGCCGCGTGGTGTGGGCGGCCCTGCTGTTTGTGCCAGGGGCGCTCATAGCGCAGAGCGCGGGAGCGCCGCTTCGTGTCGCGGTGGTGGGGCTGGTGCATGGACACGTGGAGGGATTTCTTGGCCAGCTGCCCGAGCACCGGAACGTGGAACTTGTCGGGATTGCCGAGGCGGATTCAACGCTGGCGGCTAAGTATGAGAAGAAATATGGACTCGCGAGCGGCCTCTTCTATAAGGATACGGCGAGCCTGATCGAGGCAAAGCATCCACAGGCGGTGCTGGTGTACACGTCGATTGCGGACCATCGGAAGGTCATTGAGACGGCTGCGCACTATGGGGTGTCCGTGATGGTGGAAAAGCCGCTGACCATTTCCCTGGACGATGCGTTGGCAATCCGCCAGGCAGCGCGCGAGCACCACATCCAGGTCTTGGTGAACTACGAAACGACCTGGTACGCGAGCAACAAAGCCGCGTACGACGCGGTGGCTTCGGGCGAACTGGGGGCGATCCGGCGCGTGGTCGTCCATGACGGTCACCAGGGGCCAGCGGAGATTGGCGTGCCGCCTGAATTTCTTCACTGGCTGACCGACCCGGCACAGAACGGCGCAGGCGCGCTGTACGACTTTGGCTGCTACGGGGTGGACCTGATGACGTGGCTGATGCACGGCGAAACGCCGCTGACGGTAACGGCTGTGGTGAATCAGGACAAGCCGCAGCTCTATCCGAGGGTGGATGACGACTCGACCATTGTGCTCACGTATCCGCATGCGCAGGCGGTGATCATGGGTTCGTGGAACTGGCCGTTTGCGCGCAAAGACTTGGAGGTCTACGGTGCGAAGGGATATGCGATCACCGTGGCGGCGGACAAAGTGCGCATGCGGCTGGAGAAGGATGCTGCGGAGCGACTGGTGACGGCACCGCCGCTATTGCCGCCACAGGACGATTCGCTGGACTATCTCGCCGCAGTGTTGGAAGGCAAGCTCGTGCCGAGAGGCGATCTGACCGCGCTGGACACGAATGTGACGGTGACGCAGGTTCTGGATGCGGCCCGCGAGAGCGTGCGGACGGGCCGGACGGTCCGGTTGACGAAACTGCCGGAAGAGTGATGCCCATGGCAGCATTGCGCTGTTGGCGGTGTGCTGCTCAACGAGTGAGCGCCCGGTAGAGCAATTCCATCGAACCGGGCGCATTGCTCGTGCTCTACTTTTTCTGTTCCTCGGTGTGCGATGTCGCACTCTGACCCTGTTTCTTGAGTCGTTCCTCGGCACGAGACGCTTCCATGACGGCAACTCCCGACTTTGTCCCTACCTCGTAGATGTGTGTCAGAAGTTCCTTGTTTCCATATCGGTTGAAGACAAGTTCTGTATGCTTCGGCGTGTGGTCGGCGAGCGAGTCGCGCACCAGAAATTCCGTAGCCGTTCCCCCGTCAGCGCTGGTCACGATCATGGCTGCGTGCTCGGTTTGGGGGATCATGCGAAACGTATAGTGTCCGGGGGGCAGAGTGGTGTTCCCCACGATGAATGAGTGGTGGATATTCGCAGCGATAGGATTTGTGATTTGGGCTTGTGAACCGCGAGGGGCAACAAGCAGGATCGCAAAAGCGGCGAAAGATACGGCAAACTTTACAGCTGGATGCATACAATCTCCTCTGTCTCGCTGCGATGCAGTGCCCCGACTTGCCGTTGCCAGGCCGTGCTGCCCGGTTTTGACGGGAGAGGAAGGATTTGTCGAGAAGAGAAGGTTCAGTTCGGGCCGCTCAGAAGAGCGAATGGAGGATGGGTGATGGGCACTCTCTCATCGTTCTGCAACAGACTGCCGAACGATGAGAGAGACGCTGGAGGAATCGCTACCGCTTAAGGAACGTAAACATGCAGCCGGACATGCCACTTGGTGCTCTGGCCGGGCTTGAGCGTGACCATGCCGGTGTCCATCTTGCCCCATTCCTTGCCGAAGGGGTTGGCAAAGTTGAACTGATCTTCGACGGCAACGAACTTGGCCGTAGGCGGTGCGTAGGCCTGAATGGTCTTGATTTCCGGCGAGAGGCCTTCGATATCGACGGCATAATGCGCGGCGGGATCGATGACCTTTACGGTGACGGCACCGTTTTTCCAGTCGAGGCGGCTCCAGTTGTCGTCATAGAAGTTCCGCGCTAGTGCTTTGCCGCTGGGAGCGCGCAGATCGTATTGCCCGCTGACGGGGATGAGTTTGCCGGTGGGAAAGACGTTGTCGTAGTTGTCGACCTGGGTCAGCAAGGATGCCGGAACATGGAGGCGGGCCTGAGTGCGGTCGCCGGAGGGCAGATTGAAGTAAGGATGCCAGCCGATTGCGATGGGCTCCTCTTCCTTGCCGACGTTCCTGGCGACGATGGCGGCATCAACGGCTTCAGCGGTGAGACTGATCGTGAACTCGAGATCGGTGCTGGAGAGCCAGTGACCGCCGAAGTTGCCCGCGTGGATGATGCCTGTGACCTGCTGGCCCCCGGGGATGTCTTTCACGCGGACGTCATCGGTTTTGGCTTTGAGGATGAGGCCGTGCATCGCGTGACGCTCCGCACCGGGCTTCTGGCCGATGTTATTGGCCGGGAGCGTGATGATGTGCCCCTGCCACTGTGTGGTCAGCGTCTTGCCGTCGGCAGAGAGCGGGCCGCGGATGCGGTTGGGATAGGGCACAAGGAAAGCCGCTCCAAGCCGGTAGCCAAGATCGCCGTTGGCATCATCCTTTACGTCGAGCATTTCCTTGGCCTGAGCAAGGTTCGGTGAAGCCAGCACATCCACATTGCCTTTGCCGGGAAAGTTGGCGGTGATTTGCAGCAGTTCCATGCCGCGGCCGGGAGCAAGCGTAATGCTGGTAAACTCGGGCCGCGCCTGGCTGGTCACGGCGCGCTTGATGGTGACGAGCTTCTGGCCATTGATTTCCATCCCGGCCTGTGCACGCGCAGGCGTGGCGACGGTGGCAGCGAGGCAGAGGGTCAAGAGAGCAGGAATCGTGGCGTACGTGCTGGAACGGAGCTTCATCTTGATTCGATCCTGTGGAGTGAAGTTGACGATTCCGGGCGCGTGAAAGCGTATTCCCGGGGCCGGATCATTGTACCCCTGTGGGCTTGCCCCCGTGAATGGTTACGGCATTTCCTGCGTTGCGGAGACCTTTTGGGATTTGCGCAAGTTCGCTTCTTACTGAGGGTCGCGTCAAACCGCGCGGAACGGGTCAAGGATTCAGTGACTCTGGAATCGCGTTAACGTGGCGGATGGACGATGAGCGGGACCAGCGTTGAGACTGCCATGATGACGGCGATGGTGTGCAATCCCGAGGTGAAGGAGCCGCTGCTCTGGCGCATGTGGGCAATGAGCAGAGGACCGAAGGCACTGCCGCAGCCCCACGCGGTGAGCATGAGTCCGTAGATGGGGCCGACGTTTTTGGGCCCGAAATAATCGGCCGCGAAGGCGGGCATGGTGCCGAAGCCGCCGCCGTAGCACATCAGGATGATGAACGCGACCACAGTGAGGACCGTAGCGGAGCTCAACGAGGGCATGAGCCAAAAGAGCACCACCTGCAGCATAAAGATCGCGGTGAAAGTGAAGCGGCGCGTGATGATGTCAGAAAACGCGGCCCAGAAGATGCGGCCAACAGCGTTGCCGATGCTTACGATGCCGACCATCAGGCCAGCCTCGATGGCGCTGACTTTGGCGATCTCGCGGAAGAGAGGAGCTTCCTGGGAGATGAGCGAAATGCCTGCGCAGACATCAAGAAAGAGCAGGAGCCAGAGGAGCCACCACTGCCATGTCCTGAGCGCAGAGCCAAGGGTGTAGTCCTCCCTGGCGCGCTGGGCGATTTGCGATGGCGCCGGGGACCAGCCTGCCGGCTGCCATCCGGCAGGTGGATTCTGCATGAAGACGCCGGTAGCCATGGTGATCACCAGGTAGGCGATCCCGAGATAGGCGAAGGTGGGCAGGACGCCGACGGACTGGATGAGGCGCGTGGCGACCGGCGCGGTGGTGAGGGCTCCGGCGCCGAAGCCACCGACAGCGATGCCGGTGATGAGGCCACGGCGATCCGGGAACCACTTGACTAGGACAGCGACCGGCACGATGTAGCCAAATCCAAGGCCAATGCCGCTGATGACCCCGTAGGTGAGGTAAAGCCACCAGAGGCCATTGGCAGAGAAGCTGGCGAGAAAGACGCCGAGGCCGTAGAGCGCACCACCCGTGAGGGCAACGACGCGAGGACCGGATTTGTTGAGCCAGAGGCCGCCAAGGAATGCAGAGACGCCGAGGACAAAAATGCAGATGGTGAAAGTGAGCGTGACCTGAGAGATCGTCCAATGGAACTTGTCCGTGAGTGGCGTGCGGAAGACGCTCCAGGCGTAAACTGCGCCCAGCGCCATCTGCAAGAGGAAACCTGCGGCGGCGATACCCCAGCGGTTGGCTTTCATTATGCTCCTGTGAGGTGCGTGCTAGTTGTGCGGCGTTCGTGCGCCATTTTTCTTGAGTTGGTCGCCCAGGACATCGAGGAAGCGGTTGATGAGGGCGATGCTGCGGCGCAGCTCAGTCTGACGGAATTGGCGAAGGAGTGAGAAGAGGCCAGGTGGTTCGATGACGGGCTTGCGCTCGCTGCCGAGTGTTTCGCCGACGGCGGTAGCGATGCACTGCAGCAATTCGGGGTTGATCGAGCTGAGCATCCTGCCAAGGATGATGGCGTTGCGCAAGGCGTGGATGGATTCAGGGGATTCGGCAGCATGGACGGCCGTTTCCACGATGTGGTCGCTGGCTGAGAGCGCACCACGGAGCGTCGTGAAGACGCGCTTATCGTGGAGGTCCTGCATGAGCGCGTAGGCATCGAGGAGGGCCGCTGCGTGTTCGGCAGGAGCCTGCTCGAGCTTGTCGATGAGCTCTTTGCGCGGATCGCTCGGGGGAAGTTGCAGTGGAATGGGCTGTGCCATGATGTCTCCTTTGGCCTTGTGCCGGCGCGGCTAATTCTTTGTGATCTGGACGAGGCCAGTGCCAGGCATGCGATAGTCGGCGCGTTTCCACTTCCGCTCGACTTCGACTCCCTGCTGCGGAGTAGGCTTCCCGAATCGCGCGTTGCCGGGCGGAAGAGGACTCTTCCCCTCGGGCTTGAGGACGCGCATTTTGACGGAGGATTCTTTGTAGGCCGGCGTATGCGTGACGGAATCAGTGAAGCTGCTGGTGAGCCGATTGACGGGCTCCTCTACGGAGTTCATGGGCATGTAGAGCTCGTGTCCTTTGACGCGGTCCGTGACGACGGCCTGCACGCGGACGGTTCCATAGCGCGAGGTGAGTTCCACCAGGCTGCCGGACTGGATGCCACGCTCCGAGGCAAGCTGCGGTGAGACTTCCACAAAGGTGCATGGTGTTTTTTCGCGGATGCCGTCGGTGCGGTAGGTCATGTTGCCCTCGTGGAAGTGTTCGAGGAGGCGGCCGTTGTTGAGGTGGAGGTCAAACTCTTCGCCGGGTTGTTCGGTGGGATCGGAGCATTGCACGGGAACGAGCCGGGCCTTGCCATCCGGAAAGTGAAACTCTTTGGTGTAAAGAAGAGGCTGATCGCTGCCGTCCGGTGCGACCGGCCACTGGAGCGTCTTGTACCCTTCGAGGCGTTCGTAGGTAACGCCGGCGACAAGTGGCGTAAGGCTGGCAATCTCAGCGTAGATCTCCGAGGGATGTTTGTAGCTCCAGTTGGCGCCGAGCCGATTGGCGATGTCCTGGATGATCTGCCAGTCGGGGCGGCTCTGGCCGAGCGGCTCGAACACCTGATAGAGACGCTGGATGCGCCGCTCGGTGCTGGTGAAGGTGCCTTCCTTTTCAAGGCTGGGGCTTGCGGGGAGTACGACATCGGCGAATTGGGCTGTCTGGCTGAAGAAGATGTCTTGCACGACGAAGAAATCCAGCTTTGCGAGGGCGTCGCTGACGAAGTTAGCGTTGGAGTCGACCATGCTCATCTCTTCTCCGAAGAGGTACATGGCTTTGAGCCTGCCATCGTGGATGGCGTCGATCATGAGGTGATTGTCGAGGCCGGGTTTGGCGGGCAGTGTGACGTTCCAGGCCTTCTCGAACCTGGCGCGAATGGCTTCGTCTTCCACATGCTGGTAGCCGGGCAGAAAGTTGGGCATGGCGCCGTGATCACTGGCGCCTTGCACGTTGTTATGACCGCGCAGTGGATAGGCTCCGGTGCCAGGGCGCATGTAGTTGCCCGTGGCGAGGAGCAGATTGGAGATAGCTGTGGATGTGTCTGACCCCATGGTGTGCTGCGTGACGCCCATGGCCCACAGGACGCAGACACCGTCCGACTCCGCGATCCTGTGTGCCACCTTCTTGAGAGTTTCGATCGGGAGTCTGCAATATTCACTCGCGAACTCAAGAGTGAACGGGGCGAGACTGGCGACGTATTCATCGAGACCGTTGACGTGCTGTGTGAGGAACTCAGCTTTGGCGAGCCCGTGCTCGAAAATGTAGCGCGTGACGGCGGTCAGCCAGACAAGATCCGTTCCAGGACGCGGCTGAAAGAAGATGTCTGCTCGGCGGGCCATCTCATGCGCGCGGATGTCGGCGACGATGAGCTTCTGGCCACGGAGCTTGTGGGCACGCTTCACGCGTGTGGCGAGCACAGGGTGGCTTTCTGCGGTATTGCTGCCGATGATGAGGACAAGGTCGGCCTGCTCGATATCGCTGATGGAGCCGGAGTCGCCGCCGTAGCCCACGGTTCGGAAGAGGCCGATGGTCGCCGGCGACTGGCAATAGCGCGAACAGTTATCCATGTTGTTGGTGCCGATGACCGCGCGCGCGAGCTTCTGCATCAGGTAGTTCTCTTCGTTGGTGCATTTTGAAGAAGAAATAAATGCGAGAGAGTCGGGGCCGGATGCGGCTTTGATTTCGGCGAAGTTGCGGGCGACGAGCGAGAGGGCTTCGTCCCAGCTGGCCTCACGGAATGAGCCGTTCTCGCGGATGAGCGGCGTGGTGAGGCGGTCGGCACTGTTCACGTAGCCCCAGCCGAATTTGCCTTTGATGCAGGTGGAGATGCCGTTGGCGGGGCCGTGGGCGGGTTCGACTTTGAGGATGTGACGGTCCTTGGTCCAGATATCAAAGCTGCATCCGACCCCACAGTAGGTGCAGACGGTCTTGGTCTGCTTGACGCGCGAGCGGCGCATGGCGGATTCGACCTCGGAGACCTGCAGAATAGACCGATAGCCGATCTCCGGCTCGATGCCTTTGACGATGTCAATCATGCCGTTGAGTGCAGACTTGGGCAATGCAGTGAAGTAGCCCGCCTCGCCGAGCATGGATTTTTCCATGAGCGCATTGCAGGGGCAGACGGTGACGCAGTGGCCGCAGGAGACGCAGCTTGATTCGCCGATGGGAGCGCCACCATCCCAGAGGACGCGGGGATGATCGCTCTCCCAATCTATGCTCAGCGTTTCGTTGACCTGCAAAGTCTGGCAAGCCTGCACGCAGCGTCCGCAGAGAATGCACTGGCCGGGGTCGTATCGGTAGAAGGGATTCGACGTGTCCTCTTCATACGGCTTGGGCTTGTACGGGATTTCCTGGTGGTCGACCTGGAGCAGCGCCGTGGTGTTGTGGACTGTGCAGTTGCCGTTGTTGTTGTCGCAGACAGTGCAGTAAAGAAGATGATTGCCGAGGATGCGATCGAAGGCCTCGCGCTGTGCCGCGCGTGTGCCGTTGGAGTCCGTGACAATGCGCATGTCGTCGGTGACGGTCGTCCCGCAGGCGCGCATGAGCTCTCCATTGACCTCAACTATGCAGGTATCGCAGGTCTGGATGGAACCGAGCTGGGGGTGGTAGCAGACTTGGGAGAGCGGAGTCTGGGCACGGTTGATGAGATCGATGATGCGCTCGCCCGGCTGGAAGGTTTGCGGCTTGCCGTTTAGCGTGACTGCCATTGGTTCCTCCGTAATCTCGGAGTTCTCTTTTCATTGCTGAGCGCACGTTTTCATGTGCCGCAGAGAATCAAAGAAGGCGTCGTCAACTTCGGCTTTCCTGTAAACCAACCGAACAAAGACAACCCCTGCTCGTCGGGATTCTAACCCCGGTCATCGGCAGTCATGCAACGGAAATCGCCAGAATAAACAACAAAGCGTCGGCCCCGTAAAAAGCCAACGAGAGTGAGACCAAATTCCCGCGCCAGTTTGACGGCGAGGCTGGATGGGGCAGAGACCGAGGCCAGCGCAGGCACTCCCGCGGCGAGGGCCTTCTGCACGATTTCAAACCCGCCGCGCCCGCTGACGAGCAGGATGTGATGGTCGAGTGGGATGTGGTCGTTGTGGAGTGCCCAGCCGATGACTTTGTCGACCGCATTGTGGCGGCCGATGTCTTCACGGAGGACGACGAGATGTCCGTCTGGTGTGAAAAGCGCGGCAGCATGAAGGCCGCCGGTGCGGCTGAAGACGGCCTGCTGTTGGATCAGAGTGGCGGGGAGGCGGGAGAGCGTCTCTGGGCTGATGCGGAAGTCCGAGTTAGGTGACTTGAGGCCACGCGCGTGGATGGACTGGATTGAGGACTTGCCGCAAATGCCACAACCGGAGGCGGCAAAGGTGCTGCGCATTGCATAGGACGAATCCGCGACAGGGTGCTTCAGCTCGACCTCAACGACGTTGCTGGGGAGGCCGTTCGCCGGTTTGGCAAGGCGAAGCGTTGAGAGGTCATCGAGGGAGGCAATGACGCCTTCAGAGAGCAAGAGGCCTGCGGCGAGCTCGATGTCATGGCCGGGTGTGCGCATGGTGACGGTAGAACCGAGATCACAGATACGAATTTCGAGCGGCTCTTCGACGGCAAGCGAGTCCTGAAGCGACTGAACGTGACCGTCTTCCCATTGCGTAATCTGCGTGAACTCTAGGCTGCGGGCCGGAGTGTGCATCGGGTCTCCGATTGGCAAGGCTTACCCAGCTTGGATGGGTGTCGGCGGAGATGTCAAGCCAAGACGGAATGGCACGCATTCGGCATGAACCATTCGCGCGAGAAGCTTGGTTCACTCAAGATGCGCGCCGGCGCGCTTCGAAGCACGAAGCGGGAGTCGTTCAGTCATGGAACGTCAGCTTCTGCGGATGTGAATCCTGCCAGATTGGCAAAATCCTCAAGAAATTAGTAAAACTAGCATGGATACTGGCGATTTAACGCTTTCAGGCGCAGTTGCATCTGTGGGTAAATTTGCGCAAACTTTGTCACTTTTAGCGTGTTTTCGGGCCTGTGATCAGTGAATTTGAACAGTGAGTTCAGCGCGAGAACCGGATGTGAAAGTTCTACCGCGCGCCGTCTTCACCTCTTCCAGTTGCACACAGTTTGCGCGTGAAGTCGGCAACTTTGTCGCGCAGGGCAATTCTTCTCTGACGCCGCTTTGGTGCCGGGTCGAAAGGTTAGGAATGGCCCGAAAGAATTCCGGCCATTCTCGTTTGTTGGGGTGGCCTAGGCGGCCTCTTTGAAGTACCGTGCGGCTGCAGCCAGTTGTGGGTCCTTCTTGATCAACCAGAGTGCAAGTGAAGATGGATCGAAGCAGCGAGATCCACCAATCATGAAGCTCGGAATCTGACGCTTCTGTGCCATGCGATAGACCGTGGCCGCTGACGTGCCAAACATCTCGGCTACCTCTTCCACGGAAAGCAAACCGGTAAGAGAGTAGAGGGCGGTCAGGATGTTGAATGGTGCATTGAACGGGGCCTTACCCCGAACAGAGACTACTTGCGGTTCCAATGCTATTTCTCGTTGCGGTGGCCTGGATTAGGCTGAATACCGCGTGGGGCTCCGGGTTCAACGGGTCTTGCCCCTTCCGGCGCATGTCCGCATCGAGGCGGAGTCATGGGGTCCATCACTGAACCTTCCGGCGTTCCATAAGACCATTGCAAATGACAATGGTGGCCATCCCTGGCGCTTATCACTTCAGTTGTTTATGGGCTTCCGCCGCAATTCGAAGACCCGAGCGGTAGGTCTAGCAAACCAGCAATACCACAAATCGAGGAATCTGCATAATCCAGACGGCGCGGCCGAGAAATATCATTAAGTCCTGGTTCCCGTCTGCATCTGCAACAAACGCACTCTCTTGGGCTCGACTCGGCATTGACTGCCGATCTGCCCAAACAGCGACACAGACTTCCTTTATCGAAGCAGCTTTTCAAGAGCACCTGGCGGACTCGTTTTCCTATGCACATCTTTCCGTCTCAGTGGTCCTTCTCTTTCTCGGCACACTTCCTGCACACTTGCGAGCGCACGACATTATCAAACGCGTAATCAGACTGCTGGGCTGGCTGATGCCGGATCAGTCTACCGATAAACATGTCACATGGGCGTTTATGGGGACTAATCTTCGAAGTGGGTTCAACGCACGTTCAACGGCCAATTCATCGGAGATTTGAGCCGGCCGGAACGAACGCCCGCTCATCGCGATGAAACCGCGATGAATGGGGCACAGCCCTGAGTGCATGAGTGCTGACATTGGGACCGATGAGTGGGCCACCTGCCTGTTTCGCTCAACTTATGAATGCAAAGGACCGTCATTGTCATGGGCCTTCCTCCTGAAGGAACTTATCTCCTGATCACGAACGGGGCGCAGTCCTCTGAGTGACGGCTTTGCTCGAGCCGATTTGCGACCTCACACACCTGAAGCCGAGATGATTCGTCGCCGTGCTGACCTCACCTTTGCCTCGCGTGCCAACTACGTACCGAGAGCAATACTGGTCGGTGCACAGAAAGGATCCACCGCGATGAACCTTCTTCTTTTCGGTGGGCTCTGAAGGATCATACGGTGCATCCGGTCCGCGTGGATTGCGCGCCACGCCCCCGGCTGCTGCCAGTTGCTGATAGTAGTCTGGGCGATACCAGTCGCTTGTCCATTGCCACACGTTACCGGCCATGTCATAGAGGCCGAATTGATTCGGAGGAAACTTTGCCACCGGAGCAATTCCCGCGTAACCATCGGCCCCGGTATCCTTGGTGGGAAAATGTCCCTGATAAGTATTCGCCATCCACTTGCCGTTGGGCTGGAAATCGTTGCCCCACGGGTAGCGTTGTCCCGCAAGACCTCCGCGCGCCGCAAACTCCCATTCCGCTTCGGTAGGCAAGCGCTTGCCCGCCCACTTTGCGTAGGCCAGCGCGTCTGGATAGGCCACCTGAACCACGGGAGATTTCTCGCGTCCCTTGATGTTGCTCTGTGGGCCCTCGGGATGGCGCCAATTCGCACCTTTGACATAGGTCCACCACTGGAAGTGGTCGTCCAACGGAACGGGATGATCGGGGGCTGAAAAGACCACGGAACCGGCGACAAGATTTTCCGGCGGAGCACCTGGAAACTCCTGCGCTGTGGGTGTCCGCTCTGCTATGGTCACGTAATTTGTTGCATTGACAAAACGAGCGAACTCCTCATTCGTTACGTCGGTCTTATCCATCCAGAAGGCATCCACATAGACGCGATGAATGGGGCGCGCGTCAACCGCAGCGTGCATGCCAGCTTCGTTCACGGCCGGCGGGTCCATGGCACCCATCGAAAACTCACCGCCGGGAATCCACACCATTCCGGCCGGCGCCGCCGAGGGCGCTGCATTCCTGTTCGCAACCGTGGGTGCAAAGGCACCAAGCCCTGGGGCTTCGCCGGCTCCTTCGCTTGCTTCCACACTTCTAGAGATGGAAAGCGGCGACCCAATGACGACTGCGAGCCCGCATGCAGCGGTCACCACGCCCAGTGCGATGACTGCTCCCGTTGCGCGTTTCTGGCAGATCGTAGAGCCGTGTTCAATTCCCATGATGCGCACCATTCCCCGCACAACTCCGCAAGATCCCCGGCGCGGGCAAATCTAACCTATTCCGAATCAGCCTGTAACAGTTCACCTGACAGCCTTGCATTAACGGAGATGTCGGGAAACTGACACTTCTGCCAGTCGTCGACCCGGGGAGCCGCCATCTTAAGCGGCCTGGTGATACCCGATTCTCATCTTCTGCGCTCTTGAAAAGGACGTTCGTCGTTTACCTGGTTGCGGTCCGCTGGAATCGCCCAAATGGCCGCGGCCATTTGGGCGGCGGAGCGATGGATGCAACGGTCGTTCTACATGCGTTCGCATTCTTCATGGTGCGCGGCTTTACAAAACTCTCGCCGCGTAGCTGGGCCCCGCGCACCTGACTGTATTATTTGCAGGCCGTGAAAGGCAAGCCTCGGTAACTGCAGCCAAATCCGAGTTATGCACCAGACAAGAATGGTCGGGCACTGACATTTCTGATAGTGTGCAAGCGCCGAAGGGAGCATTTTCACTATGTGAAGATGAGCACTCCTCGAAGTCTGCCGGGCGTTCTGCAACCGCAAGGGAGTTGTGTCGACGCCAATCCGTTGGGTCGCAAGCCAGACCTCTTGTCATTATCTCCATGGCCGGCTCCAGAAGGATCTGTCCGCGCGTACCATGCAATGATCAAGCCCGGCGGATCGATCTGCAATCTGGACTGCACTTACTGTTACTACCTTCACAAGAAGGAATTAATGGGCAGTCCCAGTAAGTTCAGAATTACGGACGAGATCCTCGAAGCGCACATCCAGCAATATATCGAAGGACAGGATCGCTCAGAAGTGGTGTTTTCGTGGCAAGGCGGCGAGCCCACCCTGCTCGGATTGGAATTTTTCGAGAAGATTGTCGAACTCGAAAAGAAATACAAGAAGCCCGGTCAGCGCATCGAGAACGATCTCCAGACAAACGGCACGCTACTTGATGACAACTGGGGGGCCTTTCTTAGGAAGCACGGATTTCTCGTTGGCTTGAGCATCGATGGTCCTGAAGAGCTTCACGATCGGTATCGAATTGCCAAGGACGGCAAGCCTACCTTCAATAAGGTGTTCGCCGCCGCCAAGCTTCTGCATCGCCACGGCGTGCCGTTCAATGCGTTATGCGTGATCAATCGACTGAATGCCCAACATCCACGCGAGGTGTATCGCTTCCTGCGGAAAGAGGTTTGCCCGCGGCAGATGCAGTTCATCCCCTGCGTGGAGCCTAAGGTCTTCAAGAGCACCGCCCCGCAGCACTGGGATCCCGCCACGCTGCCGATGCAGGATTCGCCCGCCGCTCATCCAGGCCATCCCGATTCGGTGGTTACGGACTGGTCCGTTGATCCCGATGACTGGGGCAACTTCCTTTGCAGCGTCTGGGACGATTGGTATCGCCGCGATATCGGAAAGGTGTTCGTTAACCACTTCGAGAGCGCGGCCGCAGTGTGGCTGGGCAGAGATTCGCAGATGTGCGTGTACCACCAGTTCTGCGGCAAGGGTGTGGCGCTCGAGCATGACGGAAGTCTCTACTCCTGCGATCACTACGTCTACCCCGAATACAAGCTCGGCAACATACAAGAGGTGTCGAGTTCGCGGATGGTGTTCTCTGACAAGCAGCGCGAGTTCGGATTCAACAAGTTCCACAGCCTGCCGCAACAGTGCCTTGATTGCAGCTATCTATTTGCCTGTAACGGGGAATGTCCCAAGAACCGCCTGATCCGCACAAACACGGGCGAACCGGGTTTGAACTATCTCTGCAGTGGGTTCCAGAAGTTCTGGCACCACATCGACAAGGACATGCAAGACATTTGCAGGGACCTCGCCGCAGGCAGGCGCCCAGGACCACATTAACCTCTCAATGCTTTTGAAGAAACGGAGAACACCTTCTATGACCAAGCAGAAGATTCCATGGCTGGTTTCGCTGTGGTTGCTGGCGTCAGCCAGCCTGATGAACGCTCAGCAGAAACAACCCGTGATTCCTCGGTCACAACCGAACATCGTGATCATCTGGGGCGATGACATCGGTCAGTCCGATATCAGCGCCTATTCGATGGGATTGATGGGCTTTCACACCCCCAACATCGACCGAGTCGCCCATGAAGGCATGATCTTCACCGATTACTATGCCGAGCAGAGCTGCACTGCAGGCCGGGCAGCGTTCATCACCGGGCAGTCGGGTCTGCGCACCGGCATGACCAAGGTGGGCTTGCCTGGCGCCGCCTTAGGGCTGCAAAAAGAAGATGTGACGATTGCTGAGCTGTTGAAAGCGAGAGGCTATGCAACCGGTCAGTTTGGCAAAAACCATCTGGGTGATCGTAACGAATACCTGCCGACTGTGCACGGCTTTGATGAGTTCTATGGCAACCTCTACCACCTCAACGCCGAGGAAGAGCCGGAACTGCCCGACTATCCGACGGACCCGGCATTCCGAGCCAAGTTCGGCCCTCGCGGCGTGATGGACTGCAAGGCTTCCGACAAGGACGACCCGACCGTTGATCCACGCTTTGGCAAAGTTGGCAAGCAGGTGTGCACGGACACGGGTCCTCTCACGAAGAAGCGGATGGAAACGATCGACGATGACATCGCGGCGCGGGCCGTGGACTTCATCCAGCGGCAAAACAAGGCAGGCAAGCCGGCCTTTGTCTGGGTGAACTTTACTCACATGCACTTCCGCACCCACACCAAACCGGAGAGCGTCGGTCAGGCCGGGCGCTGGCAGAGTACGTACCACGACTCCATGATCGACCACGACAAGAATGTCGGACAGATCCTGAAGGTGATCGATGATCTGGGTATCGCGAACGACACCTTCGTCATGTATTCCACTGACAACGGTCCGCACATGAACAGCTGGCCGGACGCCGCAATGACACCCTTCCGCAGCGAGAAAAACTCCAACTGGGAAGGCGCATACCGGGTTCCGGCGATGGTCCGCTGGCCGGGCCACATCAAGCCAGGCAGCGTCTCCAATGAGATGGTGGCTCACCTCGACTGGCTGCCAACCCTTCTGGCGATAGCCGGCGACACGCAAATCAAGGATGAGCTACTCAAGGGATACAAGATCGGCGACATGACGTACAAGGTCCACCTTGACGGTGACAACCTTGTCCCCTACCTGACCGGCGAGGTTGCCAAGAGTCCACGCGAATCGTTCTTTTACATCAACGACGACCAGCAACTTGTCGATCTGCGCTATGACAACTGGAAGCTGGTGTTCATGGAGCAGCGAGCCGAGGGAACGTTGCTCATCTGGTCAAATCCGTTCACGAACCTGCGGATCCCGAAGATATACAACCTCCGGACCGACCCGTACGAACGGGCGGACATCACTTCAAACACTTACTATGATTGGCTGCTTGACCATGCCTTTCTGTTGGTCCCTGCCCAGGCGTATGTCGGCCAGTTCCTGGCAACCTTCAAGGACTATCCACAACGACAGAAGGCCGCCAGCTTCAACATGGACGAAGTCATGGACATGCTGAAACAAGGCGGCGGATCGAAGTAGCGCTGACTTCACGAAAACGCTGACTTTGACCCAGTGGGCCGCACATGGCTAGACCGGCGTGCGGCCCACGAGTTACGAGGGGACGTAAGGAAAAGACCTTGAGGAAGACAACAATGAAAGCCATCCAGCGCCGCCGGACATTCCTTGGCGTCGGTATAGCTGGTGTCTTGGCTCTCAGTCTGTTCACAGGCTGTACGACCAGAGAAGCCCGCACCAAACTCGGCACGGTCCCCGAGTTCCATCCTGAGATGGGTCTGGGCGCTCTACAGGGTTATCTTGACCCGAAGATGTTACCTGACAGCCTTGCCCTGATTCCTCCGCCTCCACTTGAGGGTTCAGCCGCCTTGGCGCACGACGAAGAAGTCGCTCGAAGCACCTTCCTACTGCGCGACACACCCCGGTTTGCC
>JBAUTX010000446.1:0-14135 GCA_049582405.1 Occallatibacter sp. | reverse complement strand
GTAAGACGACTGCCGATCCTCACTTGGCCGAGCGGCTTGCCATTTATCGCGCTCTTGTCGCTGCTATAAAACGGCTCTCCGCCGCAATGAATTTTGACGATCCATGGGTTGGGCAACATGTCACAGTAAATGAGCAGGCGGCAAACCCTAACCTGGCGTAACGCAGCATCGTGGACAGCCTAGCTGTCCATTAAGGAGGAGAGGGAGTTCGTGGCCCATTCTCATCATACAGCGCTAAAGTTTGTACGGAATTACCTGGACGTGGCGAGCCGATTGGAAGAAACAATTGCTGCCTTGGTCATGGTGCTTGGGTTCACACTCATCGCAGGAGTTACTGCGGCCTCGGAAAAAGAGGGAGTTCGCACCTTATTGCTTGGAGCTCTCGGATGTAACACGGCTTGGGGAATTATTGACGGTGCCTTGTTCGCGTGGGGCAACTTAACCGATCGTCGGCTACAGCTGCGCTCTCTTACCAACCTGAGGAACGCGCCAAGTGAAAACGAGGTCTTCTCGGCAATTGGCGACCGACTTAACCCACTGCTTGAACCGGGGACGGATACAGAAGAGCGCACTCGACTTTGTAAGGCAATTTTGCCGGTAGTAATGCGCGTCCAACTGCCTGATCCGAATCTTACCAAGGATGATTTCAGTGGGATGCTTGCCATTGTTATGATCGATGTCGCGGTGGTGATTCCTGCGGCGATACCGTTTCTGTTCTTTCCGGAGCCGCGGACTGCTCTTCGCGTTTCAAATGGTGCTCTGATCCTATTGCTGTTCGTCACGGGGCTGCTGTGGGGGAGACGCACCGGCTTCAATGGTTATCTTGCGGGATGCTGCGCAATGCTGCTTGGTTTGGCGCTCGTCGGCGTGGCCATCGCCCTGGGCGGATAGGATTTCCGAAATGCATCGTTACCGAGAGATTCTTTTGACCGACGGTACGGAATGAAAGTTGGTCGACAATTCGGAGCGATCGCAGTCACGGTTTTCTTTGTAGCCTCGGCGTTGGCCCAGGTATCGACAGGCAGTGCGCCAGGAACGTCGGCTGATTCCTCTACGAACAAGTGGGCTTATAACCTCACAATCGATGGTTATATCGTCCCCGACGATCAATCCTTTGTGGACCCCGTATTCATGGCCGATCGCAACTGGCTGCATCTCGAAGCTCGGTACAACTACGAGAACCTGAGGACGGGCTCCTTGTGGGTGGGTTACAACTTCAGCGCCGGCAGGAATGTTGAACTCAACATTACACCGATGATTGGCGGCGTCTTCGGAAGAACGAACGGGATTGCTCCAGGCCTGGAGGCTTCGCTGAGCTATAAAAAGTTCGAGCTTTCGATCTCGAACGAATATGTCTTCGATACCACCGATCAATCCGAGAGTTTCTACTACAGTTGGCCACAACTCACTTACTCGCCGGTGGACTGGCTTCGAGTGGGAGCTGTTGCGCAACATTCCAAGACCTACCATACGGCGGTCGACATACAACGCGGATTCCTTGTCGGCGTGTCTCACAAGAAGTGGGAGTTTACGACCTACGTTTTCAATCCCGGGTTTACAGATCCGACTGTGGTTTTGGAAGGCGGTATCAGCTTCTGAGGCAACTGGCAGTGGGTCACATCTGCATAACCGCTTCGGACTGAATATGACGCAGACGTTTCGGTGACAAGATGACACCGGATGTACCAATCAAGGAGCAGGAGAGATGAGCAGACTGCCAACCATAACATGGTAGCTTTAGTCTCGACCGATTGATGGAAAGCGATGACCGCACCATCTAAAGGAACCAACTGACGGTAACTGGGTCATACCTTAGTTGCCGGGAGCAAAAGGACCGCAGATCAGATATCTAGTCGGGTGTCCGTTGTCTTCACGGGATCACTTCCTCTACTCGCCCAATCGGGACAGTGGGGAGAGCATCTTCGACTCTGGCTATCCGGCCATCCAACAGATGCCGAAAATCCGAGCACTTGCCCGAGACTCGGTCCAGATTCCTACGTATTTCCAAGAGCGTTCTTATTTCGAGTACACCAGCGTCGGGACCGTGCCAGCTGAACGCTGGGCGCGCATTGCCTTCCCATTTTTTGGGCCGTCAAGAACGTGCCAAGCGTTCCGAACACTGGCTGCCAGCTGATCCTGTCTCGCTTTCACCCACGGCGAATAGTGCTTCTCTGTAATCTTCACACTCTTGTGCCCGAGAAGAATTGAGACTTGGTCAATCGGTACTCCCGCGAGAAGCATTTCCACGGCAAAAGTATCCCGAAACATGTGAGGGAAGCAGCGCTTTTCAGAGCCGTCCGGTTTCTCGAGGCCAGCTAGAGTAAATAGCCTTCGAAAACTCCGCTGCCAATCCGCGACAGCAGATTTGGGATGACCGTTTCCGCTCCAGAAAAAATAGCGCAAGTTCGGCTTCGGTCCTTGAGGGACTTCGCGAAGAGCGTCTGCGACTTGTGGAGGCAACGGGACGTAGACAGGTGTCCCGGTCTTCGCCTGGTACAGCATGAGATTGTCCCCAATCATACGGGTACGTTCGAGCGTGATCGCATCGCGGATGCGAAGCCCGCTCCATCTCATCAGGAGTATCAGTGTGCGAAGGCGTGTGCTGTTTGCATTGCCGATCTCTCCGCGATTCTCGCGATAGAGGTAGATGGCATCGATGATGCGGTCGAATTCCTCCCGCGTGAAGTAATCGGTAGGAGCTTGCGTGACGCTAATTCGACCGAGCCTATCCGTGGGGTTCTGGGTGATCCAACCGGAATGAATGCAAAACCAGAAGAAGCCGGTCAGCCTCTCCTGCTTCTTCTTTTTGGAAAGAGCCCCATCTTTCCACGAGGCCCTGAAAGCCTGCACAGCGCGAAGGTCGAACTCTCTCAGCAGGAGATATCCTTCTGACTTTGCCCAGGTGAGCAACTGTTTGCGGAAGATGATTTCCAGTTTGTAGAGAGTGGCCTCACCTAGTTCCCGTGCCTTTGCGTCTGCGAGGTATTCTTCGACGGCCTGCACAACAGAGACGGGTTCATTTTTAGGCTTCGGATCGGGATTCTGTGACTCGTCAATCTCTTTCGTGATCCGAGTGGCTTTCTCCCAGCTCTTCGTTTTCAGGCTGCGCCGCACGTACTTGCCATCAACGGTTCCCTCCGCCCACATAGGGCAGGTGCAGCGTTTCCAGTAGCGGTCGGATTGCTTGGAACAGGCGGGATTGTGGCGCCGGTGAAGCGTGAGCATGCCTAAACTATCGTACAGTTTGCAAGAACTAAAACTTAAACCATTGATAATAAAAAAGTTAAGTATGGTGGAGGCGGCGGGAGTCGAACCCGCGTCCGAAATCGCTGTCAGCCAGGAGTGTTCATGCTTTGCCCGGTTCCTTTTGGTTTCGCCCTCGACACTCAGAACGGACAAGATGCGCCGAAGGCTAGTCCGATGATCTCGCGCAAGCAACACGGACCGAGCCGCTCACGCCAGCCTGCTGTATGACGTCCGCTCACAGCCCGCAGGCGAAGCCGTGGAAGACGGCAGCTTAGTTAATTAAGCTGCAAGTGCCAGATTATCGTTGGCAACTTTTGTTTTGCAGGCGATTACGGGTGCCCACACCCCGACATGACTCCTATGCCGCAATCGATCCCGTCGAAACCGTGACGCCCCCGCTTTGGACCGCCCAGGATGGACGTCCACAGGTGCGAGCCGGACCAACTGGCTCGTGCTGCTATCTATATTGTATGCCGAATCGGACCAGTGTGCCGGGCTACTGCCTTTCCAGCTCGATGCTCTCGTAGTCGTGGCGGGCGATGCCGGCGCGGATCTGGGCGGGCGTCTTGCCGAGCCGGGTCTGCTGGTAGGCGTAGAAGCCCTCCTTCGCGCAGGTGGAGCACTCGGCGCCGTGCAGGCCCTCAAAGCAGCTGCGCAGGCTCGTGTGCCCTAAAGCTCTGTCGCAGCGGCAGTTGCAGGGAAGCTGGTAGAGGACGTTTCCCACTTTTGCAGCCTTCTGATAGACGTGGATCTGCCAGGGATCCTGGAAGCTCGGGCCGGTCAGTTTCGCCCCGGAAAGGATGGGCGGCAGGGCGGTGACGTGCAGGGGTGCCGAGGGGTGGTAGGCCGGGACGTCGTCGGCGGGATCGGACCACTGGGCGTAGCTGGCGGCAGTGAGCAGGAAAATGGCGATGGCGAGGGTCCAGCGGGGAGTGGTCCAGCTTTTCATGAGCAATCCTCTTCGCCGTATTGTATGCATCGGCGCCCGCGCTGAAAAGGCGTCAGCTGGGGCGGCTTCTCGTTGACTCCGCTTCCGGAATCACGTATTCTGTAGTCCTTGCGCGGTGTTGCGTCTCGGCTCTGTGTGTCTTCACCCGGAACCGGCTGACGGGCTTGTTGGAAGCTTGCTCAGAGTAGGCCACCGGCTGCTGGATGCGAGGCAGTAGCGAATCCAGTTGAGCGTGGGGTTCTTTTCAGGATTGGACCCTTCGTAATCCTCACCCGAACAGATTTGTTTGGTCGTGGGTGGAAGTCAGGCCCGTGCAGTTTGCGTGGGCGCAAGCGCTTTGCGCTGTGGATTTTGTGATTTGGCTGTGCGGCAGGCAGGAATCGAGCCGCGCAGGGTCGATTGAGGGCAGGAGAGAGATGGGTACCTTTGTTCCGAGCGGCAAGGATATTGACCGCAAGTGGTATGTAGTGGACGCCAGCGGCCAGACTCTGGGCCGGCTGGCCACCAAGGCGGCCAGTGTGCTCAGCGGCAAGCTGAATCCCCAGTATGTGCCGTACATCGATATGGGCGACCACGTGATCGTCATCAACGCGGAGAAGGTCCGGCTGACGGGCCTGAAGAGCCAGAGCAAGCTCTATCGCCGCTACACCGGCTTCCCCGGCGGTCTGCGCGAAGAGTCCTTCACGCGCCTGCTGAGCCGCAAGCCGGAGAAGATTCTGGAAGAAGCCATCAAGGGCATGCTGCCCAAGACCAAGCTCGGCCGCGCAATGGGCTCGAAGCTCAAGGTCTACCGCGGCGACAAGCATCCCCACGAGGCGCAGAAGCCGGTGGCTTTGGAAGTTGCATAACAAGGATTTGACCGGCTTCTGAGTGAGCCGGCGGAGAGAGTCAAGAGAGCATGGCAGATCTGGTTCAATACTACGGGACGGGCCGCCGCAAGTCGGCGATTGCCCGCGTCTTTCTGCGCCCCGGTACGGGCGAGTGGAAGGTCAACGGCAAGGCATTTGAGGAATATTTCGTCACCGAGCAGCAGCGAGTTTCCGCCAAGCGTTCACTCGTGGTTGCGGAACTGGCTTCGAGCTTTGACGTCTTGACGACGGTTTCCTCCGGCGGCGTGGCCGCGCAGGCCGATGCCGTGAAGATGGGCATTGCCCGTGCGCTGGTCGAGTTCAACCCGGAGCTGCGCAAGCTGCTGAAGGCTGAAGGGCTGATGACCCGCGACGCGCGCCAGAAGGAACGCAAGAAGTACGGCCAGAAGGGCGCCCGCAAGCGGTTCCAGTTCAGCAAGCGCTAGACGGCAGTTTTTAGCTATCAGCTTCTAGCTCTTAGCTCATCCTGCCTGAACGAAGTGCTCAGGGTTGCAGCAAATGCTGGTTCTGGCACGGACAGGCTGGGAGCTAAGGGCTGAAAGCTGATCGCTGGTTTTTCAAATCTCCCGCATTAGCGGGTTCAATCCGGACCAGACGAAGGTTCGTCCGGATGCAATCCACGAAGGAGGCCAATGGCCACGATCACAATGAAGGAGCTGCTCGAAGCGGGTGTTCACTTCGGGCATCAGACCAAGCGCTGGAACCCCAAGATGAAGGAATACATCTTTGGCGAGCGCAACGGGATTTACATCATCGACCTGCAGAAGACGCTCAAGCTGTTCAAGGACGCGTCGAAGTTCGTGACCGACCTGTGCGCCGGCGGCAAGACGATTCTCTTCGTCGGCACCAAGCGCCAGGCCCAGGATGCCGTGGCCGAAGAGGCGACGCGTGCGAGCATGCCCTACATCAACCAGCGCTGGCTGGGTGGGCTGCTCACCAACTGGGTCACGGTGCAGAAGTCGGTGAAGCGCCTTCAGGAACTGGATGACATGGCCACCGATGGCCGCTACGAGCTGCTGACCAAGAAGGAAGTCATTCGCCTGGAGCGGGAGCGCAAGCACCTGCAGGCGAACCTGGCCGGCATCAAGAACATGAAGCGCCTGCCGGACGCGATCTTCGTCGTCGACTCGAACAACGAGGCGATTGCCGTGAAGGAAGCGCGGAAGCTGGGCATCCCCGTGGTCGCTGTGGTGGACACGAACTGCGACCCGACCGTGGTCGACTACGTGATTCCGGGCAACGACGATGCGCTGCGCGCCATTCGCCTGTTCACCTCGAAGATTGCCGACTCGGCAGCCGAGGGCGTGAACCTGGTGGGCGACAAGGCCTTTGCCGAGGAAGCTCCGGTCGCCGTGGCGGCTGAGGGCGGACCGGCAGAAGCCGCACCGGCCGAGGAAGATGTCGATCTGGATGCTGCCCTGGGCGGTGGCATTCGCAAGGCGCCGGCAGTCGTGGCGGCGCTGGACGACGCCGAAGTGGCCGAGGGCGCTCTGTAATTTACACCGCGGATCATTGCGCAGGATCGAGAAGCGTGGCCGCGAATTAAGCGCCACGCTTTTCGTTTGCCTCAAAGGAAGCGGCAGACATTAACCCAGGTTTCAAGCGGAGAACAGGGAAGCGAGATGACAACTGTGAGCGAGAAGATTGATGCAAAGCTGGTGAAGGATCTGCGCGAGAAGTCCGGCGCGCCGATGGGCGACTGCCTGAAGGCTCTGCAGGAAGCCAAAGGAAATATCGAGGATGCGTTCGTGGTGCTGCGCAAGCGCGGCATGGCCTCTGCACAGAAGAAGGCCGCCCGCTCCACCAATGAAGGCACGGTGGGCACGTACATCCACGCCGGCGGCAAGATCGGCGTGCTCATCGAAGTCAACTGCGAGAGCGATTTCGTGGCGCGCACCGAGGACTTCCAGGAGCTGCTCAAGGACATCGCCATGCACATTGCGGCGAGCGATCCCCGCTACGTGAAGCCCGAAGATGTGACCCCCGAAGACCTCGAGCGCGAGAAGGAGATCTATCGCGCGCAGGCCGCTGCCACGGGCAAGCCCGCGCCGGTCATCGAGAAGATTGTCGAGGGCAAGATGGCCAAGTTTTACGAGGAGGTCTGCCTGCTCGATCAGCCCTTCATCAAGGACCAGGCGGTGAGCATCAAGGAATTGATCGCGCAGAAGGTCGGCAAGCTCGGCGAGAACATCACCGTGCGCCGTTTCGCGCGCTTCAAGGTGGGTGCGCCCGACTGGACCGTGGCCCAGACCAGGGCCGTGGAAGCCGCAGAGTAAGAACGCTGCAAACCGCAGAGACAGCGAAGGCCCGAAGCATGTGCTTCGGGCCTTCGCTGTTTCTCCGGAGAGCTTGAGAAGAGTCTGCTGCAAAACGGTGGGAAGCGCCGGCCGGCGTCATCCCCGCGCTCGTCTCAGCGGTACGAATCGTCCCGGTGTACGACGAATTCGGGATAGGCACTGCCTCCCAGCTCGTGCAGATCCATGCCGATGCGTTCGCCATCCGGATCCACGCGGAAGGGAAGGACGAGGTTCACGGCCCAGAACAGGAAGTACACCAGCGGGAGAATGACGCCAAGCAACGCGGCAATGCCCACCAGCTGCGCCAGCACTTGTCCATGCGCCGAAGCGAAGAATCCGGCGGCGATCAGGCCCCACAGCCCGCTCGCGGCATGAACCGTAATCGCGCCCGACGGGTCGTCGATGGAAAGAAACAGCTCCAGCAACTCGACCAGAAGCGGGGTGATGAGTCCGGCAATCATGCCCGCCAGCAGCGCCTCCAGCGGGGTGGCAACCGCCGCACAGCCCGAGGACGTCACCAGGCCAGCCATCCATCCGTTCGCGCACAGGCTCGCGTCTGGCTTGCCGAAGCGAATGCGCGTCACGGTGAATGTGGCCGCAAGCGCCGCCGCAGCCGCGATGAGCGTATTGACGGCGGTGACGACCAGTTCCGTCGGCGGCAGGTCTGCCCACATCAGCGCCCCGGCCATATTCCACGCCAGAAAGCCCACGAGCGCCAGCAGGCAGCCGAACAGCACATACACGGCGTTGTGGCCCGGCATTGCCGTCGAGAGCCCTTCCTTCGGGAACTTGCCGCGCCTCGGCCCCGCGATCCATGCGATGGCCAGCGCGCTCAGTCCACCCAGCACATGCACGGTGGCAGCGCCGCCGGGGTCCAGAAAGCCGTCTCCCAATCCAAAGTTGAGGCCAAGCTGCGCCAGCCAGCCTGTTCCCCATGTCCAGTAGGCGAGCAAGGGAAAGACAAACGCCGCCAGAATGGCCGCGACGGCGGCTCCCGCCGCAACGCGGAACCGGTCGGCGCCAGAACCCCATGCAATCAGCACCGCAAAGGCGATGGCAATGAACTGGAACAGCGTGCTGAGCTGCGCCTGCACCGTGCCCGCGCTGAAACTGCTCAGCGCAAACGGCCCCGCGCCAATCCAGTTCCAGGGCCTGCCCGAGATGGAAAACGTGTAGCCCGTCTCGCCGTAGGCAAACATCGCGCCGAGCACCGCGAAGACAAGGACGGCCACCGCAATCAGTGCGAGACTGCCGAGCATGGACTGCGCCGCGGAGCGCGAGCGGCCAAGGCCCGTGTTCATCAGGGCTACGCCGGCAATGGCCAGCGGAGAAACCAGCACCAGGCAGAGCGCAAGGACAAAGGCCGACTGAGGCAGAGGAAGTGACGTGTAGGGATCCATGGATCAGTTCTCTCCTCGCGAGGCCATGTGGCCGCGCACGGCAAAGACGAGTCCCATGCACTCCACGGCAAGACCGCAGAGAACAAAGATGCTGCGCATGGTGAGTGAGTCAAAAAGGCTGATTGCGGTGGCGACGAGGAAAAATCCTGCTGGCATCACCAGCAGTCCGGCATTTTTCATGGCCCTTCCTTGTGCAACTGAATCTGATGGAATCGTGCTTGCAGACTGCGCTTCCAGGTGCTGACGGGTGGCGTGCGGGAAATCGAAACCGGCTGGAAGTGCCTAGCCCGCATTCTACTGCATGGAATTAATGCCGAGGAGCGGATTTGCAGAGCGGAAGATCCGTGTCTGCAATGCTCGAAGCGGCGCCTTTGAATCGGCATCCCGAGGGGCGAATTTCGCCGTTGTTTAGCTCGCTCGAAACGTTCCGTTGCAGAATGCAAGACGGACCCGTTTCCGAGTGGCTAGTCGTGCGGTCGGCGTGTTACATTTGTTCCGCCTGAGTAATCCCTGTGCAGCGCGTCTCCAGGGATCCAGGTGGACTGTTCCCCGCAATCCTCTACATCACAAAGTCCATTCTTTTGTGTAGCTTACAAAAGTTGCGCGGAATAAAACATTTTTAAGTTTTGCGGTGCGCGAAGGCTTGCGCAACGGGAGTCGACTGCTATATTGAAATTTCAAGGTCGGTAGCTAGATACACTCCTTTCCGCATTCAAACAGACAATGACCGGACTGTATGTGACCGCCAGCACAGCGCGCACATCGCGGTACGCAACGGAAGTAACGAACACACAGCAGGAAAGCATTCATGGCGCAGATATTTGATCGCAGCTCCAATGCTTTGGCTCGGGCGAGCCTGGTTCTGACGGGGCTGATCGTGATCGCTCTGGGAGTTACGTTGGACCAGTTGCAGCGCTCACCCTGGGTTACACGTCAGGGACAGCGCCCGGACCAACCGGTGCCCTTCAGCCACAAGCATCATGTTCAGGGACTTGGCTTGCAGTGCCAGTACTGTCACGTGACGGTAGAGAAGTCCAGCTATGCCGGGATTCCCCCGACCAAGACCTGCATCAACTGCCATGCGCAGATCTGGACCAACGCGCAGCTGCTGCAGCCGGTGCGCGACAGCTGGGCGACCGGTCAGTCGCTGGTCTGGACGAAGGTGCATGACCTGCCCGACTTCGTCTATTTCAACCACTCGATCCATGTGAACAAGGGCATCGGGTGCGCCAGTTGCCACGGGCGTGTGGATCAGATGCCGCTCATGTATGCCCAGAACACGCTGCAGATGGAGTGGTGCCTCAACTGCCATCGCAATCCGGCAAAGAACCTGCGGCCTACGAGCGAGATTTACAACATGGCATGGGAAGCGCCTGCTGAAGGCCGTCCCGTGTGGTGTACCGCGGCCGATGCGCAGAGTGGCGTGCCGACGGCGGAGAGCGTGAGCTGTGTGACGAAGGATCCTGCGACCGCCGGCCCTGAGGTGGCGGCACTCGAACTTCCGGCAGTGGGTGCCGGGAAGGGTGTTGCTTCGGATGTGGCTGCTGCTGGAATGCCCGTCCTGCCGAGATATCAGAAGTTCACCAGTCAGGAGCAGCTTGGACTGTACCTGGTGAAGCAGTACAAGATTCGCACCCCGCGCGAGCTGTCCAGTTGCGAGGTCTGCCACCGATGAGTCGCGACACGATGAAATCAACCACGAACCATACGGGGAATACCGTGGGTAACGAAACAGAGAAGTCCAGCCAGGCCGTTTCCGGCGAGCCCATGTCCCTTGCCGACGTCCGCGCGGAACTGAAGGGTGTCAAAGGAAAGCGTCTATGGCGCTCGATTGATGAGCTGGCCAATACGCCGGAGTTCCAGGCAGCCGTGGAGCGGGAATTTCCCGCAGCAGCGCAGGAGTGGATCGATCCCGTTTCCCGCCGCGGCTTCCTCAAAGTGATGGGCGCTTCCCTGGCGCTGGCTGGCCTGGCGGGTTGCACCAAGCAGCCCGACGAGCCGATCTACCCCTACGTCAAAGCGCCGGAAGACCTCGTGCTTGGCAAGTCGATGTACTTTGCCACGGCGCACCCGTTCGTCACGGGCGCGGTGCCGCTGCTGATGAAGACCGATGAATTCCGCCCCGTCAAGGTGGATGGAAATCCCGACCACGCTTACAATCAGGGCGCATCGGATCCTTTCTCGCAGGGCACGCTGCTGGGCCTCTATGACCCCGACCGCTCGCAGCATGTGATGTATCGCGGTGAGAATCGCGAGTGGGCCGAATTTGCGCAGGACTTCCGCGCGAAGGTTGCTTCGACCAGAGACGGCAGCGGCATTTACTTCCTGAGCGAGACCATCACTTCTCCCACGCTGGCGCGGCAGTGGAAGGCCGTGCAGGCAGCCTGGCCCAAGGCGACGCTGGTGCAGTATGACCCGGCCATCGCGGGCACGTCGGCAGAGCAGGGAATCAATGTGCAGTACGCGCTCAGCGGCGCGGATGTGCTTGTTTCGCTGGACGCGGATTTCCTTTCCGGCGCTGCCTATCCGGGCTTCCATAAGCTGGTGCATGACTACGCCGCCCGGCGCAAGCAGCCCGAGAACGGCATGAACCGTCTGTACGCCGTCGAGAGCACGCCAACCACGACGGGCATGAAGGCAGAGCACCGGCTCGGCCTCCGCGCCAGCGAGATTCCAGCCTTTACGGCGGAGCTGGCAAAGGCCGTCGGCGTCGCGGGCGTGAATGCTCCCGCATACAACTGGACCGATGAGCAGAAGAAGTTCCTCGCCGCGCTTGCCAGGGACCTGAAGGCAAATGCCGGCAAGAGCGCCGTGATACCCGGTCTTTATCAGGATCCTTCCGTCGCCGCATTGGCGCTGGCAATCAACAATGCTCTTGGCAATATCGGCAAGACGGTCTCTGTCACCGAAGAGCCGCTGAACCCGCTCCCGAGCGACCAGATGGCCGGCATGAAGGCGCTGGTGGCGGACATGAACGCGGGCAAGGTGGATTGGCTGGTCCTGCTGCATGTCAATCCCATCTACACCGCGCCTGCCGATCTTGGTTTCGGTACGGCTTTCGGTAAGGCCAACACCGTCGTCCACCTCGGTTCGCATGTGGATGAAACGGGTCAGATTGCGCACTGGCACATTCCCGCCGCGCATTACCTCGAGTCCTGGTCGGATGCGAGGTCGTACGACGGCACGGTTTCCATCGTGCAGCCCATGATTGAACCGCTCTACGGTGGCCGTTCCGCGCACGATCTGCTGCAGTCCCTGCTCGATGAGCCGATGCTGAGTGCCTATGAAGCCGTGCGCACCACGTGGAAGCCGGTCATCAAGGGCGACTTTGAGACGGGCTGGCGCAAAGCGTTGCACGATGGATGGATTGCCGATACCGCCTTCGCGAAGACTGCCACCCCCAGGGTGAGCATCCCTTCGGTTCCCGCGCCGGCGTCTAAGGATGCCATCGAAATCATCTTCCGGCCCGACCCAAACATCTACGATGGCCGCTGGTCCAATGTGGGCTGGCTGCAGGAGCTGCCCAAGCCGGTCACCAGTCTGAGCTGGGACAACGCCGCCATTGTTTCCGGCGCAACGCTCACCAGGCTTGGCCTTGAGGAAGACGATATCGTCGAGCTCAGCGTGGGGGGTAACAAGGTCAAAGCGCCCGTCATCGTCGCTCCGGGGCACCCTGACAATTCCGTGACGGTGTATCTGGGCTATGGCCGCGAGTTTGCGGGCCGCGTTGGCTCCGGCGCAGGCTTCAATGCCTACCTGATTCGCACCACATCCGCGCCGCTCTATGCCACCGGTTCGCTCAAGAAGCTGGATGGCAAGTGGGGCCTCGCCATCACGAAGAGCCACTTCCAGGATCACCGGTCCAAGACCTTCAGCGGCGAGGGCAACGGCAACAACTCTCTCGAAGCCGATGAGGCGCTCGGACCGCGCGGCATCATTCGCTACGCGACCCTCGAAGAGTTCAAGGCCAGCCCCGGCTTTGCGCATGAAGGGGAAGGTCGCGACACACCTGCATCGGACGAGTCGATGTTCCCGAACTGGGTGTACAACGACAACGCCTGGGGCATGTCGATCGACCTCAACAGCTGCGTCGGCTGCAATGCCTGCATCGTCAGCTGCTATGCGGAAAACAACATCGCCGTCGTCGGCAAGCAGCAGGTGCGCATCGGCCGCAACATGCAGTGGCTGCGCATCGACACCTACTTCGAGGGCGACTTGTCCGCGCCGCGCGCGCACTTCCAGCCCATGGCCTGCCAGCATTGCGAGAATGCGCCCTGCGAGCAGGTTTGCCCGGTCGGCGCCACCGTGCACACGCCGGAAGGCCTCAACACGATGGTCTACAACCGCTGCGTCGGCACCCGCTACTGCTCGAACAACTGCCCCTACAAGGTGCGCCGCTTCAACTTCCTGCTCTTCTCGGACTTTGAAACAGAGAGCCTGAAGCTGATGCGTAACCCTGACGTCACGGTGCGCTCGCGGGGTGTCATGGAGAAGTGCAGCTACTGCGTGCAGCGCATTCAGGAAGCGAAGATCGCTTCTGACAAGGGCAACCGCCCGATTCGCGATGGAGAGATTGTGACGGCCTGCCAGCAGGCATGTCCCGCTTCGGCCATCACGTTTGGAAACATCAACGACAAATCGAGCCGGGTGGCAAAGCTGCGTGCCAATGAGCGGAGCTACCAGGTTCTTGCCGATCAAAACACGCGTCCGCGGACAACCTATGTTGCCGCGGTACTGAATCCGAACCCTGAGCTGGAAGAGACACCGGTAGAGCACGCGCCGGTGAACGGTTAAGAGGCTTGAAGCCACGATGGCAACCAGTGAGATAAAAACGAACGATCCGGGCATCGATCCGGCAACCGGGGAATTCAGGGTTGTCGCGCCTGAGCTGACCTTCCGGTCGGTGACCGACAAGATTTCGCACATTGTGCTGACCCCGCACACGCCGCTGGGCTGGCTTGCGATCTTCGGCATCGCGGGCGGCGGAGCCACCGTGCTGCTCGTGGCAGTGGCGTGGCTCTTCCTCAAGGGCGTCGGCATCTGGGCCATCACGCAGCCTGTGGCGTGGGGCTTTGCGATTATCAACTTCGTCTGGTGGATCGGTATTGGCCATGCCGGAACGCTGATCTCCGCCATTCTGCTCCTGTTCAAGCAGAGCTGGCGCAACTCCATCAGTCGCTTCGCCGAGGCGATGACCATCTTCGCCGTGGTCTGCGCGGGCATGTTCCCGCTCATCCACGTCGGCCGTCCCTGGCTTGGTTACTGGCTCTTTCCATTGCCCTTCACGATGAACGTCTGGCCGCAGTTCCGTTCGCCGTTGCTTTGGGACGTCTTCGCGGTCTCGACCTACGCCACCATCTCGGTCGTGTTCTGG
>JBAUTX010000445.1:0-2205 GCA_049582405.1 Occallatibacter sp. | reverse complement strand
TCCCGACGCCAGCATCGTGGGCTACCAGTCGATTGCGACGCCGGGATCGGTGGCGGGGCTGGCCTATGCCGAGCGCAAGTACGGCAAGCTGGGACTGCGGAAGGTGATGGCGCCCGCCATCCGGATGGCAAAGGAGGGCTTTGTCCTGACTGCCGAGGAGGCTCAGGATCTCAGCGATCCGGACCTGAGCCGCTTTGCCGAGTCGAAGCACATCTTCCAGCGCGACGGCCACTTCTACCGCGGGGGCGAGTTCTTTCGGCAGCCGCTGCTGGCGCAGACGCTGGAGCGGATTGCCGCGAATCCGGATACGTTCTACCACGGCAAGATGGCCGAGGAGCTGGTGAGCGATCTGAAGCGGGGCGGAGCGTTGCTGACCGCTGAGGATCTGGCGCAATACACCGTGGTGGAGCGCAGGCCCGTCGTGGGCACGTTTCACAACTACACCGTCATCAGCTCGCCGCCGCCCTCGTCCGGCGGAGTGGTGCTGCTGAGCGCGCTGAACATCCTCGAAACCTATGACCTCAACCGGCTGGGTGACCGGACGGCGCCGTGGATTCACCTGATGACCGAGGCCTATCGCCGGGCCTACATGGACCGGGGTGACTACCTGGGCGACCCGGATTACAACCGCATGCCGGTGGCTGACTTGACGAGCAAGAAATACGCGGCCGCGTGGCGGCGGAGCATCCTGGCCGATGCAGCCAGCCCCAGCGCCACGCTGGAACGGCCTGCGGGATTTCTGCCGCCGGCGCCGAAGACTGCCGGGCATCGCGCGGAATCGCAGGACACGACGCACTACTCCGTGGTGGACAGCGAGGGCAATGCCGTCTCTGTGACGACAACTCTGAACAATGCCTTCGGTTCGGATGTCACGTCGGGCTCACTGGGCTTTCTGCTCAACGACGAGATGGACGACTTTGCGGCAAAGATGGGCGTGCCGAACATGTTCGGGCTTATCCAGGGGCCGGCGAACGCCATTGCGCCGGGCAAGCGCCCGCTGAGTTCGATGACACCCACGATCATCCTGGAGAACGGCAAGCTGCGCTACGTGCTGGGATCGCCGGGCGGGGCACGCATTATCACCACCGTGGCCAACATTTTTCTGTCGGCTGCCGATGGCGGGCTGAATATTCAGGAGGCTGTGGACGCTCCTCGATTCCATCACCAATACCTGCCCGACACGCTCTACCTTGAACCAGGGTTCAGCCCCGAGGTGCAGGCGGAGCTGCGGTCGATGGGCTACAAGCTCTCTATCAAAGATGGTCACTGGTCGAACGGTGAGTGCATTGCGGTGGATCCCAGGACAGGCGAACTGGAAGGCGGACAAGACCATAGGAGCCACTTCGGAAAGGCGGCGGGCTATTGAAGTACGGGACGAAGCACCTTTCTCTGCAATAACCGACCTGTCGCAAGTTATTGCAAACATGCGAGAATAGAGGCAGCGCCCGTTGGCCTGCGGCAAGCAGCCCGGCGCAGGAGACACCTTGTCAAAACTGCGCGTGCTATCGACTCATCTGTTCCTGAACCAGCGCCTGCACCCCGGGCTGCTGGAACTGGCCGGCCGGGCAGGGGCGCAGGCTGTGGAAATCTTTGCCGCGCGGCAGCACTTTGACTACACGAGCCGCGAGCACGTGGGTGAGTTGGCCGAATGGTTTGGCGAGAACGCGCTCGTGCCCTTCTCCATCCATGCACCGCTCTTCCCGGACCGGGAGATGGGCCGCGCTGGAGCGCCCGCGGTCAACGTGATCCATCCCGAAAAGTCACGCCGCATCGACGCGATGGATGAGATCAAGCGAGCGCTGGAGACGGCCGAGCGCATTCCTTTCAAGAACATTGTTGTTCATCTGGGCGAAAAGACCGATACGTGGTCACAGCGGGCCCTGGAGAATGCGGAGACGGCGCTCGAACATCTGGGCGCTTTTGCGCGACCGCTCGGTGTGCGCATTCTGGTGGAAAATCTGCTGAATGAACCGACCACGCCTGAGCATCTGATGCTGATCCTCGAGATGGGGCATCTGGACCAGGCAGGTCTGTGCCTGGACCTGGGCCATGCGCACATGATGGAGGGCGTTGCCCAGGCGCTCGCCACCATGGGGCCGCGCATCGCTTCCGTACACGTCCATGACAATCATGGCGTGAAGGACGAGCATCTGTGGCCCGGCGAAGGCACCATTGATTGGGCCGCTACCATGCAAGGCATAAGGG
>JBAUTX010000444.1:0-19126 GCA_049582405.1 Occallatibacter sp. | reverse complement strand
AAGCCGTTGCCGCCGAAGACTTCAACGCACTGACTGGCAACGCGCTCGGCGACCTGCGAGGCGAAGAGCTTGGCCATGGCGGCTTCGCGGACGTAAGACTGACCTGCGTCTTTGAGGCGGGCGGCGTTGTAGACGAGGAGCTTTGCGGCTTCGATGTCGGTGGCCATCTGGGCGAGGGCGAACTGCACGGCCTGGAACTCGGCGATGGCCTTGCCGAACTGGCGGCGTTCCTTCGCGTATTTAGCGGCGTGTCCCCAGGCGCCTTCGGCGAGGCCGAGCATCTGGGCGCCGATGCCGATGCGGCCTTCGTTGAGCGTCTCGATGGCGATTTTGTAGCCCTTGCCGGGTTCGCCGAGGAGGCTTTCCGCGGGGAGTTCGCAGTTGTCGAGGAGGAGCTCGCAGGTGCTGCTGGCGCGGATGCCGAGCTTGTCTTCCTTGCGGCCGACGGTGAAGCCGGGCGTGTCCTTTTCGACGAGGAAGGCGGTGATGCCGCGATAGCCGGCGGCGGGGTCGAGGGTGGCGAAGACGATGAAGAGGCCGGCCTCGCGGGCGTTGGAGATCCAGAGCTTGCGGCCGTTGAGGCGGTATCCGGCGCTGGTGGTCTCGGCGCGGGTTTGCAGGGCGAAGGCGTCGGAGCCGGAGCCAGCTTCACTGAGGGCGTAGGCGCCGGGGGTGTCCGCGGCGAGGCGGGGCAGCCAACGGCGCTTCTGGGCGTCAGTGGCCCAGCGGCGGATGGCGTTGATGACGAGGGTGTAGTGGACATCGACGAGGACGGCGACGCCGGGGTCGACGGTGCTGATGGCCTGGATGGCGAGGACGGCGTCAAAGAAGCTGCCGGCGGCGCCGCCGTGCTGCTCGGGGACTTCAATGCCCATGAGGCCGAGCTCGAAGAGCTGGCGGAGAATGGCAGGGTCGAGCTGCTGGTTGTCGTCCATGGCGCGGACGGCGGGCGCAATGGTCTGCTGCGCAAACTGGAGGACGGTGGAGTAGAAGAGCTGCTCTTCCTCGGTGAGCGACGTGAGCGGCGATGGAGTGTGGGTGGATGCGGCCAAGGGAAATCCTTTCTACGGGAAGGGAGTGTAGCAGACAGGGCGATGGGCGGGCGCGCAATGGAAAGGGGCAGACGCCAGATGGCATCTGCCCCGGTGGATGGTGCGTGGGGTTAGCTGATGATGAAGGTGAAGGTCGTCTTGGCCGTGATGGACTTGGTATTTGTATCCGTGCCGCTGACGGTGATGGTGTAGGTGCCCTTGGGCGGGTTGGACGGTACGTTGGATCCTCCACCGCAGGCTGAGAGGGCGAAGCCCGCGACCATGAGGGCAAGGACCATGGTGAGGTTGCGGAGGTTGCGCGACTTGCGGCCGAGGTAGCCGATGAGGAAGAGGCCTGCGAGGGCGAAGCCTTCAGGAAGCGGGCTGGGCTTGCGGTTGCGCGAGGTGTTGATGCCTGCGATGCTGCCCATGCGCTGCCACTTCCCATGCTGGGCGTAGAAGCCGTAGCCGTAGCCGTAGGGGTATCCGCCGGTGCTCGCGCAGTCGGCGGCGTTGGTGTCAAGGCTGAGAGAAACCGTGCCGGCATTGGCGGTGGAGATGACCACCGTGCCGTCGCCGTTGCTGGCCGAGGTGGAGAACTGGTAGCAGAGATTCGCCAGGGCACTGTTGTTGTTGGAGGTGAAAGTGACGTCAACGGTGCCGGTGTATCCGCCCGCGGGCGTGACGGTGATGGTCTCAGAGCCGGAGGTGCCCCGCGCAACGGTGAGCGTGGCGGGCGCTGCCGACAGGGAGATGGCGGGCGTGGTGGCGCCGCTGCCGCCGACGTTGAAGGTGAGCACACCGACGGAGGCAGCGTGCGTGGTATCCCCGGCGTATTTGGCGAGAATCTGGTGGTAGCCCGTGGTGGTGAAGCTGGCGGAGTAGGTGAGCGTGCCGGAGGATGAGATGGGCTGAGCGGCCACGGTGGTGCCGCCGAGACTGGTGCCGCCATCGATGTCGAGGGTGACGTTGCCGGAGGGCACTGTGGTGCCGGTGGCCGCGGCTACCGTGATGGTGACGGTCTCGGGCGTGCTGGCGTTGGGCGTCAGGTTGGCGGCGGTGAGGGTGGTGGTGGTGGGAATGAGCGTGGAGGTGCTCATGGTCCACACGTTGGCCAGGCTGTTGAGATCGACGGAGCCGAGGCCGGTGACGAGGTCATAGCCGGTTCCGGCGGCGTAGCCGAGGGTGGAGCTGGTGCAGATCGTGCTGCCGGCGAGGCAGTAGTTGTTGCCTACCGTGGTGTCGTGAAAGGCGCCGCTGGTATAACCGTTGCCGGCGGCCAGCGAGTAGAGCGCCGTGTTCATGAGGCCCTGGCCGGTGGCGTAGTTGGCCTTCTGATTAATGATGGCGATCATGCCGGCGAAGATGGGTGCGGCAAAGCTGGTGCCGCCGGCGACGGTGAGGTAGCCGGTGGCGCTGTCGCGGAAGCCACTGTTGCAACTATTCTGCTGGGCCTGGGTGGTGCTCGTGGCGGGCGCCCAATCCGAGGTGTCGCTGGTGCAGAAGAGGTAGCCGGGATAGGCCGGCGAGGAATAGAGGGAGACGTCGGGGACGTCGCGTTTGTTGTCCGCAGGGATGCCGGGGACACCGGTTTGCCAGGTTGGCTTGGTGGTGTAGAACGTGCTGACGCCGCCGCCGGTGGAGCTGAGGCAACCGATGGGTGTACCGCTGGCGGTGGTGCACCCGGTGGTGCTGTCGTCGTTCCAGCTGACCTCGGGGATGTACTGGGTGGCGGAGTTCACGAGGTCGGTGGTGCCGCTGACGTCGGTCCAGTAGGTGCCCACGACGTCGTTCGCGGCGGTAATCTCCGTGCCGCCGACGCCGGTGACGTACTGGCTGCTGGCGGGGTAGTTGACGGCCAGGGACTGCTGCTGCGCGAGGGTCAGGCTGGTGACGCCCCAGCAGGAGGTGGAGCCCTGGTCGCCTGAGGATGCGACGAAGGACTGGCCCTGCGAGGCTGCCTGGGAACCGATGGCGTCGAGCTGCTGGAAGCTGGTCGTGGTGAGGCCGAGCTCGCAGGCGCCGTAGCTGAGGGTCATGATGTTGGCGATGCGTTCGTCGACCGCGTACTGGGCGGAGTCAAAGACGCCGTAGTTGGTGTTGTTGCCGGTGTAGACGAAGAAGACGCTGGCTCCCGTGGCGGTGGCGCCGGACCACTCGAGGTCGAGGTCGGACTCGCCTTCATCGCCGGACGAGTAGGCGGGCGTTCCGGAGCCGGGAACGAGGACCTGGGTGGGATCCTTGACGCTGAGCCCGGAAGCGGTCCAGAAGTTGTGGAGGTCGGTGAGGCTGATCTGCGACTGGCCAAGGACGGCGATGGACTGACCGATGCCGGTGAAGCCGCCGGCGGTGAGGGGCTTCATGTCATAGACGGTCTGGATGTCACCGGGGGCAAAGAAGACGTGGTGCGTGGTCGCAGAGGTGAAGCTGGGCGCCGGGTCCAGGCCGGAGCGCTTGATGACGTGCGCCTGAGGCCGGAAGGTGTCGAGGTTGCCGACGTTGAGGACGATGCCGGAGAGGGCGGCGGGAATGCTGATCTGGGTGGAGGGCGCGAAGTTTTTGGGTCCGCCGGGATTGTTGTAGAAGTGCATCTGCGTGCGGAAGGCCTGCTCGACCTGGCCGACGGTGCCGGAGAAGTGGACGAGATTGTGGCTGCGGGAGACGGAGTCAATGGAGAAGCCCTGCTGCTGGAGCCAGGCTTCTACCTTCTCGATGTCGGCCTGGGCCATGCCGAAGCGGGCAGCGTACTGGTCCGGGGTGAGCCACTGGTGATAGAGGGGGGATGCCGGGTCCTGCTGGGCGGCGAGGAGCGCCTTGAGGTCAGCTTCCTGGGCGGGGCTGCGCTGGAAGAAGATGCTGATTCCGTGCAACGGGTAGTTGGCCGGCATGCTTCCTGCGTCAAAGGCCGGCTGTGCCATGGGATGGAGAGAGCCTTTGAGGGGCATCATCTGCGCGCTGGAGATCTCGGACGCGATGCGCACGGCAGGTTCCTGCGCGCCAAGGGATGCCGCGGCCGATGCGCTGACGGCGATGAGGCCGCAAATCCGAAGCCACCGTTGCGAGGAAATTGCGAGCATAGTCTTCATAGTCATCCTTGATAAACGGTTCCGTTACAGGTCCCAACATGCTAGCACGGGCAGTAAGGGGCTGGCCGGACCCGTGACAATGGCGAAGGCTGGCGCAGCAGGCGTCAGAGAAGCCAGCGGAGATGTCAAGGAAGTTCACGTGCCCAGAGGCGAATCCTGGAGGGACCTCCCGAGGAAACAGAGGATACCAACTCTCTAGATTAGACACAATTCGTCTGGCGGAGTTGTCCGGGGTCCGGAGCAATTTTCCGGGGAGGGCCGTGCGGCGGGCGAAGGCCGTGATAGCCGGGTAAGGTGCGGGGCTGTCAGCGAGGTTGCTCGCGATGGACGAGGGTGAGAGGTGCCGAGGGTCTTGTTTTTGGCAGATAACGAGTTGCGCGCCAGGCGATGGAGAGATTTTCGCGCTCGAGGAGTTTGTGGATCTGCGAGCGGGCGTGCTCGGCCCAGGGGCCGTTCTTGTCGAGGCGGGCATAGGCCTGCCAGTGGCGGAGGGCAGCGCGCCGGTCGCCTTTGCGCTCAAAGGCGAGGGCGAGGTTGTAGTGGGCGTCGGCGTAGCGGGGCGCGAGGGTGACGGCGTGCTGATAGGCGGCGATGGAGTCGTCGTAGCTGCCGAGCTCATCGAGGACGTTGCCGAGGTCAAAGAAGGCCAGGACGTAGGTGGGATCGGCCACGGTGGCCTGGCGGTAGAGCTCTTCGGCGCGGCCGTACTCGCGGAGATGGAAGTGAAGGGTGCCGAGATTGATGTAGGCCGGTGCGTAGGTGGGCGCCTGGATGAGGAGTTCGCGGTAGAGGGCGATGGCGCGGTGCTTTTCGCCGGCTTCCTCGGCCTGGACTGCGGCAATGAATTTGTCCTGAAGGCTGCGGCCTGCAGGGTCAGGGCGGACGAGGGCGAGTTCGGCGGCGGGCTGGTGATCGAGGCGCTCGAAGTCGAAGAGGAGCTGGCGGCGGATGGGGTCGACCATGGCGCCCTGGCAGCGGAAGGCAAGGCGCGAGCCGGTGCGTACGACACTGGCTTCCATGAGCGGGTTGGCCATGCCGGCGACGGCTTTCATGGCCAGAATGGAGTGGCGGATGGACGCTGCGGGCACATCTTCATCGCGCAAGACGCGAAGCGTGCGAAGCTGGCGGAGATCCTGAAAGCTGTAAGACTGCTGCGCGGCGACGAGGCCGGCTCTTTCCCAACCCTGAAGCTGGCGGGAAGTGATTTGCAGGATTCGTAAAACATCCTGGCGGCTATAGCTGGTCACTCTTCCATGCTCCCCTGGTTTGTCCGGACCGTTGAGGGTCGTGGACGTGGCTCCTGGAACCATTACGGAGGAACCGCGCTTGCTGCGATTATGCCAAGGATACTCGTGGATAAGCAGGTACGTATTTATCTTGCAAGAAAAAGTAAGTGGATAACTGGTGCATGATTTGGTTCATTTTCTCCGGAGTCGCGGGCGCGGCGCAGTGCGGGACGAGCATGGAACCAGCGTAATGCTCCTGGGCGCGCAATCCCCTGAACCGGGGATGCCGCGGCCGGGAGGCGCGTGTTATGAATTGATTTCCGATAAGCCGCCGCGCCAGGCTGCCTGGCGGGCATGGAATACCGGGTGGGGACTCTTGGAGCAAGCAAACTTTCGCATCCGCCTGCTGGGGCGGCCGCAAGTGGTGCGGGTCAACGGTGGCGTTGAGAGACTGCTGGGCTATGCGCCGGACCAGTTTCTATGCGGAGAAGTGACCCTGGCCGAGCGCACCCATGCGCAGGATGCAGAGATTGCGGCGCGGATTTTCTCGGCCCATCCGGAACCGAACGGCGTGCCGAAAGTCGCATGGGAGAACCTGCGCGTGCGTCATGCGGATGGCAGAATCCGCTGCATGCGAGCGGAGACGCGGCGCGAGCGCGGGGACGATGGGACTCCGGTGCTGCACCTCACGCTTGAAGACATGCGCCTTGCGGAGCAATGCAGAGGCGGCTCCAGCCTGCCTGCGCACCTGCATGCCCTGATGGAATCGACGGACGGCCTGGTGTACTTCAAGGATCGCCACCATGTGCTGGTGGCGATGAACGAGAAGGTGCGCCTGGCGGTGGAGGATCTGATCGGGCCGTGCGAGGCGGAGCGGCGTTTGACCGACTACGACCTGTTTCCCGAGGAAATCGCGGACATCTATTACCAGATGGAAAGGGACATCTTCGCGGGGAAGCCGCTGGTGCATGAGATCCAGAAGAGTGTCGACCGCGACGGATGTGAAATCTGGGTGGACAATCGCAAGTATCCGGTGAGGGACGAGAGCGGCTCCGTCATCGGCCTGCTGGGCGTGGCGAGGCAGGTGATGGACCCTGTTGCGACCGCCACGCAGCGCGAGAATGCCGCGCAACTGCGCGAGGCGCAGTGCATCGCGGGGCTGGGCAGCTACGCGCTGGACGTGAACACGGGGCTCTGGACTGCATCCGAGGCGCTGGAAGAAATTCTGGGCATTGACCGGCGCTATCCGCGCACATTTGAGGGCTGGTCGCAGCTCGTCCATCCCGAAGACCGCGAACCGACGCTGGCCTGCTATCGGTCGGAGGTGCTGGGCAAGCTCCAGCCCTTCCGGCGCGCGTACCGGATTGAACGGCCGCAGGATGGCGTGGAGCGCTGGGTGCATGCCCGCGGCGAACTGGAGCTGGACGCAGAGGGCCGGCCGGTGGTGATGCGCGGCACGATCCAGGACGTGACGGAGTTGAAGCAGGCCGAGGCAGCCATCCGCGAGAGCCGCGAGCTGATGCGGCAGTTTATTGATCATGCGCCGGTGGCACTGGCGATGCTGGACCGGGAGATGCGCTATCTGGCGTTCAGCGGGCGCTGGCTGGAGATGTTTGATCTTGACCCCACGAATCTGCCGGGGCGCCTGCACTACGACGTGCTGCCGGGGATTCCCGAAGAATGGCGGGAGGCGCATCGGCGGGCGCTCGAGGGCGAGGTGATGGCGTCCCGGGCCGATCGTCTGGTGCGTCCGGACGGGAGGACCCTGGTGATTCGCCGCGAGGTACGCCCGTGGCGGGAGGGCTCGGGCGAAGTGGGAGGCATCATTCTCTGCGCGGAAGACATTACCCAGCAGAAGCTGGCCGAAGATCGGCTGCATCTGGCGGCGAGCGTCTTTACCCATGCGGCGGAGGGGATTGTCATCACGGACGCAGAGGGCACGATTCTGGACGTGAATGACGCCTTTACCCGGATTACCGGGTACAGCCGCGAGGAGGCGATCGGAAAGAATCCGCGCATCTTGAAGTCGAAGCGGCAGAGCAAGGAATTCTATGAAGACATGTGGCGGCAGCTCAAGGAGAAGGGGAAGTGGACCGGGGAGATCTGGAACACGGCCAAGAGCGGACGCATTTTTCCGGAGATGCTGACGATCAGCGCAGTGCCGGATGCATCGGGGCAGACGATGCAGTATGTGGCGATGTTCTCCGATCTGACGTCGATGAAGGAGCAGGAGTGGAAGCTGGAACGGATTGCCCACTATGACCTGCTGACGGGACTGCCCAATCGAGTGCTGCTGGCCGACCGCAAGCGGCAGGCAATGGCGCAGGCGAGCCGTCGAGGCCTGATGATGGCGCTGATCTGCCTGGACCTGGACGACTTCAAGGCAGTGAACGACCGCCACGGACACAACGTAGGCGATCAACTGCTGGTGGCGGCGGCGCAGCGTCTGAAGGGCGTACTGCGGCAGGGCGATACGCTGGCGCGTCCGGGTGGAGATGAGTTTGTGGCGCTGCTGCCAGATCTGGGGAGCGCGCAGGACGCGCTGCCCATTCTGGCGCGGCTGCAGGCGGCGGCGCGGTCGCCCTTTGATGTGGGCTCGCATACGGTGCAGGTCTCGGCCAGCGCGGGCGTGGCGTTTTACCCGCAGCCGGTAGACGTGGATGCGGACCAGTTGCTGCGGCAGGCGAGCCAGGCGCTCTATCACGCCAAGCTGGAGGGCAAGGATCGCTACCACATCTTCGATCTGCGGCAGGATGAAAACGTTCGCGGACACCACGAGGACCTGGAGCGGATTCGCACGGCGCTCAAGACGGAGGAACTGGTGCTCCACTACCAGCCGCGCGTGAACATGCGCACGGGCAAGCTGCTGGGCGTGGAGGCGCTGATCCGCTGGCAGCATCCCGAGGTGGGCTTGCTGCAGCCGGCGCAGTTTCTGCCGGTGGTGGAAGGCAATCCGCTGGAAATCGAGATTGGCGAGTGGGTGATTGAGACAGCTCTGCGGCAGGTGGAGGCATGGAACCGCGAGGGGCTGGATCTGGGCGTGAGCGTCAATGTGTCTGCACAGCAACTGCAGCAGCGGGATTTTGAAGATCGGCTGCGGAGGCATCTGGCCGCGCATCCCACCGTGAAGGCGAACAGGCTGGAGCTGGAACTGCTGGAGAACGGCGCGCTGACGGAGATGGCCGCGGCCGTGGAATTGATTGAGATTTGCAGGAAGATGGGCGTGGCCTTTGCGCTGGATGATTTCGGCACCGGCTATTCGTCGCTCTCCTATCTGCGGCGGCTGCCGTTTGACGTGCTGAAGATCGACCGCGCATTTGTGCGGGACATGCTGGACGATCCGGAGGACCTGACGCTGCTGGAGGGCGTGCTGGGGCTGGCGTCGGCGTTCCGGCGGCAGGCTGTGGCGGAAGGCGTGGAGAGCGTGGAGCATGGGCTGATGCTGCTGCGCCTGGGCTGCGAGCAGGGCCAGGGATATGGCATTGCGCGGCCGATGCCGGCGAATGAAATGGCGGCGTGGGCGCGGGCATGGCGGCCACACCCGGAGTGGCTGCGGGCCAGGACGCTTTCGCCGTCGGATTGGCCGCTGCTGCGGGCCGGCGTGGAACACCGGGCCTGGGTTGCAGCGATTGGGGAATATGTGAGCGGATGCAGACAGACTCTGCCCGAAATGAAGGAGACAGAGTGCCAGTTTGGCAGATGGCTCGCGGGCGCTATGCAGGCTGAGCACGGCAGCGGGCAGGATTTGAAACCGGTGGCTGCGCTGCACGGGCGAATCCACCAACTCGGCGCAGAGGTGGTGTCGCTCAAGGAACGCGGCAGGCAGGATGAAGCCGCCGCTGCGCTGGCCAATCTGCAGGCGTTGCGGGACGAGATGCTTGAATCCTTACATCTGGTCGTGCAATAGCATCGCAGGCGGGACAACGGCGCGCGCCTGAAGACACAATGTGCCTGGCTTACTGGTCGAAGCAGGTGCCGGAAGCGCAGCCGCCGCCGAATCCGCAGGCGCCGGACGGGCAGCCCTGGAACGACTCCGCGCTGGAGGATGAGTCTCCGCCTTTGGAGATGGCTCCGGCGCCGCCGCTGATGAGGCGGTGAACCGCCCCGCCGCAACGCGGGCAGGCGGCGATGGGCGCGTCGGACATCTTCTGGCGCTGGTCAAAGCGATGACCACAATCACTGCAACGATATTCGTAGGCTGGCATAAGGTTCTTTCTTCCCTGAAGCGGGAGCGCACGGAGCGCTTGATTCCGCTTCTCTCATTATAAGAAAGATTCGGCTGTGGCGCATCGCGGCGGCGGGGCGGCAGTGTGCGGCGGATTGTAGAATGCAACCTGACGCGCGTGCATGGCGCAGGATGCGCCGCGGAGAGGCGATTGCGATGAAGACCCTGTTGATGACGGAGTACAAGAAGCTGACGGTGACGGAGCAGGAGCCGCCGAAGGCCGGGCCGGGCGAAGTGCTGATTCGCGTGGAGGCCTGCGGCATCTGCGGCAGCGATGTGCATGGCTATGACGGATCGACGGGAAGGCGGATTCCTCCCATCGTGATGGGTCATGAGGCCGCCGGCGTGGTGGCGGCGGTGGGCGCGGGCGCGACGAAGTTTGCCGTGGGCGAGCGGGTGACGTTTGACTCGACGGTGTACTGCGGGGAGTGCGACTACTGCAGGCGGGGCGAGGTGAACCTGTGCGACCGGCGCGAAGTGGTGGGCGTGTCAACTCCCGATTTTCGCCGGGCGGGCGCTTTTGCGGAGTACATCGCGGTGCCGGAGCGGATTATGTACCGGCTGCCGAATGCGATGGCGTTTCCCGAGGCGGCGATGCTGGAGGCAGTTTCCGTGGCGCTGCACGGCGTGGCGGTGAGCGGCGACGTGAAGGGCAAGACGGCGCTGGTGATTGGGGCGGGCATGATTGGCCTGCTGACGATGCAGGCGGCGCGGGCCGCGGGCTGTGCGCGCGTGCTGATCAGCGATATTGACGAGACGCGGCTGAAGCTGGCGCGCGATCTGGGCGCGGATGCGGCGCTGCTGCTGGCTGGTGCTGAACTTGTGGCCGAGGTGCAGCGGCAGACGGGCGGCGCGGGCGTGGACCTGGTGCTGGAAGCGGTGGGCCGCGATGAGACGGTGCAGGCTGCGATTGACGCGGTGCGCAAGGGCGGCACGGTGACGCTGATTGGGAACATTACGCCGCAGGTGACGCTGCCGCTGCAGAAGGTGGTGTCGCGGCAGATCCGGCTGCAGGGGAGCGCGGCTTCGTCGGGCGAGTATCCGGAGGCGATTGAGCTGGTGGCGAGCGGGACGATCAAGGTGAAGCCGCTGATCAGCGCGGTGGCGCCGCTGGAGGATGGGCCGCGGTGGTTTGAGCGGCTCTATGGGCACGAGCCCAACCTGATGAAGGTGGTGCTGGCGCCGGGCGGCGCGACAAAGAGCGAGGCACGCGCATGACGGAGAATCTGTTTGATCTGACGGGGCAGGTGGCCCTGGTGACGGGCACGAGCCGCGGGCTGGGGCAGTACTTTGCGCGGGCGCTGGCGCAGGCGGGCGCGGACCTGGTGCTGACGAGCCGGCATCGCGACACTCTGCGTGATTTTGAAAAGGAAATCACGGCGATGGGGCGGCGCGCGGTGTGCCTCGAACTCGATGTGCGGGACTACGAGAGCATTCAGCAGATGGCGCGCGAGGCCGAGGCGGCGTTCGGGCAGATTCACATTCTGGTGAACAACGCGGGATGCAACGTGCGCAAGCCGGCGCTGGATGTGACCTGGGACGACTGGAACCTGGTGGTGGACACGAACCTGCGCGGGAGCTTCTTTGTGGCGCAGGCGGTGGCGCGCGGGATGATCGCCAAGGGCTACGGGCGGATTATCAATATTGGATCGGTGACGAGCGTGTTTGGCTATGCGGGTCTTGCGCCGTATGGGGCCACGCGCGGCGGGATTCGCCAGATGACGATGAGCCTGGCGGACGACTGGGGCAAGCACGGCGTGACGGTGAACTGCCTGGCGCCGGGGTGGTTCCGCACGGAGCAGAACAAGGTGATGTACGAAGATCCCACGTGGGTGGAGTATCTGGTCGAGAGGATTCCGATGAAGCGTCCGGGGCAGCCGCACGATCTGGATGGGGCGGTGGTGTTTCTGGCGTCGGAGGCGAGCCGCTACGTGACGGGGCAGACGCTGCTGGTGGATGGCGGCATCTCGACGGGCGCGATGCGGGCGACGGTGGCGAAGAAGAAGTAGTGACGCGGACCGGGTGCCTGACCGGATGATTTTGTGCGTTGATTGAGGTCCGGAGCACCCAGGTTAGGCGCAAAAAACAAAGACGCGCCGAACCTGGGGCACCCGGCGTCAGTTCGCGGGCAGGGTCTGCGCGGGCATGGGGATGGTTTTGATTTCGCCGAGCAGGATGATGTAAGCGGCGATGCCGATGACGAGGTATCCGGCGGCGACGAAGAAGGCCGCGGCAAAGGACTGGCGGCCGTTGACGAGGAAGCCGGTAATGATAGGCGCAGCGATGCCGGAGATCTGATTCGACAGATTGAGGATGCCGCCGACGGAGCCGACGGAGTCGCCGGGCGCGATGAGCGAGGGCACGGACCAGCCGACGGGCGCGGCTGCCGAGAGGCCGCCAATCGACACGCTGAGCCAGAAGAGCGCATGAGCGGGTGTGTGCGCGTGGGCCGCGCCCAGGATGCCGAGGCCCATGGCCGTGCCGCCGATGAGCACGGTGGTGCGGACGCGGTTTGCGTTCCAACCGCGATGGATGAGCATGTCGACGAGCAGGCCGCCGATGAGCAGATCGCCGAAGGTGGCGATGAGCCACGGCACGCCGGTATAGAGGAACGACGCGGCGAGATTGATGTGGAGCGCGCGGGAGAGATAGACCGGCATCCAGGTGAGCAGCAGATAGAAGACGTAGTTGTAGGAGCCGAATCCGATGGAGAGGCCGAGCACCTTGGGCTGGCGCAGCAGATAACGGAGTGAGGCGCGACGCGCGCCGATGTGGCCGGGGCCGGCGTGGATGTCAGAGAATTTGTGCACCGGGTCGCGATAGACGGCGCAGAAGAGCAGGAAGTAGAGGAAGCTGACGAGGCCGGTGGCGGCGAAGCTCCAGCGCCAGCCGACACGCAACAGCAGCAGGCCAATGAGCGGAACGCCGATGGCGGAGGCAAACTTGGCTGCGCCGTCAAAGAAGCCTGTTGCCAGACTGCGTTGCTCGGGCGGGAACCAGTAGCCGATGGCTTTGGCGTTGGCCGGGAAGGTGGGCGCCTCGCCGATGCCGAGCAGGAAGCGCGCGCCGAAGAAGGCGGAAATGTTGCGGCTGAGGGCGGCGGCGAAGGAGGCGATGCTCCAGATGAGCGTGCTGACGCAGCCGACGGCGCGGACGCCGAAGCGGTCGAGCAGCACACCGGAGGGAAGCTGCAGCATCGCGTACGTCCAGTTGTAGGCGCCGAGGAGGAAGCCGAAGGTAATGTCGTTGATGCCGAAGTCGGCGCGCAGGGCGTCGTGGGAGACGGAGAGATTGACGCGGTCAAAGTAGTTGACGAGGACGCCTACGCCGAGCAGCACGGCGATGGTCCAGCGGTTGCGTTGATTGTCTTGGCTCATCCGTGGGCCCAGTCCTGCACGATGTTTTCTCCTGAGGCAACAGCATACAGGGTGGAGGGGGTGGGCGTGGACAGGGTGTGCGATTGCGTTGTTCTGTCTGATTGACGTATAACGATTCCCGTTCTACGATGCATGGTGTGATCCAGAGCTTCAAGGATGGCGAAGCGCAGAGGTTGTTTGAAGCTCGGACGAGCCGGCGCTGGGCGGCGATCGCGGCGGTGGCGCTGCGCAGGCTGGATCAGATCGAGGCGAGCCTGCATCTCGGCGATCTGCGCGTTCCTCCTGGGAACAGGCTGGAGGCGCTGAGAGGGAATCGCGCAGGCCAGCACAGCATCCGCATCAACGATCAGTTCCGCATCTGCTTTGTGTGGAAGGCAGATGGCGCGCACGAGGTGGAGATCACCGATTACCACGGATGAAGGCGAAAGGAGAGGCACGCATGACGATCCAGAGACCGGCGAAGGGATGGAAGCTGCAGCGTGTGACGACGCATCCGGGCGAGATGCTGCGCGAAGAGTTTCTGAAGCCGCTGGGCATGAGCCAGAATGCGCTGGCGATGAAGATTCGCGTGCCGGCGACGCGGATCGGCGATATTATCCGCGGGCGGCGCGGCATCACGCCGGATACAGCGCTGAGGCTCGCGCGCTTCTTTGGCAACAGCGCCGAGTTCTGGCTGAATCTGCAGCAGATGCACGACCTGTCGAAGGCGCGCATGGAGCTGGACAAGCGCATCGAGCGCGAGGTGGATATTCACTCTGCTGCGTGAGTGGGCGGGACGATGCGGGCGGATGCCTGCCCACAGAAAACTTATTGAAGCAGCGGGAAGACTGGACGCAGCTTTGGTTCGCGCAGCCAGAGGCCGATCCACACCAGTACGCCGAAGTAGACGGGGAAGAGCGTGTGGGTGAAGAGCGGATTCTGGAGGCGGAGATTGGTGGCGACGGCTCCGCCGAGGTAGCCGGTGAGCAGCGCGGCGCCCAGCACGGAAGTGCGCGGGATGACGTAGAGCACCGTGCAGGCGAGCAGAATGATGCCGATGGTGGAGGAGACTTCGATCGGCCAGCCGACGCGGACGAAGGCGTCCACGACCTGTGGTGGCTTGGCGAGTTTGCCGAAGACGTCGAAGAGATTAAAGGCGACCATCAGGCCGCTGATGGACCATCCGATGGTGGACTGACGCATGAAAGCCTCCTTGCGAATTACGGCGCATGCGAGCGGGGAAACAATGGGAGGGCCAGTGTAGCGCAGGGAGGGGTGGGTTGGCGGGGCTGAAGGGTGAGTGACGGGTGGCTGAAGGGCAGTTTCAGAGTTCGCGACCTCTGTGAACGAGTGACTCACCCTGTACCCAACCGCCGAGCCACGGTCGCTTGTCCGGAAAGGCGGCCATCCCGCCAGGTGACGGGAAGCAGGCTACGACTGAGCCTCCTCTGCCGCCCTGGCCGAGGTCTCCGAGATAGCCTGCCTTTACTTTCCGTTCCGTAGCTCGCGCATGACGATCGTCGAAACGTCAACTTCTTATTTCGTCTGCTCCATCCCCTCAACAACTGCAGCAAGCTTGTCGAGTATCTGGTTCCAGCCCTCCATTTGACCGCTATTTTTCGCGCTCTCCATGGGTTCGTTTCCGATGAAGGTGAGTTTCGTCTGGCCGTTTCCGAGATCCTCAAAGATGGTCACGTCGTACGCACCGTCGATGGCTTCATGTTCTATTCCTAATTGCGCAGGGTCAACCTTGTTTCCCTTCGAGTCCGAAAAGTACATCAAAGAAACGATCTTCTCGTGCAGAACAATCTCGTGGTATTCAACCGCATTCCAGAACTCCTGCCCATCCGGCGCCTTCATGCAGCAGAGAAGTTTTCCTCCAACGCGAAAATCCATCTCACAAAAGGGCGCGGTAAAACCCTTCGGCCCCCACCACTGCATCACGTATTTAGGGTCTGTCCACGCCTTCCAAACCAGCTCGCGTGGGGCATCGAAAACTCTGGTGACAACCATCCGCTCTTTCTCGTCCACAGTGTTATTTGTCATCTCTGACCTCCGCTTTTTTCATTCGTTTCACAACCACATCCAGCTTGTCGAAACTCTCTTCCCAGAACTGGCGATAGCTAATCGCCCAGTCGCTGACGGTCTTTATCGCCTCTGGCCTAAGCGTGCACACACTCTCTCGTCCACGCTTCGTCTTGATCACGATCCGCGCGCGCACCAGGTAGGCGATATGTTTTGAAATCATCTGCTGCGAGAGTTCAAACGGCTCTGTCAAGCCATGCACAGAGGCAGGCCCGCGGGAGAGCCGTTCGACCATCGCCCGCCGGGTTGGATCGGACAAAGCCGCAAATGTTGTACTCAGCCTATCCACAACCATATGGTAGTGGATTTTCGTTGAATGTCAATGGGTATTCTCGCGATTCCAGATTTCTGCTCCCTGATCTCTGATCCCTGACACCTGCATGACGAGCACCAAATCGACGAGTCACTCATCGCGCGGGATTGGGCGACGGGGGTGGAGGACCGGCTCTTTGGACATTGAGGGATGGGGGCGATGCGGACGCGCGAAAAGCAACCGCGGATCCCTCCGCTTCGGTCGGGATGACAGAGATGGGCGCGGTGGCGGTGTGGCGGGCACTCTGGTGGAGACGCGGAATGGCGTGCGGCAGCGATCGTCTCGTGGGGAGGATGCGCAGAGCTGCGCGGGGAGCGATGGAGCCGACGGTCAGACTTGAACTGACGACCTGCTGATTACGAATCAGCTGCTCTACCAACTGAGCTACGTCGGCGGCTTCCTTCCCGATTGTATCGTTCGGTGCGCATTGGGTAAAGTGGTGCGGAGGCGGGCGGAGCGGTGCGGCGCGTTCCGTGTACGCGGAAGTGAGGCGAGCGTCATGGATCAGACCATCCAGCTGGCATTCCGGATCGCGATTGTGTGGTCGGCGGGTTTTGTGGTGGCGGTGGGGGTGCGTGCTCTGCTGCCGGACCGGGCCGGAGTGACGTTTGCGGCGAGCCAGGGGAGCCTGTTTTTGCCGTACAGCCGCATCGGGTTCTGGACGTGCATGCTGGCGGCGCTGACGGTGACGGGGCTGGTGGTTTTCCGGGCGATGATGGCCGATATGACCGGTGGGATGCGGTAAGCGGGAGAAAAAGGCCGCAAAAACGGAAAGAGCCGCCCGGCAACAGGGCAGCTCCTTCCTCAGGGAGAATAGTTCCAACGGAGGCAAAACCATCAGAACTTTCTGGCTGCATAGTATGGGCCGTAGGCCGGGGTGTCAAGAATAAATCGGGGAAGAAATAAGTCTATATTTATCAATATCTTAAAAAGATGGACCTGGCCGGGCGGGTGCTGGAGTCTTCGCTGTATCTTCGACTTTCAAGGTGCCGGAATTTCGGTGATTTCGGGGTGTTTCTTCGGGTTTCCGTCCTGTTTTCCACAGCCCGGGAGACGCCGTTGACCCAGGAGATGCGGGCCCTTGCGGCGCGCCGGCCCGCGTTTCACTTTTCCAGATTGAGGCGGATGAACTCGGTTTCATAGACCGAGGAGGCCGGCTTTCCGCGGGCGATGCGGTAGAGTGCGCGGCCGCCGCCGAGGAAGAGGCCGAGCAGAATGGCCGCGGCGGAGCCGATGACGACGAGCGTGGCGATGCCGAAGAGCAGGCGGCCTGTCTTGGCGACCTCCGACTCCGTGGGCAGGGGGATGGCGGTGAGCTGGTCCTGATAATTGACCCGCTCGATGAGCTTGTGGCTCTCGTCGGGGATGGCGTCACCGCTGACGAGGGCGACGATGGGCCCGCTGCGGCGGACTTCAAGGGAGGCCAGGTCGGAGTCCGCGAGGGGCTTGGGCCATGCGGGCTGTGCGTGGCTGCCCGCCTTGATGTAGGCGCGGATCTTTTCTTCCTGGCCGGCGGCCATCTGCGGCGTGGGGTAGTTGATGAGGGTGAGCGTGGCCGGGCCGGACGAGAGCGAGTAGTTGGCGGTGACGGCTTCGGCGTCGAGATTGAAGCCGATGAGCTCGGCGGGCAGCACGCCGCCTGCGCCGGTGTAGCCTGCTGGGCCGAGCGCGTAGTGGGTGGTCTGCTTGTCGAGTGAGGCCTGGGGCAGATTGAGGAGGATGGGCGGGGGAATGGCCTTGTTGCCGCGCGGCACGGGGAGGTGGTGGGCGAGCGAGCGCATTTCGGCGGCGGACATGGGCGTGATCTGGGAGAAGGTGGCGTCGACGACGGTGTCACCCTGCCAGAAGAGGACGCGCTTGTTGTTGGAGGTCGCGCCGAAGCCGATGTCCTCTTTGGGCCAGCCATTCTGGCGGTAGAAGGTGTAGGCCCCGTAGGCGCCGCTCTCATCGGTGAAGCGCAGTGCGCGGACGGTGAGGGTGTCGCCGTCGCGCTTGTAGATGGCGGAGGCGCCGTAGGTGAAGTCGAATTCCTTGAGCGCGGCGGCGCTGGCTGCGTCGGCCTGCGCGGCGTCGGTGAGCGGGTTGGCGGAGCCGCTGAGCTCCCAGCCGGAGAAGATTTGCGGCAGCAGGGCCGTGGCCTTTGCGGAGACAGGGACGGGAACGTCGACGGTGACCGCCGAGGGCTTGTGCGCGGCTGAGGCTGGATTCTGGGGCTTGGACTGGCTGTGGGCCGCGAGACAGGCGACGCAGCAGACGACACAGCAGACCGCGATGGCAAACTTCCGCATTGCGAGGACTCCAATCTTAAGGGTACACGCTGGCGGAGTGCGCGCGCTCGACGGGCGCGGGCAGGACGGAGATTGGGATCGAAATGCCGGCGCTGGATCTGGGTGAACTGTGTCGTGAGTCACCCCTGAACGCCGTCATCGCCGTAGAACGATGCAGGTGTGTGTCTGGATACGATTTGCTTGCAGTCGGAGGCGCCGTAAGCGTACCGGGGCTTTTCCTCTTTCTCTACTTCTCCGTCTTCGGGGCGTCCGTCTCCGTCTTCCTCAGCTCTTTCGACGTGGGTTGGCTCTGCTGTCCCTGCGCTCTCTGCGCCTGCTTTTCGCGCAAGAGGTTCTCGATCGCCTCCACGCCGCCCTTCCGGTTCGCCTCCATGAATGCCTGAATCTCGTCCTTCGTCGGGTAACCCTCCGCCATACTCTTTAAGCCTCTCTGCCAACATATCCTTGGCAAATCCAACTGCGTTTGTGATCTCGTTGAGAGCCTGCGTTCCGTGCTCTTTGTCAACCAAGTCAAGATCAGTATCCAAGAACTTCGCCGCTTCTTCCGGCGTCGAAGCCATGTCCTCAATCTGCGCGGACATGATTTTAACAGCCGCTTCAACCACGCGGGTTGCCCTATCTATCGTAGGTACCCGGCGTTCGCAAGGTGGTTCTGCATCGACTCTGGGATCGCTGCGTATGCCTGCTTGAATGCCTTAGATGACAGGTGGGACGTGAACTTGCCCTTCGAGAACAGCTCCTGCCAACCATGAAGGCCCCCCACGATAGGTCTTTGCATTCTCCTCCGGCGACGACCCGTTCTTGGCAACAAGACGGGTGAGGCGTTCAGTCGGACTCGAGCGGCCAGGGGGTGAGGCGCGGGAGCCAGCGAGGCACATGGAGCAGGTAGTGCGGGCAGTGTTGGAGATGGCGGCGACGGAGGGTGGCCATGGCTCTGCTGGCAGGGTAGCAGGAAGGCGCCGCGCTATGCTGGAGGGACCATGACGGAAGGCAACTCCAGCATACGGCGCGTGGCGGTGTACTGCGGGTCGGCGAGCGGCGCGGACCCGGTGTATCTGGAGGCGGCACAGGCGCTGGGCGCGGCGATTGCCGCGGCGGGGATGGGGCTGGTGTACGGCGGGGCGAGTGTGGGGCTGATGGGCGCGGTGGCGGATGCGGCGCTGGCCGGCGGGGCGGAGGTGATTGGCGTGCTGCCGAAGGTGCTGGCGGGCAGCGAGCTGGCGCACACCGGGCTGACGCGGCTCGAAGAGGTGCCCACGATGCACGCGCGCAAGGCGCGGATGGTGAAGCTGGCCGATGCGTTTCTGATTTTGCCGGGCGGCTACGGGACTCTGGATGAGCTGATGGAGATTGTGACCTGGGCGCAGCTGAAGATTCATGCCAAGCCGTGCGTGCTGATCAATACGGCGGGCTACTGGAACGGCCTTTTGGATTTTCTGGACACGGCGGTGGAGGCGGGCTTTCTGAAGCCGAGGAATCGCGCGCTGCTGCTGGTGGCGGGCAGCGCCGCCGAGGC
>JBAUTX010000443.1:0-3592 GCA_049582405.1 Occallatibacter sp. | reverse complement strand
AATCATAGCTATGGTTTTCTGGGGGAATCGCTGCTCGCAAGCTACCCGCGCAAGTTTGTATAGGACGATGCGCACAAAGGCCGTCCCTTGCGGGACGGCCTTTGTGTGAGAGAACCGAAGCGAATTGGGGCAGTTAGTCCCCGGCGACCGGCTCTGCTGCCTGCTGGGTGGCCGGTTTTGCGGGGGCGATGCTGTCGAGCGAGACGAGGCCTTCGACGGGCTTTTCGCCGAGGACGTGCTCGCGGTAGAGCTTGGCCATCTTGGCGTTTTCGGCGTCGCTCTTCACCTTTGTATCGCGGGCGCGGATGCGCTCTTCGCGGGCATTCTTGGCGATGCCTAGTTCATCGAGCGTGTGGTTGGCTTCGGAGTTGACGTGCTCCATGTTGAGCTTGAGGTCGTGGCCGACGTGGGACATGCCGACCTTTTTGCCGCCGGCGAAGATCTCGTGACGGCCGTGCTCCTCGTACCACTTGGTGAGGGTGGCGGTCATGTGCATCTTCTCGATGATGTTGCGCCAGCCGATGCCGGTGTTGTAGGCGCAGAAGGAGATTTCACCTTCCTGCGTGGCGTAGGGGATGATGCACTGCTCGGTGCGGCGGAAGTCGTAGTTGAAGAGATCCTGGAACCACATGCCGGCGATGAAGAGGAAGTTCCAACGGTCGGAGCGACGCTTCTGGATGTCTTCCATGGTGCGGTCGCCCTTGACGGAGCCGTAGTTGCGGCCGGTAGCGTTGAAGGTCTTGTCCATCTTCTTGAGCATGTCGGTGATGCGGAAGTGGGTGGGCGCCTGGAAGGGATCGTAGTTGCGCAGCAGGGCGAGGCCAAAGCCGATGACGGAGAGCCACTTGCCGCGGGAGGCGTCATTGACCTTGGCGAGGTCCTTGGCGACCTGATCCATGTGCAGGAAGGCGGTGACGGGCGCGGCTTCCTTGGTTTCCTTGTCGATCATCATGGCCATGCCGATGCCGCAGTTGGGGTGGCACCCGCAGGAGAGCTGGCCCCACTCGGCTGTGGGCCCGTGGATGAGATCGGCCCAGTCAGAGAAGGTGGACATGAAGGAGATGGGGAACCAGTCGCGCTCGGGCTCGCCGAAGCCGCACTGCTTCTTGATGTCGTGGGCCATGTGCGAGAGGGTGTAGCGCTGGGCGAAGCGGCGGTCGTCGGTGATGTCCTCGTCACGGCCGGTGAAGCTGACAGGCTGGAACGAGAGGAAGCTGATCTTTTTGGGGTTGTCGAGCGCGAACTTGATGATGCGGCCGACCTGCTCGTTGTTGATGCCATTGATGATGGTGGTCACCGGCACGATGTCGACGCCTGCCTCGTGGAGGTTGTTGATGGCCTGGAGCTTGACGTCAAAGAGGTTGCCGACCTTGCGGTGGGAGTTGGCGGCGTTGCCGATGCCGTCGAACTGGAGGTAGACGTAGCGGAGGCCGGCCTCGGCGGCGGCGCGGCAGAGCTCCTTGGACTTGGCGAACTCGATGCCGTTGGATGCGGCCTGGACGGAGTTGTAGCCGACCTTGCGCGAGTAGGCGATGGCGTCAAGGAAGTAGGGCGAGAGCGTGGGCTCGCCGCCGGAGAACTGGACGCTCATCTGACGCCGGGGCTTGACCTGCACGGCGTTGTCGAGCATGGTCTTGATTTCTTCCCACGTGAGCTCGTGGACGAAGCCGACCTGGTTGGCGTCCATGAAGCAGGGGTCGCACATCATGTTGCAGCGGTTGGTGAGGTCGATGGTGAGGACCGAGCCGCGGCCATGAGTCACGGTGCTGGTGCCGTGGTGGTGGAGCTTCTCATCGCCGGCGCCGTGGGCGCGGATGTCGCGGCCAGGGAAGGACTCTTCCAAGTGCTTGAAGAAGGCCGGGTCGATGGACATGACGTCTTCGAAGTGGCCGTGCCTGGGGCAGTCCTTGACCATGAGGATCTTGCCGTCGCGCTCGATGATCTGAGCCTTGATTTCGCCGACCTTTTCGTTGAGGAGAACTTCATGGGGCAGCTTGCCGTCGAGGATCTGCTGGCGGATTTCGGGGACGCATTTGGGACAGAGGGAGTCTGTGGTGCGCGGCCAGCCGAGAGGGGGCTTCTCTTTCTGATAGCTCTTGAGCAGGGGCTTGTCGCTCCACTTGGGGGTGAAGGACGGGTTGGGGCTGATGCGGTTCAGCCGCTCAAAGGCAACCCACGCACCCTTGGCCGCGTAGACGACGGCTTTCTCGGCGTATTTGACTGCTTTGGACATGTTCACTGTCTCCTTTTAATTTGTTGGTCGCGCTCGACTTCGGTCACCAGTATCGGTTCGTATCGGGCCTGTTCCGGGGAGCAAAGGACATCGGCCGGAACGTAGAATGTCAGTTCGAGGATAGACCTCCCCGTTCGTCAATCCAACCGGGGTGCAGTGAATGGCGGAATCTTCGTCTGAATGGGGATTTGGAGGCGCCCAACGGCGCTGTCCGGCGACGGCCGGGCGGGGCTCGACGGGGTGAAGGTATTGATGGGTAAGGCGTTAGTGCGAGAGAGGTTCAGGGTTCCTCGATGTTTGTGTTGCCTGCGACCTGGTTGATGATGCGCTGGATGAGGACGATGCGGATGTGGAGGATGCGGGCGACGTCTGGCAGGAACTCGGTAATCAAGTTGTCTGTGGGCGCGATGGCGAGGCCGACGGCGTAGCGCTGGGCGCTGGCCGCGAGGTCGGTTTCCTCGCCGGGGACATAGAGGTTGCTGAGTTCAATCCCGATGCCGAAGCCGACGAGGTTGGCGTAGTTCAACATGCCGTGACCGCTGTCGCTTTTGGTCCAGAAGATCTGGGAGGCGGCATGGAAGATGCGGTTGCCGAATGCGGCCTTGGGCATCCGGTAGTAGCGAGGATCCTGGTGGACGAGCGAGGGGATGAGAAAGGTTCCGAAGAACTCGGCGGTCAGGTCCTGGGCGTAGCTGACGCCGACGTTGCGGCCGAAGCCTGGCATGCCGGGGCCGTAGGCGGTGTGGGAGTCCGCGCCGATGGCGATGGCGGACTGGCCGAGGATGGTGACGGTGTTAAAGGGATCGAAAAAGTTGCGGGCAGCAAGGCGGGCTTTTCCTTTGCGTGTGAGGGGCTTGGCCTGGGGAGCATTGAGGAAGCGATCGAACTTGTAGAAGGGGTCGGTGAACCACATGTGCACCGGGACGGTGCCGTTGTTGGCGGCGGCGGGCGCGGATGGGGGTGTGGACTGATCTGTTGTGGTGGGGCATGTATGGGGTTGTGCGGTGACCGGCTCCGTGGGCTGCGAAGGGCAGGGTTGCGTGGATTGGGTCGGGGTCGGCGCGGGCAATTGGGATGGAGGCGCGTCGGGCAGGGGCGCGGGGTCCGGCCCTGCGGGCTGCTCAGGAGGAGCCTGGCCTGCTGCGGCGAGAGTGCAGAGCACGAGCAAGATGGATACGACGGCGCGAACGGCAACCCTGAAGGGCAGGACCCTGAGGCCCGCAGGAGCAGCAGCGGGGTGGTCGAAATTTCGTTCGTTGTGCCGCAGTTGCAATCGCCCGATCATCACTTGCCAACGTCGGTTCGAAACGGGTTACAAGGTGCATGTTGCGAGCATGGCCTGACGGAAGGTGCGTGGAC
>JBAUTX010000442.1:0-1995 GCA_049582405.1 Occallatibacter sp. | reverse complement strand
GCGAGGCTCTTCCAGGATTTTCCGGGGACGTAGTCGGCACCGAGACGGCCGGCAACGGAGTCAAAGAAGCTGCGCATCTTGTCCTGGCGCTTCTTGAGGACGCGGCGCATGGCGGACTGATCGGTGGCGAACTCGGCGGTCTGCTTTTCGGCGTGGGCGAGGATCTGGTCGAGTGGCGCGTCGGCGGGGCTGGAGGAGAGCCGGTATAGGCTGTTCTTGCCGGTGCGCCGGTCTTCGACGAGGCCCGCCTGGCGGAGCTGGGCGAGATGGGTGGAGATGGTGCTCTGGCCCATGGCGAGAATCTCCTGCAGCTCGGCGACGGTGAGCTCCTCGGCCCGCAGGAGGAGCAGGATGCGGAGCCGGTTGGGGTCGGCGAGGACGCGGAGCGTTTTGACGATTGACGGCATGGTCGGCTTCTGGTTAGTATCAACATATCACGATTTGTCGATGTGAGGAGATTGCAATGGCTACAGGCACGCTGGTAGGAACGGGAACGGATTACAAGGTTGCGGACATGTCGCTGGCCGACTGGGGCCGCAAGGAGATCACGATTGCCGAGCAGGAGATGCCGGGGCTGATGGCGATCCGCAACAAGTATGCGGCGGAGAAGCCGCTGAAGGGCGTGCGCGTGACCGGCTCGCTGCACATGACGATCCAGACGGCGGTGCTGATAGAGACGCTGACGAGCCTGGGTGCGGAAGTGCGCTGGGCGAGCTGCAATATCTTCTCGACGCAGGATCATGCGGCGGCGGCGATTGCGGCGACGGGCGTGCCGGTGTTTGCGTGGAAGGGCGAGTCGCTCGAAGACTATTGGGACTGCACGTACAAGGCGCGGGCGCACAAGGGCGGCAAGGGGCCGGAGCTGGTGGTGGATGACGGCGGCGACGTGACGCTGCTGATCCACAAGGGCTATGAGCTGGAAGAGGGCGACGGCTGGGTGAACACACCGAGCGGCAACCACGAAGAGCAGGTGATCAAGGACCTGCTGAAGAAGGTGTATGCCGAAGACCCGCAGCACTGGCACAAGGTGGCGAAGGAGTGGCGCGGCGTTTCAGAAGAGACGACGACGGGCGTGCACCGGCTCTACAAGATGATGGAGCAGGGCAAGCTGCTGGTGCCGGCGATCAACGTGAACGACTCGGTGACGAAGTCGAAGTTCGATAATCTGTATGGCTGCCGCGAGTCACTGGCGGACGGCATCAAGCGCGCGACGGACGTGATGGTGGCGGGCAAGGTGGCGGTGATCTGCGGGTACGGCGATGTGGGCAAGGGCTGCGCGCACTCGCTGCGCGGAATGGGCGCGCGGGTGATTGTGACGGAGATTGATCCGATCAACGCGCTGCAGGCTGCGATGGAAGGCTTCGAAGTGACGACCGTGGAAGATACGCTGGGCCGCGGCGACATTTACGTGACCTGCACGGGGAACACGGACATCCTGACGCTGGAGCACATGAAGAAGATGAAAGACCAGGCGATCGTGTGCAACATCGGGCACTTTGACAACGAGATCCAGATGGACCGGCTGAACGGCGAGGCGGGCGTGAGCAAGCTGAACATCAAGCCGCAGGTGGACTTCTACAAGTTCCCTGACGGGCACGGGATCTTTGTGCTGGCCGAGGGACGGCTGGTGAACCTGGGCTGCGCGACGGGGCATCCGAGCTTCGTGATGAGCAACAGCTTTGCCAACCAGACGCTGGCGCAGTTGGATCTGTGGGCGAACAAGGACACCTACAAGGTGGGTGTCTACGTATTGCCGAAGAAGCTGGACGAGGAAGTGGCCAGGCTGCACCTTGAGAAGATCGGCGTGAAGCTGACTAAGCTGAGCCAGAAGCAGGCGGACTACATTGGCGTGCCGGTGGATGGGCCGTTCAAGGCAGAGTTCTACCGGTATTAGAAAGGCAGCTGCTAGCCTCTGGCTGCTAGCTTCCAGCTTTGAGGATGCCCGGACCTGCGCAGGTGCCGGGCATCTGGCGTATGGGTTTCATTGTGCTGACG
>JBAUTX010000441.1:0-27744 GCA_049582405.1 Occallatibacter sp. | reverse complement strand
CCCGTGGAGCGCCGCGCACACAGCCAGAACCGGGCCAAGGAAGAACAGATGCACGTTGCCTGAATCTGCAAGAAACTCGGCGAAGAACTCGCCGCCTGATCGCTGCGCAACAGCTCGGGCAGCCTCGTCTGCTGCGATGCCCAGGTTGGTCCGTGCTTGTGGCCGGCATCAAACAGGTGCTTGATAAACTCAAAGCATCATGATTCTTACCCAGCTTCAACAGGCAATTGAAAAGGCATTTGCCGCCGGCCAGGCGGCTCTTGAAGACGCATCCGCCATGGATGCCTTTCTGGCGTTACGGCGTGCGCTTGAACAGGGCGAAGTCCGAGCGGCAGAGCCCGACCCGGCTGCGCCGACCGGATGGCGCGTGAATCCCTGGGTCAAGCAGGGCATTCTGCTGGGCTTTCGGCTCGGAGCGCTCGCCGATTCCTCTGCCGGCAGCCTGTCCTTTGTCGACAAACACACATTCCCGGTGCGCCAGTTTGCAGCAGCCGATGGCATTCGCGTGGTGCCGGGCGGCTCCTCCGTACGCGCAGGGGCCTATCTGGCACGAGGGGTCGTCTGCATGCCTCCCATGTACGTGAATGCCGGGGCCTGGGTGGATGAGGGAACCATGGTGGACTCCCACGCGCTGGTCGGTTCCTGCGCGCAGGTGGGTAAGCGGGTTCACCTCAGCGCCGCGGCGCAGATTGGCGGCGTGCTGGAGCCGGTGAACGCGAGCCCGGTCATTATTGAGGATGACGTGCTCATTGGCGGCAACTGTGGCGTCTATGAGGGCACCATCGTGCGCAAAGGCGCCGTTCTGGCCGCTGGGACGATTCTCACGCGCGGCACTCCTGTTTTTGATCTGGTCAAAGGCGAGGTGCTGCGAGCGTCCGCTGAGCGGCCGCTCATCATTCCGCCGACTGCCGTTGTTGTCCCCGGCTCGCGCGCGGTAGCCAAAGGGAAAGGCCATCCAAACAGCGACGGCTGGGGCATTGCGCTCTATGCACCGGTGATCGTGAAGTATCGCGACGAGAAGACCGACCTGAGCACCACGCTCGAAGACCTGCTTCGTTAGACCCACGGGAGCGTGGCGGGTGCGCTCATGCTTCGGTACAACCAACAAGACTGCCCATGCAGCGATTAACGTAGAGACGTGGACTCCTCGAACCCATCCTTGCCTCCCATCCGCTGGGGCGTGGTCGGCCCCGGGCGCGCAGGGTCGCGCTTTGCGCAGGGTCTTGCGGCCGTTCCCGGTGCAGCGTTGATGGCGGTCTGGGGCAGGAATTCCGAGAAAGCCGCCGCCTATGCCGCCCGCTTCCACGTGCCGCAGGTTGCGCCATCCCTGGAAGCGCTGTTCGCGGCGGACCTGGATGCCGTCTACATCGCAACGCATCCGGACACGCATGCAGCCCTATGTCAGGCCGCTCTGGCAGCGGGTAAGCACGTGTTCTGCGAAAAGCCGGCGACGATGAATGAGGTCCAACTGACGGAGGTTCTTGATACGGCGCAGAAGCATCAACGCCTTTTCATGGAGGCGATGAAGCCGCCCTTCTTTCCGCTCTACCGCAGGCTGCGCGAGCATCTGCAGAACGATCCCATCGGCCCTGTCGGCTTTGTCCGCGCGGGTCACTGCGATGCCACATTGGCGCCGGACTATCCGCTGCATTTTCGCGAACTGGCCGGGGGCGGCATCATGGGAATCGGCCCGTATGAGGCCTTTCTCGCGCTGGACTGGCTGGGCCCGCTGAAGCGCGTGCAGACCATGGGGAGGCTCAGCCCGACGGGGGTCGATGCATTCGCGATTTTCCAGACCGAGCATGAGCGTGGAATGGCGCAGCTCCACACAGGCCTGGATCTGCTGAGCCGAGGCGATGCGATGCTGGCCGCCCCGCGCGGGTACGTCATATTGCATGCGAACTGGTGGAACCCTACGCGCGCGACGATTCATTACACCGATGGCCGCCGCGTGGATCTCGATGAGCCCTTCACTGCAGGCGGATTCAACTACGAGACCGCACACTTCTGCGATCTGGTGCGCGAAGGCAAGCTGGAGAGTCCTGAGATCACGCACGAGCTTTCGCTCGACATGGCGCGGATGCTGGAGAGTGCGCGCAGGGCGCTGGGGGTTCACTTCCCGGGCGAGTGACCGGGAATGCAGGTCCTAGTTCGCCGGTCTGGGAACGGAAGTGCTGTCATGCAGCCCCTGCTCGATCGCCTGCAGAAGTGCGCCGGACGGATCGTTGAGATAACTCCAGAACATGACTCCCTGGAGTTTATGCGCCTTCGCATAGCGGGCTTTGGCCGCCGCCGATTCCGTATCTTCATAGCTGACAAACTGCCGCTTCTGCGCGTTGTAAAGATAGGGCACCTGGGCCGATGCATCCCAGTAACGCGTAAACCCTGTATTGAGCAGCGTTGCCAGGATGGCGCTGTACGGGAGATCGCCTGACGTCGTGGCTCTGCCTGGCTGGAAGAGGCCCTGCTGCCTGTCGGGTACTTCGCCCCACATGCGTCCATAGAAGGGAATGCCAAGCAGGATCTTGCTTGCCGGCACTCCGGCTTCTTCGAAAGCCTGCACGCTCGCATCGGCAGACACCTGTCTGGGGTCATTGGGATCGGTCATAAGAGGGGCGTGGTTTCCTGTCAGCGCGTCCGATGCGGGACCGTAATAGTCGTAGGTCATCAGGTTCACGGCGTCCACATATTTCTGCACCTGCGCCATCTCGGTGAAATTCAGGTAATCGGCGGACGCCCCCGCGGCAACAGTCAGGTAGAGACGCCGGTGCGCTTTCTTCGCTTCCTGATTGAGGCGTGCGCGAAGCTCCTTGAGAAGGAGCGTGTAGTTCTGCTTGTCTTCCCTGCGAAAGGTGTGCCCCGCGCCGGCCTGGCCGGGATACTCCCAGTCGACATCGAGTCCGTCGAGATTGTAGCGGCGAAGAAATTCGATGGCACTCTCAACAAATACCGTCCGGCTCTGCTCCGTCAAAGCTGCTTCAGAAAATCCGCCGGACCACGTCCATCCGCCGACGGAAATCAAGACCCTGAGGTTTGGATTCTGCTGGCGCAGGGCGGTGATTTGCGCAAGATTTGCCGCGTCGGTCGGAAATCCCTCGACCATTCGGCCGTCCCGAATCCGCGCGAACGCGTAGTTGATCCGCGTGAGGCCCTGCGCGCTGATCTGCTCCGGCTGGAGCACTGAGTTCTGCGGAAAGATATATCCCGTCACCACAGGTCCGGGATCTGGCTCCTGAGCGGCAAAGGCGAGGCTCGCGAGCAATAGAGAGAGGGCCAACCATGAGGCCAACGGCTTCAACATCCTGCACCACTCCAACCAGCAATTTGCCACGAGGCCTCTCTATCGACGCAGCCGGCTGGTTTTCAGCACTGTCCAGTGGGGTTGGCTCGACCCGCCCATCTGCACAAACGCTTGGGGTGTTAGCATCAAACTGACAGATGCATACAAAAAAGCTGAAAATCATCCCCCTCGGCGGACTTGGCGAATTCGGCATGAATTGCCTCGCCCTGCGCTGGGAAGACGACATTATTGTGATTGACGCCGGGCTCATGTTCCCGGAAACCGAGTTGCTGGGCGTGGACATCGTCGTGCCCGACATCTCCTACCTCGTGGAAAACAAGCAGCATGTTCGCGCCATCATCCTCACCCACGGGCATGAGGATCACATCGGTGGGCTGCCCTGGATCCTCAGCGAGATCAGAGTCCCGGTCTATGCCACTGAGTTCACGCTGGCCTATGTGGAAGGCAAGCTGGAGGAACACCAGCAGCTGGATGAAACAGAACTCATCGAGATTACTCCGCGGGAAAAATTCTCGATCGGTCCGTTCACCATTGAGCCGATTCGCGTGACCCACTCCCTGGTGGACTGCGTGGCGCTGGCCATTGACACGCCGGTCGGCGTCGTCATCCACACCGGCGACTTCAAGATCGATCTTTCGCCACTCGATGAGAAGCCCTTTGACCTGCACACCTTTGCCGAATACGGCAAGCGCGGCGTGCTTGCGCTGCTGCAGGACTCGACCAACGTCGAGCGCTCCGGCTACACGCCCAGCGAGCGGGCCGTGGTGCCGCGTCTGGATGAGATCTTTTCGCGCGCAAAGAAGAAGCTCTTCTTCAGCTGCTTCTCGTCGTCCATCTATCGCATTCGGATTGCAATGGAGCTGGCGCGCGCGCATGGGCGCAAGGTGGCTGTCATTGGCCGCTCCATGATGGAAAGCACGGAGATCGCTCAGGATCTGGGCTACATCGATCTTCCGCCGGGCCTTGTGATCAATCCCGGCCAGATGCGTGATTATGCGCCGGACCAGCTCATGGTGCTGATCAGCGGAACGCAGGGCGAGCCGATGAGCGCGCTGAGCCGTGCCGCCGTCGACAACCACAAGCACGCCCGCATCGACGCCGGCGATACCGTGGTGCTGAGTTCGCGCATCATTCCCGGCAACGAAAAAGGCATCTTCCGCGTGATTGACCACCTCTACCGCCGCGATGCAAATGTCATCTGCGACGACGGCTCAAGCGGCCTGATTCACGTGAGCGGTCATGGCAGCCAGGAGGAGATGCGGTTGCTCATCAACCTCGTGCGGCCCAAGTTCTTCATCCCTGTGCACGGGGATTACCGCTACCTCCGCCGCCATGCGCAGGTGGCCATGGAAACGGGCGCTGTGGCACATGCCATCGTGATTGAGGATGGCGACGTGCTGGAACTGGACAAGAACGATGCACGCAAGAAGGACAAGGTCACGGCAGGCCGCATCCTGATTGACTCCGGTTCATCCATTGATGTTGTGGAAGAACTTGTCATTCGCGATCGCCGCATCCTGAGCGAGGATGGCATCGTTCTTGCCGTCATCGGCATCAACAAGCGCACGGGCAAGCTGGAGCTGGCGCCGGAAGTCGTGATGCGCGGGTTTGGCGGCGCGGACATTACGGACCAGGCCCGCGAGACGGTACTAAGGACGCTCGACGATCTCAGCAGCGAGCAGAAGTCCGATTATGGCATGGTGAAAGACAAGATTCGCGCCGACCTGAAGCGGCTGGTCCAGAAGACGACAGGACGCAGGCCGCTGATCATGCCGATCATCATGGAAATCTGAGAATGGGTTCCTATGAGCTCCGCGACTGAATCGCTTACCACCATGGATGCCATCCGCGCGGCAGCTGCGCGGATCCATGGCATCGCCGTGCAGACTCCGTTGCTTCACGCGCCATTCCCGGGCGTGCGCGGTGAGGTCTGGCTCAAGGCGGAGAGCCTGCAACCGATCGGTGCGTTCAAGATCCGCGGCGCGGCCAACAAGATTCTGCAGCTCACGCCGGAAGAGATTCGGCGCGGCGTCATCACCTACTCCAGCGGGAACCACGCGCAGGGAGTGGCTTATGCCGCTCGTGCGGTGGGGGCAAAAGCGGTGATCGTCATGCCGTCGAATGCTCCCGCCATCAAGCGCGCGGCCACGCTGGCGCTTGGCGCCGAGGTTGTCGACGTTGGCCCCGCATCCAGTGAGCGGCTGGCCAGGGCAGAGGAACTCGTCCGCGAGCACGGGTACGTGGTCGTGCCGCCGTATGATGATGCGGAGATTATCGCGGGGCAGGCCACGTGCGGCCTTGAGATTGCCGAGGCTCTGCCGGATGTCGACCTGGTGCTTGCCCCGGTTTCGGGCGGTGGCCTGCTGAGCGGCGTTGCGGCTGCCGTGAAGCAGCTTTGCCCACGGGCCAAGGTCGTGGGCGTGGAACCCGAGCTTGCCGGTGACACCGCAGAAAGCTTCCGCACGGGAAAGATCGTGGAGTGGCCGGCGGAGCTGACCAGCAGAACCATCGCGGACGGCCTGCGCACGCAGAGTGTTGGCAAGCGCAACTTTGCCCATATCCAGGCTTTTGTGGACGACATCATCACCGTCACTGAGGCGGAGATTCGCGCCACCATGCGGGCTATTGTTTCCACTGCGCGGCTGGTGCCGGAGCCAAGCGGCGCTGTGGCTGCCGCTGCATTGCTGTTTCATGCGGACAAGCTGCCTCGTTATGGCAAGGCCGTGGCTGTGGTGAGCGGTGGCAATGTTGCACCGTCGCTGCTGGCCGAGGTGCTCACAGAAGCCGCGCAATAACCTCGTTCGACTATGATTTCTGGTGAGATGAATTTCCGCACCTGCCTGGGCAGTCTCGTTGTCGTGCTTGCGGCTGTCGCCGCACAGAGCCAGAAAGCGCCGCCGCAGATGGTCAAGCCGCTGGCGGGCCCGCGTGCTACGGCTTTGCGTGTCACCTGGCTCTACATTTCGGCCCACACCGACTCGCAGAAGGTAGACCGTGTACAGGTCGGCCGTGAAATGGTCATCGCGGAGAAGAGCGGCGACTGGCTGCGCGTCTATGCCAACACGGACATCGAGGAAGAGCACTCCGAGGACGCGCCTGAGATGGGCAATGACGATACGCCGCCGCCCATCTCAGGGTGGATCCAGGCGAAAGGCATTATCTCTGAGAACACGCCGAACGGCGATCAGGTCTTGCTGGGTTCGGCTGCTACAGAAGAAGCCCTGGCGTCCGATCCGCGCGGACCGGCAAATGCCGCCCAGGCCGCTCGTCTGCTCTATCGGCGCGCTGTGGAGATGTTTCCCAATTCGCCCCTCGCTCCGGAAGCAGCCTGGCGCGCCGCGGATATTCGCTGGCAGTTGCAAAAGGCCGACTACAGCTCCCTGCCCTCTGCAAAGCTGCAGAATCCCGCCCTGCGCAACCAGATGGATGAAGACGAACTGAAGAAGGTCATCAAGTACTACCCTCACACGCGCTGGGCCGATCTCGCCGACTTTGACCTGATTGACAACAAGCTCTGCGGCGAGTGGGAGGGGCAGGAGAAGTGTCCCGAGCGGGAGTCAGACGTGTATGAACACTATGCCGCCGACCATCCCAACGGACCGCGGACAGCCCGAGCGCTTTACGAAGCCTGCTACCGGCAAGCCGTGCTGACGGACATGTATGGCGCGGACGGCAACAAGAAACACCAGGACGAGGCACACCGGCACGCAAGCGCGCTGGTGGCGCAGTTGAAGGACAAGTTTCCACAGTCGGATTACACGTGGCGGGCTGCTGCGCTCGTGTTCAAATTAGATCAGGATGTTCCTGTGTACGGGATTGACCGTCCCTGATTGGGCCCCGGAGGTTTCTTGAACGTTTACATGCAGTCTGTACTGTTGGGCATTGTGGAAGGTCTGACCGAGTTTCTGCCCGTCAGCTCCACGGCACACCTGCGCATCACGGAAGCACTGATGCGGATTCCGATGGAGGACGAGTACTGGAAGATGTACACGATCGTCATACAGGCTGGGGCCATTCTGGCCCTGCTGCTGCTCTATCTGAGCCGTATTGTCGGATTCCTGCGGACGTTTCCCGAGGGTGAAAACGGCGACCGCAACTGGCTTACACATCCTATCTCCCTCACATTCATTGCGTTTGCCTTCACGTCGGCTCCAGCACTGCTCCTGAAGAAATGGAGCGATCACAACCTCAGCAGCATCTCGGTGATGGCGCTTGCTCTGCTGATTGGCGGAGTTGTGATGTGGATCGTGGATGTGTGGTTTTCGCGGCAGGAGGCCACCACCACGCACGTGGAAGAGATGAGTCTCGGCCAGTCCATCTGGATCGGGCTTTGTCAGGCGCTGTCGGCCATCTTCCCCGGCGTATCGCGTTCCATGTCCACCATCGCAGCGGGGCAGATTGCGAGCCTTGACCGTCCCTCTGCACTGGAATTCAGTTTCCTGCTTTCCATTCCGACGATGATTGCGGCAACGGGCTACGATTTGCTGAAGGAAATTCATCCGGGCAAGACAGCTGCGGGAGCGGCCGCAGCGGCTCATGTGGTCATGAACTCCGAGCGCTGGATGGTCCTCGCAATCGGCTTCGTCGTTTCGTTTGTCGTCGCGCTTGGTGTCGTTGAGTGGTTCCTGTTGTGGGTGAGACGGCACGGCTTCGGGATCTTTGCGGTTTACCGCATTGTGCTGGGGATCGCATTGCTCGCCTTTGGAGCACGATTCATGGGAAGCTAAGCGACACAAATCGTTGTCGTAAGCGGGGGTGGACATCAAGGTTCCCCCCGTTTGCTTTTTGTCCTGGATTGGCCTGGCGGCCAGCCATAATAGAAATTGCTCTGGGATCTCTCATCCGCCCTGGCGGCTGCAATGCTTTTTTCGCGGCGGGCAGGGGTGGAAGCGTCCCCAACATGAAGCCTATCCCGATCGCTTTGCCAGCAAAGCGGAGCCGTGCCCTTGAGGTCTTTCTGGGGCTTGTGGCGTCGCTCGCCTCGATCCTCCTTTTCCTCTCTCTGGCGACCTATCACCCCATGGATCCATCGTGGAGCACATCGGTGGATCCTGCCCTTGCGCATGCCGTCCACAACTGGGTAGGCGTGCTTGGTGCCTGGCTCAGCGACCTGCTGCTGCAGTGGCTCGGCCTCGCGGCTTTCCTGCTGCCTTTCTGGCTTGGCGCGGTGGGCTGGGGATGGTTGCGTTCGCAGCCTGGTGGAGCGGCGTGGCTACGCTGGACCGGATGCGTGCTGGCGCTTGCATTTGTTCCCGCGACGTTTGGCTTGCTGCCCTGGCACTGGCACTGGATGCATGCCGTCCCGGTGGAGGGTGTCGCCGGGCGCCTGGTTGCGGAGTTTCTGGTGACCTACTTGAACACCCAGGGGGCATGGGTCGTCACACTCGCCCTTGCCGCCGCGGGGCTTTACTTTGCATCGGCCATCAGCTTCTGGACGCTCAAACAATTCGTCGAGGATCGCTGGATCCAGATGATGGCCTGGTATGACCGCTGGCTGAATTGGCGCAGAGACCGCGCCGAGCGCAAGGCCGAGGCCGACGCTCTTCGGGACGAGCAGGCATCTCCAGGGCCGGAACAGCGCCTGTTCACCGGCACGATCGACGGCGAAGCAGCTCCTGAGCCCGTCTCACCCATCCGGCAGCGAGCCAGCCGCCTGGCGGCGCTCTTTGGCCGTCGCGAGCGGAAGCAGGAAGCGGATCTGATCGACGAGGTCCCCGCGTTCCAAAGGGCGGCCGCGCAGCAGGCAGAGGAAGACGTCCCGGCTCCAATCGCTCCACGCCCCAGCATCTGGGAGCGCCAGGAGCCTGCAAAACCGGGGAGGGAAGCTGCGGCGGAAGCCAGAGAGACGCCCATCGCACCCCCCGTTGTCCAGCCGGCGCCGCGTGTTCTGGAGATGCGCTCGGCTCCCGCAGCGCCCTCGCCGGCCCCGACTCCTGCTCCGGCTCCTGCCGGCGCGCCGGTGCAAGAAGAGATTGCCATCCACGAACGCGCAGACGCCGAGATCCGCAGCGCCACCGTGGCGCCCAAGCGCGTGAGTGGATTCAAGCTGCCCCCCAGCACCCTGCTCAACGCCGGGAGCGGTCCACAGGCCGTCCGCGAGGATGTGTTGCGCGAGGAAGCCAAAGTCCTGGTGGAGAAATGCGCGGAGTTTGACGTGCGCGGCCAGGTGGTACAGATCAACCCTGGCCCCATGGTCACCACCTACGAATTCAAACCTGAGGCCGGGGTGAAGTATTCGCGCGTCACGGGTCTGGCGGAAGACCTCTGCCTTGCCATGCGGGCGGAGAGCATCCTGATCGAGCGCATGGCCGGCAAGAGCACCGTTGGCATTCAGGTGCCAAACCACGAGCGCGAGACGATTCACCTGCGCGACGTGCTGGAATCAGAAACCTTCGCCAAGGCAAAGTCACGCCTGACGCTCGCCATGGGCAAAGACATCAATGGCCGCATCGTAACGGCCGACCTGTCCTCCATGCCTCACGTGCTCATCGCAGGTTCAACCGGGTCCGGCAAATCCGTGGCGATTAACGCCATGATTATGAGTCTTCTCTTTCGGACCACGCCCGCCCAGGTCCGCCTCATCCTTGTGGACCCCAAGCGCGTGGAACTCGGCATGTACGAAGGCATCCCGCACCTGTTCACGCCGATCATCACCGAGCCCAAGCTGGCGGCCAATGCGCTGCGCAATGCCGTCCGCGAAATGGAGCGCCGGCTGAAGCTGCTGGCCTCGCGCAGCGTGCGCAACATTGACCAGTACAACAAGCTGTTTGAAGGGGCGATGCCTTCGCTCTTTGACGAGGGCGAGCCCGAAGAGCCGCTGCCCTTTATCGTCATCATCATCGACGAGCTGGCCGACCTGATGATGCTCGACCGTGCCAACGTCGAAGAGTCCATCACGCGGCTGGCCCAGATGGCACGCGCCGTCGGCATCCACCTGGTGCTGGCCACCCAGCGGCCCAGCGTAGACGTGATTACCGGCCTCATCAAGGCGAACGTGCCGACCCGGATCAGCTTCCGGCTCGCCACAAAGGTAGACTCACGGACCATTATCGACACGAATGGCGCAGAGGCTTTGCTCGGCCGGGGCGACATGCTCTTCCTGCCCCCGGGCACCAGCAGGCTGATGCGGCTGCATGCGCCGTATGTCAGTGAAAAAGAAACAGCTGCGATCGTCAACTTCTGGAAGGACCAGGGAGCGGCGGAGTACGCGGAAGGCTTCCTGGAATCTCCGCGCGACGAGCGGCCGGGCACCGAAGGCGGAGCCGCCGGCGAAGACGAAAGCGACCCATTGTTCGACGATGCCGTCCGTCTGGTCTTCGAGTTCGGCAAGGCCTCCACGTCACTTTTGCAGCGCAGGTTACGAATAGGATATGGCCGAGCAGCACACTTGATTGATTTAATGGAGCGCGATGGGCTAGTGGGGCCTGCCGATGGATCAAGACCCCGCGAACTCCTCAAGGCACCGGGATGGCTCCATGAGGTTGCGATTTCCAACGAGTAACGGGCCCTCAGGCCCGGAAGGTGAAAGAAGCCTATGATCCGCATTGGCGCAAACCATGATCTTCCCGTCATTCTGCTCATCGACGATGACATGATCAGCCGCGAAGTCATCGCGACGCTTCTGACCCTGCATGGCTACACGGTTCACAGTGCCGATGATGGAGCAGCGGCGCTCGCAATGCTGGATGCGGGCGATCTTGTGCCCCAGGTCATCCTGATGGATGCGCAACTGCCCGGGATCAGCGGCCTGGAGCTGATGCATCACCTGCGGAAACGCTGCCAGGCCAGCATCTTCGTGATCAGCGCCAGCGAGGGAGCGGAGCCCGTTGTGGCGGCTGCGGATGGATTTCTGATGAAGCCCTTCAGCTCGGATGTCCTTGCCAGGCTCATCGAGGGGCGCGTTCCGCTCCATGCCTCTCCCATCCCGGAGACTTCAGAGCCTGTTCTGAGTCGCGACACCCTGTCCCAATTCCGCGAACTGATGCCGGAGTCGATGGTCCGGGAGGTATATGCTGCGGTTGCATCCGATCTGAAACAACGAAGCGAGGCCCTCAGGGAAGCCATAGCCGCTGGAAATGCGACGGTCGTGCGGCAGATCGGCCACGCAATCAAGGGTGGATGCGGCATGGCGGGCGTCAAGCAGGCGGCCCGGCTCGGCGCAATGCTCGAGCGCGAGAGTGACCAACTGGATAACTCACCCGCCGTGCTCCAGGATTTATACGCTGCGACCCGAAGTCTTGAGCGTATGCTGGAAGTTGAGTTTCCAGCGCAGACAATTTAGATGCAAGGGTTTGAACGGGGTGCGCCTGGGCAAAATGGGGTTTTCAAGACCCACTCGTGGAAGCTCTCTGTCGGAGGTTACGGGCTGGCGTGGAAAGACCGATCCGAATTGTGCTCGCGGATGACCATCCAGTAGTTCGCATTGGCGTCCGCAATATGCTGCAGGCCGAAGAGGGTTTCAACGTGGTGGGCGAAGCCGACGACGGCGACGAAGCCATCACGCAGGTCCTCGAACTTAAACCGGACATCCTCCTGCTCGATGTCGCCATGCCCAGGCTCCCGGGCCTCGAGGCCATGCGTGCCATCATGAAGGGATCGCCGGAGGTGAAAATCCTCCTGCTCACCTCGACGATCACCACGCAGCAGATCATCGAGGCGCTGCACATTGGCGCCAGGGGAATCGTCCTGAAAGACGCCCTTGCAGGCCACCTGAAGGTGGCCATCCGCACGGTGCACGCCGGGGACTTCTGGATCGGCGGCAAGCGAGTGGTGAACCTGGTGGCAGCGCTGCACGACCTGATGCAGCAGGCCGCGCCCCCGCAACGCAAGACCTATGGCCTCACCCCACGCGAGCTTGAGGTGGTGGGCTGCATTGTGGAAGGCTGCAGCAATCGCGATATTGCAAAGCAGTTCGGTCTGAGCGAAGAGACGATCAAGAGGCACCTTTCCAACATCTTTGACAAGACAGGCGTCTCGACGCGGCTGGAACTCGCTCTCTTTGCGATCGCGCATCATCTCGTCACGCCACAGTAAGCTGCACTGCATCGCAACCGACTCACCACGCATCCTTCACAGCAGAGGGATTTCCTGCCCCGTTCTCTGCCTCTTCGAGAGTCCGCGACAGGCGCCCAACTCTTCCTTCCTGGAGATTGCTCCATGCAGATTGCTTTTCTTGGTCTGGGAAAAATGGGCTACGCCATGGCGCGGCGCCTTGTCGCTGCCGGTCACCGCGTGACGGTGTGGAACCGGACCGCGGACAAGGCTCGGGAACTGGCGGCGCAGGGCGCTATTGTCGCAACCAGTCCAGCGCAGGCGGTTGCAGAGGCCGACGTGGTCCTGACGATGCTCTTTGACGATGCGGCGCACGAGGAAGTGCTTTTTGGCGCGGGCGATGTGCTGCAAGCCATGAAGGCCGGCGCACTCCACATCTCCTTTTCCACGATCAGTGTTGCTCTGAGCGAGCGGCTGACGACCGAACATGCGCGCCTCGGCCAGAGCTTTGTTGCGGCCCCCGTGTTTGGCCGGCCCAACGTGGCAGAGGAAGGCCGGCTATGGATTGTGGTGGCAGGGGCAGAAGCAGCGATTGCGAAGGCACGCCCACTGCTGGAGCCGCTCTCACGCGGCATCTCCATAGTGGGCAGCGAGCCGCGTCAGGCCCATGCCCTCAAGCTCGGTGGCAACTTCCTCATCAGCGCGATGATTCACTCGCTGGGCGAAGCGTTTGTTTATGCAGAAGCGCAGGGCATTCAGCCTGAAACCTTCCTGGAGACCGTGAACAGCGCGCTCTTCCAGTCGCCGTTCTACGCGGCCTATGGCAAGGTGATGCTGCAGCCACCGGAGCAGCCGGGAGCCACGGTCGAACTGGGCGCAAAAGATCTGCGCCTGCTGCGGGAAGCAGCCACCAGCCGTCATGTGCGGCTGAGTCTTGCTGACAACCTTGCGGAGATTTTCGCAGCCGCTCAGCAGGCCGGACTCGGCTCAACGGATTGGGCTGTGGGGCAGTACCGCATGGCGCAACGCCGCGGCATCATCCCGAATTGACGCGAGGAATCGCGGATTCCGGTCCGTTCGCAGCGCTGTGGTTCGCATCACGGTCTGCATCGGAGCGATTCGATAGGATAGCGGAATGAACCTTCGTAACAAGATTGTCTTCATCACTGGGGCCAGTTCCGGCATTGGCGCGGCCACGGCGATGGCCTTTGCCGCAGAGGGATGCAGGCTCCTGCTTGCCGCCCGCCGCGCCGGCAAGCTAGCCGAGGTTGCCTTGGAGGCGCGCGAGCGCGGCGCAAAGGCCGTGTACTCGATTGATCTGGACGTTCGAGATCATCGTGCCGTCCAGACGGCCATTGATGAACTCCCGCCGGAATGGGCGGAGATTGACATTCTGGTGAACAATGCCGGCCTGAGCCGAGGCCTGGATAAGCTCTATATGGGCAAGCTGCAGGACTGGGAAGAAATGATCGACACAAACGTGAAGGGCCTGCTCTATGTCACCCGTGCCGTCGTACCCGGCATGGTGGTGCGCGGCCGTGGACACGTGATTAATCTCGGCTCCACCGCAGGAGACATCACCTATCCGAATGGCGCGGTGTACTGCGGCACGAAAGCCGCCGAGCGCGCCATCAACGATGGTCTCCGGCAGGATGTTCTCGGCACTCCGGTGCGCGTGACCAGTGTGGACCCGGGCATGGTGGAAACGGACTTCAGCCTGGTGCGCTTCCGCGGCGATGAAGAACGCGCGGCGAAAGTCTATAAGGGCGTCAAGCCGCTGACCGGCGCAGATGTCGCAGACGCGATTGTCTGGGCTGCCAGCCGACCCGCGCATGTGAACATTGCGCGAATCCTGATGACTCCGGTGCAGCAAGCGAATTCCCTGCTGTTTTCCCGCGAGGAATGACCGCTCCAGCATCGACCCGGCTGCGTCACCGGGTCCTGGCCTCTATGCGTTCTCCAGCGCCGCGAGTTGCCCTTCCACCTGGCTCAACGCCGCTGCAAGGGCTGCGCGGCGGCCCGGGTTTGAGGTCCTCTGCGAAAGGATGTTCTCCCGCTGCAGTTGCAACGCCTGCTTCTGCCGCGACGTCTCTGCATGTTTGAGCTCTGAAATTCGACGCTGCTCCTCAGTTTCAAAGCCGTTTCCGGGCTTCACGTCCGGTTGCTGCGAGGCACCCGCCATCTGCTCCTCCACGGATTTACTTTCCCAACCACGAGCCATATCTTCATTCTACGAGGACTTTGGCGCACGCTGTCCCGCACAGCGGCGCGGCAAACGCCCAGGAACCATCTAGGAGGGTCCATGCAAGCCTGGCAGATCTCAACGTTTGGCGTTGATTCCATGGAGTTTGTTGCAAGGCAGACGCCCGAACCTGCGGCAAACGAAGTTCTGGTGAAAATTCATGGAGTCTCGTTCAATTACCGGGACCTTCTAGTGGTGAAGGGGCTCTATAACCCGAAAATGGCGCTGCCGCGGATCCCCTGCTCCGACGGCGCCGGCGAAGTGGTCGCCGTGGGTCCCCGGGTCACGCGCTGGAAGCCCGGCGACCGCGTGGCAGGCATCTTCATGCAGAACTGGCTGGATGGGCCGCCGTCGCCAGCAAAGATCAAGGGCGCCCTGGGAGGCGACATCGACGGGATGCTGGCTGAGTACGCGGTCCTGCACGAATCGGGACTGGTCAGCGTGCCTGCTCATCTGAGCTACGCAGAAGCATCCACGCTGCCCTGCGCCGCCGTCACGGCCTGGAACGCCCTGGCCACGGCAAGGCTCATGCCGGGCTCGACCGTTCTGATTCAAGGAACAGGAGGCGTATCTCTCTTTGCCCTGCAATTTGCAAAACTTGCGGGGCTACGCGTTCTGGGCGTCTCCAGCAGCGACCAGAAACTGGAGCGCGCTGGAGTCCTGGGTCTTGATGCAGGCCTCAACTATCGGGAAACGCCAGCATGGGACCGCTGGGTGCTTGACCAGACGGATGGCGAAGGCGTGGACCTGGTCGTCGAGGTCGGTGGAGTGGGCACGCTGCCCCACTCGCTGCGGGCTGTGCGCATGGGCGGAGTCATTGCGCAGATTGGTGTTCTGTCGGGCCCGGCGGATCCGATCCCGCTACCGCTCATTCTGCACAAGCAGGCGCGCATTCAGGGCATCTATGTGGGATCACGCCATGACTTTGAAGAGATGAATCGTGCCATTGCTCGTGCCCATCTGCGGCCCGTCTGTACGAGCAGTTCCTGGAACGAAGCTCGCGAAACCCTCAAGCGCATGGAGGCCGCATCTCATTTCGGCAAGCTTGTGCTGCAGGTCGCCTGAAGCGATGAAAAGGGGAAGCGCGCATGGTGCGGAACAGAAAAATGAGGCGTCGTGATGGGGAGGACCGTTCCAGTGCGAGCTTGCTCCGATGCGACCCACTGCATCCTGGCATGAGGTGGATCGGTCAAAGCGAGCTCGCACTGGAACGGTAGCCGGTCAAGACATGTCACGAGGAGTTGCCTCACCGCGATGAGCCCTGGCCGGGGAAGACAGTCTGGGGATCTAAAGGATGAGACGGACGTGGGCTACGTTCGTTCCCGCATTCATCTCGTCGCCGATCCATTCCAGTTCGCGGATACGGCCCACGGGAATCCTGATCCACGACGCTGCTGCGCAGGATTGGCTGAACATCATGAATCCGTTTGTCTCTGCGTGCCGCAGATAGCCCTCAAGGGAGATCGGGGTCTTTGTACCCTTCAGGGACTGCAAGAGGCCCCTGCTAAGCTGTTTCCGATTCAAATCCAAATCACTGGGCCCAGGCCCGTGCGTTGCAATTCCCCAGTCCATGATTTCCTCCCTCATTTCGTAACAGAACTGCCCTTCCGGGGGCCCGAAATCGCGCTCAGCGACTCATCAACCCGGCTGCAACCGATTGCATTCATCCCATCCGTGCCTCTGAGAAGAATCCAGTTGGCCGCTTGCAAGACCAAACTATAGGCTGATTAGCGCGGCATCGGAATCCTGCTCTTGTCGCATTGCCATGGCGAAAAAGTGTCATCCATGCTTTGCAAGGCTGTGCAGAAATCGCCTGGCTCATTCCTTCCCTTTCATGTCCAGTCCTCGACCAGGCAAAGCCGGGGCAGTCGCCAGCCTCCAATGGCACAGGCGCGCAACACAGTCCCTGGCGAGCGTTTTCTTACCGTCACATTCTGTGCAACTTCCGGAGCTGGCCCGGTTTCGAGTCACCGCATCCGGAAGAAAGTTGCGCTACTCTTGGTGGCGGAATGCGTCGAAAAGATAGGCAATCTCAGCCGAAAAAGGTGTTGTGTCTTGTTGAGGCCTTTCCAGCGTGCTTTGTCCTCGCACCATGCGGCCTCGCTGCAGAGCGGGCCTGCGGAGCCGCGCCCGCTCTTTGGACTTCGCGCCATGGTGCCGTGGCTGAGCCTGGCTCTGCTGGCAGGCTGTGGGGGTGGACGAGTCGCAACCCCGCCCTCCTCCAATGCTTTCTTTTCCATCGGCCCCACTGAAGCAAGAATCGATACCAGTTGCACCGGATGTAATGTGATCGGCTTGCACGGCGGTTCCCTGGAGCAATTCACCGCCCTTATGCCGGAAGGAGCACCAGCGGACGTAACCTGGTCGCTCTCTGGCGGAGATGCCGCCGCCGGTCCCGGCACGATTACGCCAAGCGGCCAGTACACGCCTCCCAGCTACCTGACGGCCGACCGTGTGGAGGTGAGAGTTCATGCCGCACTGAAGTCGGCGCCGCAGATCCAGGCCTCTGCCTTGCTGACGGTGACCCCCGGGTTTCTGCAGCCGCTTTCACCCGTGAATATGGCGCTCGGCGCAGGCGGCAGCGTTACGATCTCCGGCACTCTGTCCGAGGCCGGGGGTGGAGCAACCATCCGCTTTGCGCTCTCGAATACCCCAGCCGGGACCAGCGGCGGACTTGGCAACCTGAGCCCACCTCTCTGCCAGCGCTCGGCGAAGGTCTTCACGACCTGCACAGTCACCTACACCGCGCCTGCCACGACGCCAGCCGCTGCCGTCACTTACGTGGTCGCCACAGCGGGTGATTCGCCAGCGCGGACCGAGGCGGCCATACTCCTGAATGCCGCGGGCATTTCAAGCAATCCGACCAGCCATCAGAGCCTGTTGCCCGCACCCCTGGCCCTGGGCAGCTCCGGGGGCAACAACAACGATTTCGACCAGAGTGGCAACTCCGTTGTGGACTGCTGCAGCGGCACGCTGGGTGCGCTCATCCAGGACAATAACGGACGGCAATTCCTGCTGAGCAACAACCACATCCTTGCGCGAAGTGACCGGGCTCGCGCAGGAGACGCCATCGTGCAGCCGGGCCTGATCGACAACAATTGCACACCCAATGGAGATGGGCCGGGGACGGTGCCGGTCGGTTCGCTAACGGAGTGGTTGCCACTGCGCTCCGCCACGACCAACGTGGATGCGGCCATCGCCCAGGTGGCCTCGCACACAGTGGACCCCACCGGCAGCATCCTGGAGTTCGGGGCACGGCAGCCGGACGGCACCCTGGCACCAGCGCCGCCCGGCATCTCTTCGAGCGGAGGACAAGGTCAGGACGCCCGGCTCCAGATGCGCGTGGCGAAGAGCGGCCGGACAACCGGGCTGACCTGCGGCGCCGTCACGGCCATCGGGGTGGATGTTTCGGTGGACTACTTCCGCGATTGTGCCGAGACGAAGCCCTACCTCGCCAAACTCTTTACCAACCAGATTGGCCTGAGCGGTGACCGCTTCAGTGATGCGGGTGACTCTGGCGCACTGGTGGTCGATGCCACCAATGCCGAACCCGTCGGGCTCTACTTCGCGGGAGGCACGGACGTGGTCGGCGTCGTGCAGGGGATGGCCAACCCCGCCAGAGAAGTGCTGCATGCGCTGAACGAACATGCAGGCGATTCCACAAACTACACGTTTGTGGGAGGCGACGACCACACTGTGAGCTGTCTGAGTTTCGGCGACAGCACCATCGCCGCAGGGCAGGCTCACGCCCTCGGCGACGGCGAGATCGCCCGCGAGCAGCAGGCACTTGCCAGTGCCCGTCAGTGGGTCAACCCCACCGCAGGCATTTTGGGAATTGCCATGGGTAAGAGCAGCGACCGCGCGGGCGAAGCCGCTGTCATTGTCTACGTAGATTCGAGCGCCCATGCAGTCATTCAACCGCTCGTTGCAGGGGTCCGGACCGTGGTCATTCCGACCACGGCACACGCGGTGGCCCTGGGCGCCGCACCCATGACGGTCTCACTGGCCGACGCGCCAGGCTTGGATTCTGTCGTGATCAACCAGGCTTTGGCGGTGAAACGTCAGCTGGCACACACGCTGATGGAGCAAAACCCCGCGTTCTTCGGGATCGGCGTTGGACAGAGCCTCGATCATCCCAGCGAAGCGGCGCTGGTGATCTATGTGGACCGCAAACACTTGCCTTCCACATTACCCCCGATGATTGGCGGGTTGCGGACGCGGTTTGTCGTGATGGACCGGCTGCATGTGACCCGTTCCTTCGCCGCCCCGTTTGAAGCTCGGAAGCTTTGTGTGCCGCAAGCCAGCTCCGCATTTGACCCAGCCAGTCTGTCCAGCCCCCGGTCCCTGCAGCCTCGCCTGCACTAATCCAACACAGAAAAGCCCGCTCCTGAAGGGAATGGAGCGGGCCTTCAAGGCTTTTGCAGGCCGCTTATGCCAGTGCAGCGTCCACCGCAGCCGCGAGTGTCTTGAGGCCTGCGGCCACATCCGCGCCCAGATGCACGCGCAAAGCTCTGCGCCCACGGGACTCCAGCACAGCAAGATCGCCCGCCGCCTGGGCCGCAATCACGATGCCGAAGCTATATTTTTGTCCAGGAATCTCCACGTCGACGGCGTGATCCGCAGTGATCTGCAGAAAAACGCCTGTGTTGGGTCCGCCCTTGTAGTCCTGTCCCGTGGAGTGCAGAAAACGCGGTCCAAAGCCCAGGCAGGTCGCCACTTCCTTCGCATCGCGCACCTTGTGGCGGAACGCCTGAATGGCGGCTTCATGCTGAGGGAACATGGGCAGGAAGGCCAGAGTGGCGAAGTAATCGCCAGCTTGAATCTGGCCCAGGTGCGCCTTGAGATAGCCCGGAAGAGTTTGTGAAGGCGCGGCAGCTTTCAACCTGGCGGCATAGGCATCGGTGGCGAAAAGCTGGATGCCACTGTCCGTCAGGATCGCCTTTCGCTCGGGCAATTTGCCAGTCTCCTCGTACTTTGAAGTCAGAGCGCGGGTTTCGATCTTGGCGGACTCCACGTCCGGCTGGTTGAAGGGGTTGATCCCCATCACCGAACCTGCAACTGCCGTCGCGACTTCCCAGGTAAAGAACTGGCCGAAGATTTCATAGCGGGCCGCAAGTTCAAAATGTATGACCGCATGACCGGAAGCTTCCAGCGCAGCAACCTTGGCATCGAGACTTGTGTCTCCGGTTCCCTTGAGTTTCACGTAGGCAAAAACGCGGTCGTTGCCATAGGCAGCAGGAGCAGCAATCGCCTCGCGATCCACCGGCGTAATGCCCTTGCCCAGCTTCCCGGTCGACTCGGCGATGAGCTGTTCGAGCCAGGCGCCAAGATCGTGGATTTCAGGCGAGGTAAAGATTGTGATCTTGTCGCGGCCCGCATTGGCAGCGGTTCCGAGCAGCAACCCGAGTTGCACGGCCGGATTGTCTGCCGGCGCCTGTTTTGCCTGTGCCACTCCCCGCGCGGCTTCAGCGAGCAACCGGGAGGTATCGAGCCCGGCCACTGTTGCGGCCACCACACCGAAGTTGGACAACGCCGAGTAACGGCCGCCAATCTCCGGGTCTCCATAGAAAATGTGGCGGAAGCCATCGCCCTTCGCCACCTGCTCCATTTTCGAGCCGGGATCGGTAATGGCGATGAAGTGACTGCCAGCTTTCCCCTTGCCGACAGCCTTTTCCATTTCAGCAAAGAAATACTGCTTCAGAATGTTGGGTTCCAGCGTCGAGCCAGACTTGCTGGCCACAATGACGACCGTCTCCGCCAGATTGAGCTTGTCACGGGCCGCTTTCACCTGCGCGGGGTCGGTGGAGTCCACGATATGGAGAGCGGGAAAGCCCGGTTGGTGTCCAAAAGTCTCCGCCAGCACCTCGGGACACAGACTGGAACCGCCCATTCCCACGAGGAGCGCGGACTTGAAACCCGCGGACTTCACATCTGCGGCCAGCCTGACAAAGCTCGCAAGATCCTTCTGCTGGCGCTCGACAATGTCAATCCACCCGAGCCACTTCTCTTCGCCGTCCTGGGTCCACAGAGTCGGATCTTTTTTCCAGAAGCGGCCCACCTTACCGTTGGATTGCCAATCAGCCGCGGCCGCATCTACAGCGCCGCGAAGGGATGCCGGTAATGCAAATCGGAAAGTCATATCGCCTTTGATTGTGCCTCAAACAGGCTTGGATGCACAAAGCGTGGACTATGCCAGAAATCAGACTTTGATGCTGCGAAGACGGACCGGGATCAAGCTCCCAGGTTGCGATGCATCCTGCCGGCAGGCTGGATTCTGCGGAAAATCACCAGGTTGCCTGTGGCTTAGAAAGGACGCCTGTGTACCCTGAAGTCATAGGCCACGCCAATCGTGACTCCGTGGGGATGCAGATTCCTGCTGAACAGCCCCGGCCAGGTCTGGTACTCGTAGTCTCCTCTGAGCCAGACTCTCCCCATCAGGCGATATTGCCCGCCACCGCTGAAGCTGTAGATCATCCTGCTGTCATGCGTGTATGAATGGTCTTGATTAAAGAGGAAGTCGAGGGTTCCGTACCCTACCTTGACCGAGGCCATGGGGAAGAAGTTCTGAAAGTAGTACCAGGAGTAGGTTGCTCCAGCGAGGATTGACACCTCGCGCACGTTGGTTTGGCTTGAAGAGCGGTGAAAGTTGATGTCTTTGACCTGTCCCTCAAGGGACAGTCCGTGATCGCCAAAACTCAGAAAAGATGGGCTGTAATCGCCCCATATCCCATACCCCAGCATTTGCCCGGAGCCAATATCTGGATTGAAGATGGCCAGGCCACCACCGACCTCGTAGGGATGCGCATCCAGGGTCGCTGATGGGACTGCCTGCCCAGTGGCCAAGACTGCGGTGCAGCAAGAAAGCAGCGCTGGGAGAAAAACAATCAGAGCCTTTCGGAACATTTGTCTCTCCTTGAAAAAACCGCAGAACCTCAACTTCCCCGGGACCATCCAATCCGAAGAGGTCGGCTGCAAATCGGAAATTGCAAGGCAGGAACCAGTACAAGTATGCAGGCGCCATACGTTCTGAGCGACGTATTCATCCCATTCCGGGGTGCCATCCCGGCGAGCCTTAATATAGCAGGTCGCCGGCTTCGGCTTCGACCGCCGCAAGGAAGACCCGTAACGCCTCCACGCGTGCCACGGCCATGCTCTTTGAACGATTTAGACGCAGCAAGTCCGGAAACCGTTCCATCGCATTCCTCAGAATTGGCATTACGGAAGTAAAAGTGGGGAACCGGGTGTCCCGGCCCACTTTTGCAAGGGAGCGCAGGATGCCGACTGCACCCAGTTGCTCCAGCATGTCCGCATCGCGCAGGATGACTGCCTCGATCGAGACCGGCGCGTCTTTCGGCTGGTGTGTCTGGATGACCTCCGCGACGACCTGCAGCTTTTCCTGTGGGAAGCCCCATGCTGGCAGCAGCTCGCGGACGCGCGCAACGGTGTAGGGCACGTGGTCCCACTGCGCAAGCTGGACAGGATCCTCGGGCCGGTGCCCAATGAAAACGCCCAGATCATGCAGCCACGCCGCTGCAAACACAACGTCGTCGTCGTAGTCCAGGCCTTCCCCAATGGTCCTCGTCAAGGCGTAGAGCCGTGGCTGATGCCCAAACTTATCGGCGGGGATGGCTTGGGACCGGATGTACTCCACCACGGATTCGCGCCATCCAGAAGGCATCAGGCGACGCTCCCTGGCCAGCGCGGCGTAATGCGAATCAGATCCAGACCATCCAGATCCTGCACGGCAAACACTGGCGACATGGCCGGCACGGCAACGATGCCATGTTCCGGCAAATCAACGGCTTCAAAGCCAGGACTGGTGAGGCGGGCCGATCCGGCAGCAGCAAAGAGATAGGACAAGCCCCGCGCTCGCTCAGTCGTTCCACGCAGCGATGCACTGGAGCGGCTGACAAGAACAGGAATCCGCTCAATGCAGAAATACTCGTCATCCAGAAGCACGGTCCGATCCTCACCCTCGCGAGGCTCAACTTTTCCGGCTCGCGTCACAAGGCGAGTTGCTTCCAGCGACTTTTCGATCTGCAGTTCACGGGGACGGCCATAATCGTAAAGGCGATAGGTCAGATCGCAGTTCTGCTGTGTCTCCAGCAAGATGGACCCCGGCCAGATGGCATGAACGGTGCCCGCATCCACAAAAATCATGTCGTCTTTGGTGACCGGAACAACGCTGAGAAGGCTCTCCATCGTGCCGTCGTGAACGGATGCCTTCACCTGGTCCAGCGTGACTCCCTGCCTGAGCCCCACGGCCACCTGGGCGCCCTTTTCCGCGGCCAGGGCATACCAGCACTCGGTCTTGCCCCGCGGGTGCCCGAATTTCTGTGCAAGCGCGTCATCCGGGTGCACCTGTACACTGAGCTTCTCGCGGGCAAAGATGACCTTAATCAGCAGCGGAGAAGCTGCTTCAGGCGCCGCAGATCCCAGCATCGCTTTCGGAGCATTGCGGAAGAGCTGGGCCAGGGATGTGCCGGCATGGGGCCCTGAAGCAACTTTGCATTCGTCCCCTGTGAGCCAGACTTCCCCGACGGGATCACCGGATGAGTGAAACGGATACCAGGGATTCAAGTCTGTGAAGCCCCAGACGCGACTGACAAATTTAGGCTCGATGCGGAAAGGGGCAATTTCCGCAAAAACGGACGGCGTGCCGGGATTCACCTGCTTTGCTCCTGATTGAAGGAATCGAAGCATCTTGCCTCGAAGCATTGGAACTCCCCACCTGGCGCCCAGTTTGAAAGAGTCCTACCCTCCATATTCCTCCCCAATGTAGCAGACGCGAAGGCACAAAGACCTCTGCATGATCGGACTTAGCAACACGACCCAGCAACCCAAGCCAGGCCTCAAAGCTGCGGGGGCGCATCTTCCAGCATTTCGCCTTTTGACCACTGCTCGACTTTATTGCGCCCAGTTTCGTCGTATAGAAGGGAAGCTGGACCGGGCCTCTCGGAATCAGTCTTCCCACCGCTTTCGCGTGAAGCTTGTGGGTCCAGCGCCGGGGCACGGCAGGGGGAAGCGTAAAATCGTGGACGGAATAGGAGCGCCTCGGTTCAGTTACAGCCAGGCGGCATCTGTCGACGCAATGCAAGGATCGGCATCGGCTTTGGCCCGGAATCGATCAGCGCGGAAGCTGCAATGAGTTGCACGATTGGGCGGAACCAGGAGCGCCATCGCTCTCCCACCCGCCTGGCTGCAGTTGAGATCAGGGATTCGAGGGAAGTTCGCATATGAAAAGGGCTATTTGGGCATTCGCTGCTTTCATTGTCTTTGCGTCGACGCAAGTCTGGGCAATCAAAACCATCACGGTCGGTGAGCTTGAGGATCTGCTGAGCACCATGCAGCAGCAGAAAAAGACGGACGAGCAGATCGCCGACGCGCTCAAGCAGGTTCAGTTGAGCGAGGAGCTGACCGTCAGCACCATGAATGGACTGATCCAATACGTACCCGGCAAGCTGACGACAGAGCAGATTTACGTACTTGAAGCGCGAAGCGCGAATCTGGCGCCGCCGAAGCAGGACATTCCGTCGGATCCTGCCCCGGACGCAAATGCGCAGCAGGCGATTCTGACCAAGGCCGCGAACTACGTGGCTGGTGTCTACAACAAATTGCCGGATTTGACCGCGACCAAGACAACGTTGCGGTTCCAGGACAACGTCGAGGCAGTGGCTCCCAGTTCCGGCGTGAAAGGAAGCGTAACGGACGTAACGACCGGCGCAGGCTTCTCCAACCCCGCCTACTTTGTCCACTACATCAATTCGACTGAGACGACGGTGTCCAGCATGCACGGCGCAGAGAGGCTGCCTGGGGGCAAGGACAACACACCCTGGGGTGCGAATCGCATGATTGCCGTCAAGGAACCTGACCCGAGCCTGGGCACGGTCTTCCAGCAGGCACAAGCCGCGGGGACCCTGCAGTGGCTGCGGTGGGAGCTCGTGAACGGAAAGCGGGTCGCCGTGTTTTCCTTCTCTGTATCCAAGAAAAAGTCCGCCCACATGGCCGTGAATATCTGCTGCTTCCCGGACGTGAGTCAGACGGGCATCGCCCGCTTTTATACCGCCACTTCTGGACCCATGCTTGGCGGTGGATCCAGTGGAGGCGGCGGGGTTGCCGGGAATATGCAGACCAATACAGATTGGCATGATTACAAGAGCGAGGTGCCCTATCATGGCCGCATTTTCATTGAGCCGGAGAGCGGCATCGTGGTCCGCATGATTACCGAGCCTGAGCTGAAACCCGCCGAGGTTGTGCACCAGGCAGACACGCGGGTCGATTACGGCCCCGTGAAGGTCGGGCAATCGACCCTCATCGTCCCGGTCAAGACGGTTGTCAATACGGTCGTGGTGCCGAACGGCGATTCGCAAGCAGGAACGTACACGACGCGCTGCACGCTCTTTACGTCCGAGTTCAAGGATTATCAGTTGGGCGCGGGAAAATAACCAGGCAAGCGACCTGTCACGGTCTGTCGACGGAGGCGTTGGGCAACTTCCGCTCGCTCTGGAAAAGGGCCGAGCGGGAGCCGTATGCTCGATGGCATGATGCACTCGACCGTGTTTGCCCACATGTTCCAGATGCAGTTGCCGCTTGCAGAGAAGCTCCTGCGCCCAGTGATTGTGTACCTCGCGCTGATCTTGCTTCTCCGTCTTTTTGGCAAGCGGGAACTGGCGCAGCTCAATCCGTTTGACCTGGTTGTCCTGCTCTCCCTTTCCAACACCGTTCAGAACGCGATCATCGGGGATGACAACTCCGTCACGGGTGGAGTGATTGGCGCGTTCAGTCTGCTTGCAATCAACTGGCTGGTTGTTCGGCTCCTCTTCAAGTCGCGCCGCATGACGCGGGCGCTGGAGGGCCGGGCCACCGTGCTGATTCATAACGGCCAGATTGACCGCAGAGCGATGGAGCATGAGACTCTCACGCGCGAAGAACTGCTGGATGTGGTGCATCGGCAGGGTTTCGAGGGATTCCATCAGGTGCACCGCTGCGAATTGGAACCGAACGGCACGTTTTATGTGGAGGGCTGCGAGCCCTCGGCGGCGGACAAGTACCATGCCGAGTTACTCAACCGGCTGGATGCGCTGAGCCGCGAGGTCGCGCAGCTCCGGGCGCAACCCTCAGGTCAATAGCTGCTTTCATTTGCCGGCCAGATTCGTCTACCCTAGAATGGCCCCCGGGCTTGAGTCTTCCCCATGGCACGCATCCCAGACAGCACAATCCTGCTCCTCCCGGTGCTCGGCCTCACGTTGTTCGCAGCGTCGGCTGCAGGCCAGACTCTGCAAAAGCGGTCACCGCGCACCCCAGTGACCAGCGAACCAGCCGAACACCCCTCTGAAGCAACCACTTCTGCCCCGCAGGTGCTGCCGTCCGGCACCAGCATGCAGGTAGAAGTGACGCGGCACTATCCCATGAAAGCCGGCGAGACCATCGAGGCCAGACTGCTGCATCCCATCTATGCAGATGGCAAGCTCGTGGTGCCGGAGGGCACGATGCTGCAGGGCAATGTTGTCGCTTTGCAGCCGGACAGGAAAATGCGCTGGACCGGCAGGCTTCGCGGGGACTTCACACCGTTCCACACTCCGCAGGTGCAATTTGATGAACTTCTGCTGCCCAGCGGCTCCCTCCAGATTGCCGCCGCCAAGGTCACCAATGGCGCGCCCGTTCTGCACTTGACTGCTCCCGGCGTAAAGCCGAAGCAGTCTTTCATCGCAAAAGAATGGGCGCAGGCGAAGGGCCGCTTGAGCGATCAGCTCTCGTTCTTCACCGCGCCTGGGCTTGGGGACCGGGCGCTGCAACTCTTCTACAGTCAGTTGCCCTACCACTCCGAGCGGATAGCAGCCCACACGGCATGGTCCTTTGAGCTAACCTCTCCGCTGACCTTGCCTCAAAGCCAGGAAGCCCTCGCAGATCCGCCCGAGATCGCCGTGCATCCGGGCAATCCAGAGACCTGGTCCGTGCATGCCCTGCTCCTGCGTGATCTGACGTCCGCCACGGCAAAGGCAGGCGACCCAGTGCAGGCAATGGTTGTCGAGCCGGTCTACGATAGGGACAAGAATCTGGTGGTTCCAGAAGGCGCGACACTCATTGGCAAGGTTTCCGCAGCCAAGCCGGCACACTCCTTTGGGCGCAATGGGAAGCTCCGCTTTACCTTCCAGGAGGTGCATTTCCCTGAGGGACCCCAGCGTGCAGTGCAGGGATCGCTTGCCGGCGCCGCCACAGAAAAATCACAAAATCTCTCGCTGGATGCGGAAGGCACCATCAGCCCGCGCAACCAGGCCAGCGCGATTGCTCCCCTGCTCTTGACGATGCTCGCAGGCCACGCCCTGGACCAGGATGGCAATATGACCCTGCAGACCGGGGTCGCCTCAAACGGCTTCGGCTTTATCGGCCGTATTGTGGGGATGACCGCCGGCAGCCGAGGCCTGGCCGCGGGCATTGGCTTCTATGCGGCGGGTCTGTCGGTCTATGACAACTTTCTCCATGAGGGGCGCGATGTTGTGTTTCCCAAAGACACGCGCATCGAGATTGATACGACGCCCCTTCGCGCGCCCGTGCTGAAGCCGAATGGCCAGTAGGGGCCGCAGGAAGGTACGCCGCGAGGCCATACGCTCCGTTGGCGCAGGCCGCTACTCCCACTCAATCGTGCCCGGCGGCTTGGATGTGATGTCGTAGACGACCCGGTTAATTCCCCGCACTTCATTCACGATGCGGCTGGAAATACGCTGGAGAACCTCGTGCGGCAGCGGAGCCCAGTCGGCAGTCATGCCATCCTCTGAATGCACGGCGCGCACAGCACAGGTGTAGGCGTAGGTCCGCTGGTCGCCCATCACGCCGACGCTCATGACCGGCAGCAAAACCGCAAAGCTCTGCCAGATCTTCGAGTAGAGATCCGCGGCCTTGATCTCGCTCACTACGATATCGTCCGCTTCCTGCAGCAGCGCCACGCGCTCAGGCGTCACTTCGCCCAGAATGCGCACGGCCAGGCCGGGACCGGGGAACGGCTGGCGTCCCAGAATGTCCTCCGGCATGCCCAGATCGCGGCCGATGCGTCGCACTTCGTCTTTGAAAAGATCGCGCAGCGGCTCGATGAGCTTGAGCTTCATCCGCTCCGGCAGCCCGCCGACGTTGTGATGGCTCTTGATCGTCTGGCTGGGCCCTTTCACACTGCTCGACTCAATCACGTCCGGATAAAGCGTCCCCTGCACAAGCC
>JBAUTX010000440.1:0-2854 GCA_049582405.1 Occallatibacter sp. | reverse complement strand
GCTTGGCGAGCAGCACGGCGCCGGCCGCGTTGAGCCGCTTCACGACAGCGCTGTCTTCCACGGGAACGCGGTCGCGATAAGGTTCTGCGCCATAGGTGGTGCGAATGCCCGCCGTGTCGAGAAGGTCTTTTGCGCCCCATGGGATGCCGTGCAGCGGGCCGCGGTAGTGCCCTGCGGCAATCTCCGCGTCGGCCTTGCGCGCCTGTTCCAGCGCATGGTCGCGCAGCAGTGTGATAACGCAGTGCAGCTTGGGATCGAAGCGCTCGATGCGCCGCAGGTAGATCTGGGTCAGCCGCTCGGAGGTGAGTTGGCGGCTCTCGATCCAGCGCGAAAGTTGCGCGACGGGCGCAAAGGCAATGTCTTCTTCCTGCGCAGGCAAAGGTCGATGGGGGTCCGCGCTCCGCTCAAAGCGATCCGCAGTGGGCATGCCCGTCGCAATGCCCGGCAGAGTGGGATTCCATGTCGTGGCAGGCGGCAGCGTGGATTCCAGCGCGAGCTTGTGCGGTCCAACGCGGCGTTCGTAAACAGGCGCCATCTGCACGCGCCAGTTGCCCGCAGCCACTGCGAGGTCGGCTTCTTTCATGTCGACCTGCATGAGCTTTTCGGCTTCTTTGAACGTGCCGACAGAAACCTCAGGCCCTGCAGCCGGTGACGTGCCGAAGGCGGTTGGCGCGCCGGGGGGCGCATCCTGCTGGACGGGTGTCTGGGCGTTGCCTGCCATGGCGGTTCCCAGCAGGCTCAGGGAACCAAGCGCAACAAACTCTCTGCGTGATGTGGACATCTTGCCTCACTCAGTATGAGATCTCACCCATGTCGCGATGGGTGTGCACACTATAGCATTCCCCTCATCAAGGTCCGCTGGGTGCAGTCCATGGGTTCACACTGCAGCCCGCCCCAGCGAAAGACATTGCGGCAAAGGCCGCATTCGATTTGTCCCAGCCGCCTCGGACCCGTAGAATCACTGTTGTGCAGTGGCCCGGCTTGAGGAGCGGTTCCTCTTGCCTTCCACACGAGACCACCATGACTGAACAGGCAACGGTAGCTTCCAAGGTTACGCAGGCGGTTTCAGCTGCGTGGAGCAAAATTGAAAGGGCCCGCCATCCCCAGCGGCCGTATCCGATGGACTTTATCGAACGGATCTTCACGGATTTCAGCGAGATTCACGGGGATCGCGCCTTTGGCGACGATCAGGCAGTGGCCTGCGGCATGGCGCGGCTCGAGGGCGAGGAAGTCCTCGTCATCGGCAACCGGAAAGGTGGCACCACCAAGGAGCGCGTCCGCCGCAACTTCGGCATGCCGAATCCGGAGGGTTATCGCAAGGCGCTGCGGTGCATGAAAATTGCCGAGAAGTTTGGGCGGCCCATCTTCAGCTTTATCGATCTGCCGGGCGCTTTTCCTGGCCTGGGCGCGGAAGAGCGCGGACAGGCAGAAGCCATCGCACGCAACATCCGCGAGATGGCGCGACTGCGCGTGCCGACGATTTCAATCATCAGCGGCGAAGGCGGATCTGGTGGTGCGCTGGCGCTGGCCGTGAGTGATCGCGTCCTGATTCTGGAGAATGCTCTCTACTTTGTCATCACGCCGGAGTCCTGCGCGGCCATCATGTGGCGCGACGCCAACCAGAAGCAGCTCGCCGCTGAAGCCATGCGCATCTCCGCGCCCGAGGTCAAAGCCCTTGGCTGCGTCGACGAGATTGTGACCGAGCCAGAGGGCGGTGCGCATACAGACCACGAGGTCAGTTCGGGCCTGCTGGGCACTGCGCTCAAGAAGCATCTGGCTGAACTGAAGGCCATGCCCATCGACGCGCTGGTAGCGGCACGTCAGCAAAAGTTCCGCAACATCGCCCAGTTTTACACGGAAGGTTAGTCGGGTTGGCACACTCTCGTTCCACAGCCGCGGATGCCAGAGCGCCCCATCGTGCCTTCCGGCATCTTCCGGGGTGCCGGGGCAGAGAGGACGCCGCATGACGACCGCAACCCCTGCTACCAGCCGTCTACGCGCCTATCTTGAATTCATTGCGGCGCTCATGTATTACTTCGTCGTCCGCTCGGTCGCGAGTCACAGTGCGACTGGTCTGGCCAGCGATGCATGGGAGCCGCTTGTCGAGCAGGGGATGCTGGTCTTCCTGCTTCTGCTGGGCTATTCGGCATTCGGCGTTGCCTTTGATCGTCAGCATCGGCCTATCGGCGAGCAGGGTCTGCCCCGACGCGAGGGCTGGCGTGGAGAATTCGCTCTCGGGGGCGCTGCGGGATGGGGCATCGCAGTGGCCTGCGTGCTGCCGCTGGCGCTCTTCGGCGGAATCGCCATCGTTGTCACCCTGCAGCCTTCGGCGTGGGGCTGGCTGCTGGCTGACGCAGCTTTCTTTGCCCTCGCGACGCTGGCGGAAGAGATTGTCTTTCGCGGCTACGCCTTCCAGCGATTCGCCCAGAGTGTCGGATCCCTGGGAGCGTCACTCGCCTTTGCCGTGTTTTACGCCATCGTGCAGGCGATGCTGCCTGGAGCCAGCCACGCCAGCTTTGCCGTCTCGCTTGTGTTCAGCCTCCTGCTGACCATGGCCTATCTCCGGACGAGGGCGCTGTGGATGAGCTGGGGCCTCAACTTTGGCTGGAAGGCTTCGCGCGCGCTGCTCTTTGGGCTGACAGTGGCCGGTATCAACAGTCATTCCCCCGTCGTCGAGGGCGATCCCATGGGGCCGTTCTGGATGACCGGCGGTGGGTTTGGCCTGGATGCAAGCTGGCTGGCATTCTTTCTTCTTCTGCTTGCGTTTGCAGTGGTTTATCGCCTCACGCGCGAGCTTGATTTTCGCCACAACGCTCCCGTGCTCATCCCAGGAGGGATTGCCGTGGACCTGGAC
>JBAUTX010000439.1:0-2582 GCA_049582405.1 Occallatibacter sp. | reverse complement strand
GCAATCGATTCTGCAACGCGAATTATTTTCAACAACATACAGGCCGGCGCCTCATGCCGTAACCCATTGCTTCTCAGGTCACCGGTCGCTTAGAAAGTACGCGAAGTAACCATCAAGTGACTTCTGCAGCCCAGCCTGGATGCTCGTGGTGTTGCTGGTTGGGTGGCTTGCTGCGTGCTCGCAGGGCTTCAACTGTGCGCCTTCCCTCCTGCGCGGATCTTCACCGTACCCCGCCACCCCGCAGACATCTCCGGTCAGCCGACAAAAGCGCCCGAAATGTGCTGTTTTTGTGAGTCATAGCTATTTCTTTTTGCAGTTACTCGACAAGAGCTGATGGCAAATACTTGTTAGCTGGACATCGGAACGTGAGGGTTGGTCTTGAGCAGCGAAACTGTGCGATCACAATGGCGGTATTTCCGTACTTGGATGAAATCGAGCGTTTCCCGCGGAACCAAGCGGAGGCGCGAGAGGCAAAGCGGTTCCATCTTTGCGCACAGTCTGCGAGAACCGGCTCTCTGGGGCGTCGCTATCCTTCTTCTTTCTTTGAGCGCCTGCGGGCCGACCCAGCCAGTCCCGCAGGCCGGCTCCGATGAATGGCGCGAGTTCCAGGGAATCTGGACCGCTGCGGGTAACCGCAACACCTTGACCCTCAACGGCAATCGCAGCGCGTCCATTTCGACGTTTGAGGGGTCCCTCGTCCTCACGGGCCCGTCGCGCCCGGGAGTTGGGTTCCGTTCCGAGGCCATCGCCTTCAACGACAGCCTCACAGGTCTCATCGGAAGGGCGGTTTGGACCGACGAAAAAGGCGATCAGGCTTTCAGCGAGCTTCGTGGCGAAGGCACTGCGCAGAACAACATCATCACGGGCACTTTCATTGGGGGAACGGGGCGCTACGTGGGGATTACAGGCACGTATTCATTCTCCTGGAGGTTCTTGATCCAAGGCGAGGACGGAGTCGTGCAAGGCCAGTCCGTCCATTTGAATGGGCGTGCTCTTTTGAGCTCGCCACAAACTTCGTCCAATCCAGGAGGTCCGCAATCATGAGCAGCACCGGTGTAGCGACCAGCACGGCTGCAAGTCCCCCTGCGAAAAGCGGGCTGCGCAGAATTCTCTTGCACGCTTTCCCATTCGTCATGGCGACAGCCATCTGGTTTTTGCCGGTGCCCGCAGGCCTCAGTCCGCAGGCTTGGCATCTCTTCGCCGTGTTCATCACCTCGATCGTCTCCGTTCTGCTCGGCGTGTTCCCGCTGCTCACCTCCACCGCGCTGGCTGCAGGGGCCGTCGTGCTCACGAATACCCTTTCCCCTGCCAAGGCATTCAGCGGATTTGCAAACTCGAGTGTGCTGCTGGTGGTGATTGCCTTCCTGGTCGCACAGGCGGTGGTGAAATCGGGGCTGGGACGCCGCATCAGCCTGTTGATGGTCAGCCTCTTCGGCCGCTCGTCCCTGGGACTTGCCTACAGCATCGTGCTCACGGACGTGGCAATTGCCCCCGCCTTTCCCAGCAACACCGCACGCGGCGGTGTTCTATATCCGATCGTCCTTTCTGTCGCTCAGGGCTCGGGCTCACGGCCTGAAGACCCTCAAGGCCGTCGGTTAGGTGGCTATCTGATGTTCTGTACGATGGCAAGCCTCGCGATCTCCTCCGCGCTCTGGATGACCGGCACCTCAGCCAATCCCATTGCGATCCAGGTGGCACGTGAGTACGGGGTGAACGTCGGTTTCGGCACATGGCTCATTGCCGCATCTGTTCCTGCGCTGGTGATCATTCTGTTGTTGCCATGGCTGCTTGCCCGCCTGTTTCCCCCGGGCGTGAAGGAGACACCGGAGGCTCCTGTGGCCGCGCGCAAGGCTCTGGCCGAGTTAGGCCCTTTTTCGCGCGATGAATGGATCACAGCAATTGCCTTTGTCTTGATGGTCTCCGGGTGGATCTTCGCCGACAAATTGCAGATGAACGTGACCAGCATCGCCTTCGCCGGCTTCGGTCTATTGCTGATGACTGGCGTGTTGACGGTGCATGACATTGCCAAGCAGGGCGATACGTTGGCGACGTTCCTCTGGCTCGCTGTGCTCTTCGCTCTAAGCGCCGCCCTCAATGAACTCGGCTTCATGGGATATGTCGGACAACGGCTTGCCGCCACCATGGGCGGGTTGTCGTGGCCACTTACCTATGCGGCCCTGGTCCTGCTCTACGTGGCCATTCACTACATGTTCGTGAGTCAATCATCGCAGGTCCTTGCGCTGCTCGGGGTGTTTCTCGATGTCGGGATTCGCGGCGGCGTTCCGCCGACGCTGATGGCATTTTCGCTCTTCTTCGCCAGCAGCTACTTTTCTGTGATTACGCCTCAGGGGGGAAGTCAGAACATCATCTTTGTGGGCAGCGGTTATCTAACGCAGCGCGAACTCTATCGACTCGGACTGCTCACGACGCTCTTTTTCCTGGCTGTCTTTCTGACGGTTGGGACAGGATGGCTGATGCTGGTCACGCGGTGATTGTCCCTTGCAGAGTTGCAGTGCAACGCCGTTGCAATCAGGACTCCTTGATGCAGGGTCCGGTTGGGGCTTGGGCTGCCCCTGTAGCAC
>JBAUTX010000438.1:0-15383 GCA_049582405.1 Occallatibacter sp. | reverse complement strand
TGTTAAACACCGGCCAGCCTTCATGCGTCGAGCCGCCCTTGCCCGGCGTCACCCCGCCCACCACGTTCGTGCCATACTCCGCGCAGCCCTTCGCGTGAAACGTGCCTTCCTTGCCGGTAAGGCCCTGAACGATGAGTCGCGTGTTCTTATCGACCAATACAGCCATGTGTAAGCTCCTAGCGGTGAGCTTTCAGCCGTCAGCTATCAGCTTTCAGCTCTAGGCTCTAATCTCAATTTTGTTGATCAACGCTGTCAGCATCTTCGAAACCTCTTCGCCGAGAGACGCTGCTTCGTCGATTTGTTCTTTACTTCCCATCTCCAGCCTGCGGGCTACCAGAAGTTGTGTCTTCACCTCGAAGACCGAACCCAGTGCAACACCAAGGAACTGACGAAACTCACCTTGGTTCAACCTTCCACGCCCTTCTGCGATATTGCTCGCTACCGAAACCGCGGCCCGTCGCAACTGCGAGACAAGTCCATACAGCTCATCCTTCGGAAACCCTCGGGTCAGCTTGTAGATACTGACCGTCAAGTCCATCGCACGCCGCCAAACCGCCATATCCTGCACATCCTGCGGCAAGGAAAATTCCTTTCATAGCGACGCTGCAAGGCTGAAAGCTGACGGCTGAGGGCTGAAAGCTCTTGATTCACTTCGCAGCAGCAACCACCAGCTCCGCCGCTTCCTTCATCGTTGCGCCCACCTGGAAGTTCAAACCCGACTCTTTCAGAATCTTGCGGCCTTCTTCCACGTTCGTTCCTTCCAGCCGCAGCACAATCGGCACCTTCACATTCAGATTCTTCGCCGCCGCCACCACGCCCGTCGCCAGCCGGTCCACGCGCAGAATGCCGCCAAAAATGTTGATGAAGATCGCCTTCACATTCTTGTCGCTGAGCAGAATCTCAAACGCATGCTCAATCTGCTCCTGCGTTGCGCCGCCGCCCACATCCAGAAAGTTCGCCGGGCTTCCGCCTGCGTACTGGATGATGTCCATCGTCGCCATCGCCAGCCCCGCGCCATTCACCATGCAGGCAATCGTGCCGTCCAGCTTGATGTAGTTCAGCGCGTACTTGCTGGCTTCCACCTCCAGCGGATCTTCCTCGTCCACATCCCGCAGCGCCTTGATGTCGGCGTGCCGGAAGAGCGCGTTGTCGTCGAAATTGATCTTCGCGTCCAGCGCAAACAGCTTGTCATCCTTGGTCGTGATGAAGGGATTGATTTCCAGCAGCGATGAGTCCGTCTCCACAAACGCGTTGTAGAGGCTCTGGAAGAAGCCCACCGCCTGGTTGATCTGCGTCGCCTTCAGTCCCAGCGCAAAGGCCAGCTTGCGCGCCTGCCATGCGCCAAAGCCCACCGCCGGGTCAATCGTCTCCTTGTAAATGGCCTCTGGCGTCTTCGCGGCCACTTCCTCAATCTCCATGCCGCCGGCCTGCGACGCCATGAAGACCAGCTTGCCCGTCGCGCGATCCAGCACAATGCCCAGGTACAGCTCGCGGTCAATCGCCGCTGTCTCTTCCAGCAGCAGCCGCCGCACTTTCTGCCCCTGCGGACCCGTCTGGTGCGTCACCAGCTGCATGCCCAGGATGTTCTTCACGTGCAGCTCGGCTTCATCGCGGCTGCGCGCCACCTTCACGCCGCCGCCCTTGCCGCGGCCTCCTGCGTGGATCTGCGCCTTCACGACGACGCCCGAAGCGCCCTCGGCAAAAAGTTTCCGGGCCACCGCCGCCGCTTCTTCAGGCGTGTTGGCCACTTCGCCCCGGGGTACGGGCACGCCGTACTTCGCCAGGATTGCCTTTGCTTGGTACTCGTGGATTTTCATGTTCGGATGGAACCACCGCGTGCGCTGTGGATTGGAGTCAATCAGACCGGAATGAAACTACGAACCGGCAAGTGCGACCGGACCAGCGCTGCTCCCATACTATCTCTCTGTATCCGGGCCCCGCAAACCACGCACCCCACGCGCCTTGAGCCACATACCGCATTCCGCACCGCACCGTTACCATAGAGGAGAGATGAGCATCGTCAAAGAACTCCTCAAGCCGCTGGCGGAAGACGGCACAGCCCTCACGCGCGAGCAGGCCTCCGCCGTGCTCGAAGCCATCCTCTCCGGCGACGTTCCTGACGTCGAAACCGCCGCGCTCCTCGCCATCCTCGCCACCCGTGGCGAACAGGCGCCCGAGCTCGCAGGCTTCGTCGAAACCATGCGCGCTCACGCCACGCCCGTTCCGCTTACCGCAGAAGAGCGCAGCCAGTTGGTCGATGTCGTCGGCACCGGCGGAGGAGGTCCACTCACCTTCAACATCTCCTCCGGCGCCGCACTCGTCGCCGCTGCGGCCGGAGCCAAAGTCGCCAAGCACGGCAACCGCGCCGTCACTTCGCGCTGTGGCGCAGCCGACGTGCTCGAAGCCCTCGGCGTGCCCATCGACCTCGGCCCCGAGCTCGCCGTCGAGTGCCTCCGCGAAACCGGCTTCATGTTCCTCTTCGCGCCGCTCTATCACCCGGCCATGAAGGCCGTCGGCCCGCTGCGCAAAGCCCTCGGCTTCCGCACCATCTTCAACCTCTGCGGCCCGCTCACCAATCCCGCCGGCGCAAGCACGCAGGTCATCGGCGTCCTTGCGCCCAGCAAGGTCCTCCTCGTCGGCCGCACCCTCGCCGCACTCGGCGCCAAACGCGCCTTCGTCGTCCACGGCACCGACGGCATTGACGAGCTCACCACCACCGGCGAATCCGTCGTCGCCCGCATTGAGGAATCCCCCACCGGCGGCCCGCCCAAAATGAAAGCCGCCCGCGTCACGCCAGAGATGGCAGGCCTGCCCCGCACCACGCTCGACCAGTTCATCGGCGGAGACGTCGCCACCAATCGCGACCTCCTCTACGACGTCCTCACCGGCATCCCCGGCCCGCGCCGCGACATCGTCCTGCTCAACGCCGCCGCTGCCCTCATCGCCGCCGGCCTCGCAGGCGATCTCAAGGAAGGCGTCGCCCTCGGCGCCGAAGCCATTGATTCCGGCCAGGCCGCCGCCACCCTCGCCAAACTCCGCGCCTTCGGGAATAAAGTCGCCAGAACCCAGTCCTGAATCCAGGCCTGAACCATTGCGTTGGTATAGACCACGGTCTATACTTTCAGCAGGAGGCGCAAGCCGTGACCAAAACCGCCAAGCTCTTCATGAACGGCCGCAGCCAGGCCGTGCGCCTGCCCAAGGAATTCCGCTTTGAGGGCAAAGAGGTCACCATCCGCCGCGATTCCGTCACCGGCGAGGTGGTTTTGTCCGAGCCCGCTGCGTGCAAGGCCAAATCGCTCCAGGACTGGTTCCGTCTCTTCGACTCCCTCGAAATTCCCGAGGACTTCTTCAAGCGCGAAGTCCACATGCCGGTCGAGCGGGACATCTTCTAAATGCCCGCTCGCTACCTGCTCGATACAGACACCGTCAGCTACGCCATCCGCGGTGAACCCCCTGCCGTGCGCCGCCATCTCATCGCCGTCCCCAAATCTTCCATCGCGTTGTCGTCCTTCACCCAGGCAGAGCTGCTCTATGGACTCGCACGCAAGCCCGGTGCCGCGCGCCTCCGCTCCGCTGTCACAGGCTTTCTCGGCAATTTTGTGATTCTGCCCTGGGATTCCGCTGCCGCAGCCGCCTACGGAGACCTCCGGGCTGCCCAGGAGCGCAAAGGGCAGCCGCTCAGCCATGAGGACCTGATGATCGCCTCCCATGCCCTCTCGTTCGGTATCACGCTGGTCACCGCCGATCGCGCATTCTCCTTTGTGGACGGCCTCCGAACGGAAGATTGGACCATCGCCTGAATCTGCAATTCCGATCACGTCCTGCCCTGCGGATTCACTCCTCACAAAACCCGACCGCGAATGCTTTACGATTCTCGTGCGTCTGTCCTTGCATCGCTCGATCTCACGCAGGAGGCTCCCATGAACATCGTCCGTATTCTTGCCGCCTCAGCCACTCTCGCCGCCGCCCTGCCCGCCCTCGCGCAACAGGCCGCCCAGCCCCAGTTCACCATCAGCTCAGCGAACCGCACCCTCTCCGTCACCGCCACCGGATCCATCTCCGTCGAGCCCGATGTCGCCATCCTCCACATCGGCTTTGAAACCCAGCCCGGCGACGCCAAAACCGCCTACGCCGAAGGCGCGCAGACCTCCAACGCCATCATCGCCGCGGTCCGTCAGGCCGGCGTCGCCGAGTCCGACATCCGCAGCGAGTCGCAGTATCTCCAGCGCGACTACTCCATCCCCAAATCGCACAAATTCAAGCTCGCCCAGCAGTGGACGGTGAAGACCACCCCCGCCCGCGCTGCCGAAGTCCTCGACGCCGCCATCACCGCCGGCGCCAACTCCAGCGGCGCCATGGACTGGACCGTCCGCGACGAAGCCGCCCTCGGCACGCAGGCCCTCGACCAGGCCACCGCCCGCGCCCGCGAAAACGCCGCCACCCTCGCCAAAGGCATGGGCGTCCGCCTCGGCGTGCTGCTCTTCACCAGCAACCAGCTCAGTGCGCCCGTCTTCCCGCGCCCCATGATGCGGAGCATGGCCGCGACCGCCGAAGCCGGACCCCCTCCGCCGCTCGCCATCGAGCCGCAGAAGGTTACGCGCGAAGCCAATGTCTATGCCATTTACGCAATTGAGTAAGGCGGGTCGGCTTACCTGAGCAGCTCATCCGTCAGCGGGTCCGCCTTGCCATGGAAGTACTTCTCCAGTGCCGCGCGAAACACCGTGTCATCCTCCGTGGCCCGTGCAAACAGCGTCATCGACGAGCGGAACTTCATGTCATCCGGCGTGCCAAAGATCTCGCGCGCTGTCCGTCCCTCCAGCCGATCCACAATCTCCGTGCACTCCCGCAGCCGCGCGCCCAGCACCGGGTGCCGCAGATACGCCGTCGCCTCTTCCAGCGAGCCAATCCCGTAGAGCATCGCCATCCTGCTGCGCCCCAGCCCCTTCATCTGTGGAAAGATGAACCACATCCAGTGGCTCTGCTTCCGTCCGGAGCGCAACTCCTCCACCACGTCCGCATAGACATCGGCTTGCGCCTCAACAAAGTGCTCCAGTTGAAAGCAGCCGCGCATCGCCGTCCTCGTTTCCAGGGAAGCCTGCCGGATTGGATACCGCCGCATCTGCAATGGTGAGCAGCCGCGCGGCGTACAAAAATTGCGCCACCCCAACGTACCTTTCGGGCCCGATTTACCATATCAGTGTATGCCGTTTCCCATGCGCGTCTGTGTCGTCTGCCACGAGGAGTTCGAGCTCCGCCCCGGCAAGCCCGGCTTCGCCAACCGCTGCCCCGCCTGCAGCGAGCCGGAGGAAAAGGACGCCGCCGCGCAGGATGCCGCCACCGTCGATCCCCGCTCCGCAAAGGAAATCAACGCAGCCCGCCGCGCCGCCATGCGCAACCTGCTCTACCGCAAGGACAGCTAGCCCCGAACGCCGCCCAGCCAGATTTCCCCCCTTGCATCCTTCCACAGGCCTCGTGCATCTCTTGGATAGTTGTTCAAACGACTATCGGCTCCGCGGCCTCCCCACCCGCGCCAGACCGGTCCATCTGAGAGAGGAGCCACCCATGACCACCACCCGCCAGCCCAGCCTCTTCATCCCCCACGGCGGAGGTCCCTGCTTCTTCATGGATTGGACCTGGGGTCCGGCTGACACCTGGCACGCCACGCAGCGTTTCCTTGAGGGGCTCGCCGCCACGCTGCCCGCGCAGCCCAGGGCTCTCCTCGTCGTCAGCGGCCACTGGGAAGAGCCATCCTTCACCGCCAGCACCGCCGCCGCGCCCGAGCTCATCTTTGACTACTCCGGCTTTCCCGAGCACACCTACCGGCTCACCTGGCCCGCGCCCGGCGATCCTGCTCTCGCTGCCCGAGTCGCCGATCTTCTCAAGACTGCCGGCCTGCCCAGCGCCACCAGCCCCGCGCGTGGCTACGACCACGGTGTCTTTGTCCCGCTCAAGGTCGCCTTCCCGCAGGCGCAGATTCCGGTCGTCACGCTTTCTCTCGCTGCCTTGCTCGATCCCGCGCTTCACCTGGCTGCCGGTCGCGCCCTTGCGCCTCTGCGCGATCAAGGCGTACTCATCGTGGGCAGCGGCATGAGCTTCCACAACCTCCGCGGCTACTTCCGCCCGGAAACTCCGCTTCGCGCCCGCGCCTTTGACGACTGGCTCACGCGCGCCATCACCTCGTCCGCGCCCGACCGCGACGCAGCCCTCACGCATTGGCGTCAGGCGCCCTTTGCCGCCTACGCCCATCCGCGCGAAGAGCACCTCATTCCGCTCATGGTCGCCGCTGGAGCCGGCGGAGACGCACCGGGCGAGCGCATCTTCCATGACCAGCCCATGGCCGCCGCTCTCAGCGCCTATCAGTTCAATGGATAAATGGGCAGGGAACTCAGCGCGGACGAAATCAAGCTCCGGTCGTCACCGCTCAAACCACCGCGTCTTCTTGCCCAGCTTCAGCCCGCTGTCCAGCAGCACGGCCAGTGTGCCCAGCAGCATGCACAGGTCGGTCCGCGCCTCGTGCAGAAAGCTCAGCCAGCCATAATGCTCCAGGTGCGGCGGCCCAAACCGTCCCAGCGAGTGTCCCAGCAGAATGGGAATCTTGGTCGTCACAATTGCTGTGGCAATCACAAAGAAAAGCGCCACCGCGCCGTCTCCGGCAAACAGACCCAGCAGCACCGCCGCGCCGCCCAGCACTTCCACAGCGCCCACCAGCGGCGCCAGCAGGTGTGGCAGGGGAAAGCCGAGATGCACAAATCGCCCAACGCCGAGCTCGGACGGCCGCAGGAACTTCAGGATGCCCTCGGTCAGAAACACAACGCCGACCATTACGCGGACCAGCAGCATGGGAAGGTTCTTCCGCATCCGACTCCTTCGAGGGCTTCGGGCCTTCTGCTTGTCCCGCCGCAGCGATGACGCGACAAGTTTTTTTAAGGCCAGAAGAAGAATAGCGCAGCCTCGCCTCTCTGGGTCGGCTTGCTCATCCTCATGTGTGCTCGGCGCTCAGGGATTGACCTCACCCTCCTGCAGCAGACGCTCAATCTCCGCCGCCAGGGCCTGGGGCTTTGTCGAGGACCCATACCGCCGCACCACATGCCCCTGCCTGTCCACCAGGAACTTCGTAAAGTTCCACTGGATGCGCTCGAAGCCCAGCAACCCCCGCCGGCTCTTCTTGAGCCAGGCATACAGCGGATGCGTCCCCGGCCCATTCACCTCGATCTTCGCGAACATCGGAAAGCTTACGCCGAAATTTTTTGCGCAGAACGCGCCGATCTCGCTCTCCGTCCCCGGCTCCTGCGCCCCAAATTGATTGCACGGAAATCCCAGCACGGCAAACCCGCGCTCTCTGTATTTCCCGTAGAGATCTTCCAGCCCCGCATACTGCGGCGTAAACCCGCAGCGGCTCGCCGTATTCACAATCAGCAGAACCTGCCCTTGGAACGCGTCCAGTTGCTCCACTCTGCCGTTCAGCAGCGGTGCCGAAAATTCATACACGTGAGTGCCCATCGCACGCATCTTTCTCCTTCCTTTCAATCACCGCGCAACCTGGATGCCATGCCGGTCCCGTGTGCGTCTAACCACCAATGCTTGACACCCGTTTTCTGTCTCAGATCCCCATCGGCCCGCTCCGTTCCGGTAGACTGTTAAGGGCTCCCGAAGCTGTGGGTTCCTGGCGGCAATTTTCTTCCGCGCAGGAGCCAGTGCGCGGGGCCTGCCCATCCCGTCTGCAATTTGCACGACGGGGCGTGCCGAGAGAGTGACAATTGCAGATCCAGCGCACCGTCCGCGCGTTTGGGCCGGGTGGCCGCGGTCCAATATAATCAATCTTTCCGCCAAGCAGTACCAGATTTTACGCAATGAGGGTGTGCATATTCTTCCCGTGAAGCTTAACTATGGACCGCACCAGCTCTTCTGCTCGCCGCAGGGTGACCGCCCGGTGAAGATCAGGCACACTTCCATTTCCCGCTTTTTGCGGACTTCTGCCTTTTGGGCGCAACTCGCGCTGCTTCTGATGCTCGCGCTCCCCGCCAGAAGAGCCTTCGCGCAGACGTCGGAAACCATCGATCAGGTTCGCGTCATCGGCAACCGCCGCATCCCCAAGGAGACCATCCTCGCCCGCATGTTCACCCATCCGGGCGACACCTACGACCCCATCTCCATCGAGCGGGATTTCAACTCCCTCTGGAATACCGGCTACTTTGAGGATCTTCGCATCGAGCGCGAAGATACGGAGAAGGGCATCATCCTCGACGTCTTCGTCCGCGAGCGCCCCACCATCCGCGAAATCAACTACAAGGGCAACAACTCCATCAGCCAGTCCGACATCCTGGACCGGTTCAAGAAGGAGAAGGTCGGACTGTCGGTCGAGGGCCAGTACGACCCCACCAAGATCAAGCGCGCCGAGACCGTCATCAAGCAGATGCTTGCCGAGCACGGCCACCAGTTCGCCACCATCAAGACTGAGGTCAAGACCATTCCGCCTGCTTCCGTGCAGGTCAACTTCAATATCAAGGAAGGTCCCACCGTCAAGGTCGGCCAGATCCGATTCACCGGCAACGAGCACCTGAGCAGCACCTATCTGCGCCGGGCCATGAAGAACCTCAAGCCCATCGGCATCCCGTATTCGCTCATCTTCGAAGACATCTTCGCCAAGACCTTTGACGCCTCCAAGCTCGACGAAGACTCCGAGCGCGTCCGCTTCGCCTATCGCGACAAGGGCTACTACAACGCCGCGGTCGAGACGCCCCAGACCCAGATTCGCGATGAAGGCGGCCTCAACTGGTTCACCTTCCGCCCCCGTCGCGGAAAGCGCATTGACATCCTTCTGCCCATTGAAGAGGGAGCCCGCTACCGCCTCGGCACCATCACCTTCACGGGCAACAAGGCCGTGACCAATGTCAGGGCACTGCGCGCAACCTTCAACATCAAGGACGGCGACTGGTTCAACGCGCAGGTCATCGGGAAGGGCCTTGAAAACCTCCGGAAGGCCTACGGACAGCTTGGCTACATTAACTTTGGCGCCGTGCCCAAGCCCATCTTTGACGATCAGAAGAAGACTGTCTCGCTCCAGGTTGACATTGACGAAGGCAAGCCCTTCTATGTGGGACGCATCGAGATTCAGGGCAACACGATCACGCGTGACCGCGTCATCCGCCGTGAGCTCATGTTGGAAGAGGGCCAGGTCTACAACTCCCAGCTATGGGAGTACAGCCTCATGCGCCTCAATCAGCTCGAGTACTTCGAGCCCCTCAAAGTGGATCAGGACACCGAGGCGCATCAGAATCCAGACGCCGGCACCGTGGACCTGTTGCTCAAGGTCAAGGAAAAGGGCAAGAACTCCATCGGCCTCAATGGTGGCGTCAGTGGCCTGCAGGGTGCGTTCCTCGGCGTGAACTACCAGACCAACAACTTCCTCGGTCTGGGTGAAACGCTCAGCGTGCAGGGCAACCTGGGCAACGCCCAGCGTCAGTTCCTGTTCGGCTTTTCACAGCCCTACATCCACAACCGCCCCATCAACGTCGGCTTCCAGATCTTCAATAACAAGCAGGACTTCAACCCGTCCCATGCGTACCAGGCCACAACCGGCCAGGCGCTCAATCTGACGCAGGCTCAGCAGTCCCTCACGCAGAATTACAACCAGGCCTCGACGGGTTTGAACTTCTCCATCAGCTATCCGCTCAAGCGGCATGCCTTCCAGCGCGTCGGTTTCACCTACAACCTGGACCGCTCCACGATTTCGGCCTTCAGCACGGCGTCGCAGACCTTCTTCCAGACCATCAGCTTCCGGTCTGGAATCCAGGGCTCCAACCCGCTCGCGGGCATCGTCACCAGCTCGGTTTCGCTCAGCTACGTCTACAACACCATCAACGATCCGCTTCGCCCGCGCAGCGGCAAGGAGTGGACCGCGCTCGTGCAGGCGGCTGGCGCCTGGGGCAACCTGCGCTATGTGGCGCCCTTCATCGCATACAAGAGCTTCCGCTCCATGCACTACTTCACGCCTTCGCCCATGGGACACAACGTGCTCGGCCTCCGTGCTCAGCTTGGCTATGTGCAGGGCTGGGGTGGCGATGTGGCTCCGCCGCAGAACCGCTTCTATACCGGTGGCGACAACGACCTGCGCGGCTTTGATATTCGCGGCGCCACGCCCTATGGCTATGTGCCCACGCGCGTGACCGTCCAACTCACCAATCCGGATGGAAGCTGCGTGCCGCGCGACCCCACCAACCCACAGATCAACCAGTGCATTCAGGTACCCATTCCGGTCTACGGCATCGCGTCGATCGGTGGTGACACCAGCTTGACCACCAACGCCGAGTACCGTATCCCCATCGCGGGGTCGGTCACCTTCTCCTTCTTTGACGATTTCGGTCTCGACGTCGCCGCGAACCACAGCCAGCTCCAGCAGAGCCCTGAAGGCTTCGCTTCCTTGGTCGCCCCGCTCTATGGCTGCCCGGTCTACAACAACGGTTCCTGTCAGGGCGGCATTCCGGGCTCTCAGGTTGGATTCCAGCAGAACATCCGGCCCGTCGCGGGCACCAACTTCGTGCCCCGCATGTCCTTCGGCGGCGAGCTCGGCGTCATCATGCCGGTGGTCAACGCGCCGTTCCGCCTCTACTTCGCCTATAACCCTCTGCGCCTCTACGAGCACCCCTACTGTAACGACGTCAAGCTGGGTGCCAAGGTCCAGAGCTGCTCCGCCGAGCTGATCACCCGCGATATGTTCCCGCCGGGCGGTGCAGGAGACTACACCTACAACCAGTCCATTCAGGCCTATGGCGCGCAGAACCTCTTCCGTGAACCGCGCAAAACCTTCCGCCTGACCGTGTCCACAACCTTCTAGACGCAAGATGCGCATCACGCCGGGAGCCTCACCCGCTCCCCGGCCGCGCAAAGGAGTTCTCATCACCATGAAACCATCCAGCATTCTGGCTGCGGCATTCTGTGCCGGCCTTGCAGCTTCCGTCTCGGCTCAGGCCCCGGTGCCCAGCGCAAAGGTCGCTGTCGTCGCCTTTCAGCAGGCCGTAGCCCAGACCAACGAGTTCCAGCGCGACTTCGCCGATGTGCAGAAAAAATTCACTCCCCGGCGCGATGAGCTCAAGACGCTCAATGACCAGGTCGACACCCTCAAGAAGCAGTTGCAGACGCAAGGCGCTACCCTGACTGAAGCCGAGCGTGCCACCCGGACCCGCGCCATTGAGGACAAGCAGAAGCAGCTCCAGAAGAGCGCCGAAGAAGCCCAGACCGACTTCCAGCAGCAGATTCAGGAGACGTTCGGCTCCGTGGCAACCAAGGTCGGCCAGGAGCTGATCGCTTACTCCAAGCAGCAGGGCTTTACCCTGGTGCTCGATGGCGGTCAGCAGCAAACCCCCCTCGTTCTCTGGGCCACTGAGGCCACCGATATCACCAAGGCGCTGGTCGATGCCTATAATGTGAAATCCGGCATACCCGCCCCGCCGCCTCAAGCTGCCGCCACTGCCCCCAAACCGGCTGCACCCAGGCCCGCAGCGCACGCACCGGCTTCGCACTAGTCCACCGCGGGCAGCTTGATTGCACGCAGCAAAAGAGGGTCTCGCACAGCGAGGCCCTCCTGCTTTTCAGGGCAATCCCAGCCCGCATTCCCACCGCCCTCGCAGGGCTTCCTCACACGGCTCAAGTTGTTTGACGCCCCCACCCCGCCCCCCTATAATCCTTCTAGTTCCTGCTGACGTCTCCGTCCGCGTCTTTTCCTGCCTTCGGTCTAGCCTGATCGGAGCCCCCTCAAAGGAAGGCCGTGAGGTTTCTCAGGAGGCACAGGCTTGCCTTCGCGCTCCGTCGCGAACAGCCACAGAGGAATCCTGAAGGAGTTTTCCATTCGAATGAAGCGCTCGTTAGCAGTTCTTATCACCCTGGCGTCGGGCCTTAGCCTGACCGCCTTCGCTCAGGCTCCAGCCGCACCTGCCCCCGCAGCCGCCTCCACCGCAACCGGCCCTGCCAAGATTGCCGTCATTGCCTTCCAGGTTGCCGTCGCTCAGACCAATGAAGGGCAGCGCAACTTCGCCGACCTCCAGAAGAAGTACGACCCCAAGCGCCAGCAGCTCAAGGCGCTCAGCGACGAAGTTGACGGCCTCAAGAAGCAGCTCCAGACGCAGGGCAGCACCCTCACCGACGCCCAGCGCTCTGAGAAGACCCGCGCCGTTGACGACAAGGAAAAGCAGCTCCAGCGCTCCGCCGAAGACGCTCAGAACGACATGCAGCAGGAGATGCAGGAGATGTACAACACCCTCGCCTCCAAGGTCTATGACGTTCTCAATGACTACGTGAAGAAGCACGGCTACACCCTGGTGCTTGATTTCTCGCAGCAGCAGAGCCCAGTGCTCTATGCCGCCGAGTCCACGAACATCACCAAAGAGGTCATTCAGGCCTATAACGAGAAGTCCGGCGTACCCGCGCCCCCGGCAGAGCCTGGCATCTCAGCTCCGACCCCGGCGCCCAAGGCCCCGACCGCTCGCTAAGTCGCCCCGCCAAAGCCCCCACATTTCGTGGGGGCTTTGCCATTTCCGCACCCTCTCCCCAACCCACCGGCTCACGGTTGCGCCTCGGGTACGTCCCTGTGGAAAAAACTGTGGATCGCCAGGCGCCACAAATCCAAAAAATCCTCAATTATCCACTTGCCAATTCGGCACAGCTTTTGCTACTTGCACTAAGTTGTTAATTTTCAAAGGCTAGAGGATAGCCCCTTCGCACCGAAGACAGGAATGCCGGGCTCGAGTCCCACCAGACCCATTTCGGCACCTTTCCACAGTTCTTGATGAATGGGGTGTGACGAAGGTCCAGAGGGCACGCCGTTGCGGAGGTTACTTCTGCTGGTCTTCGCCCACCCGCAGCACGGCCAGAAACGCCTCCTGCGGAATGTCCACTTTCCCGATCCGCTTCATGCGCTTCTTGCCTTCCTTCTGCTTTTCCAGCAGCTTCCGCTTGCGGCTGATGTCGCCGCCGTAGCACTTCGCCAGCACGTTCTTGCGCAGTGCGCTCACCGTCTCGCGCGCCACAATCTTTGCCCCGATGGCCGCCTGGATCGCAACCTCGAACTGTTGCCGTGGGATCAGCTCCCGCATCTTCGACACCAGCGCCTTGCCCCGCTCATACGCAAAGTCCCGATGCACGATGATCGAAAGCGCATCCACGGGCTCGCCCGAGACCAGAATGTCCAGCTTCACCATCGGCGATTCCCATTCGCCCGCAAGCTGATAGTCCAGTGACGCATACCCGCGCGAGATCGACTTCAGCCGGTCATAGAAGTCCAGCACAATCTCATTCAGAGGCAGCTCATACGTGAGCATCACCCTCGTCGGCGTCACATACTCAAAGTTGATCTGCCGGCCCCGCTTCTCTTCCACCAGCTTCAGAATCCCACCCACGTATTCCTCATTGGTCAGAATCTTCGCGGTAATCACCGGCTCGCGGATGCTCTCAATATTTGTCGGCTCCGGCCAGCGCGACGGGTTATCCACCTCAGTCGTGCTGCCGTCGGTCAGCGTCACGTGATACCGCACGCCCGGCGCCGTCGTAATCAGGTCCAGCTCGTACTCACGCTCCAGCCGTTCCTGGATGATCTCCATGTGCAGCAGTCCGAGGAACCCGCATCGAAATCCAAAACCAAGCGCCACCGAGCTTTCCGGCTCAAAGAAGAACGACGAGTCATTCAGCCGCAGCTTCTCCAGTGCATCGCGCAGCAGCGTGTGCTCATGCGAGTCCACCGTGTACAGGCCGGAGAACACCATCGGCTTGATGTCTTCAAAGCCCGGCAACTGCTCGGCTGCGGGCTGCGCATCCTCGGTGACGGTGTCGCCGATCTTGGTGTCGGCAACGTTCTTGATCGTGGCCGCAAAGAATCCCACTTCGCCGGCGCTCAACTCTCCAATCTCCACCGGCTTGGGCATCAACACGCCCATCGAATCAATCTCAAAAGCCTTCCCATTCGACATCAGCCGGATGCGCTGTCCCTTGCGCATCGTCCCCTGCATCACGCGCACCAGCACAATCACGCCGCGATACGCATCGAACCATGAGTCAAAAATCAGCGCCTGCAGCGGAGCATTCGGGTCGCCCTTCGGCGGAGGCAGCCGGTGCACAATCGCCTCCAGCACATCTCCCACACCCTGCCCCGTTTTCGCACTCACCGGGATAGCGTCCGTCGCGTCCAGGCCCACCGCCTGTTCGATCGCTTCCTGCGTCCGCAGAATATCGGCGGAAGGCAGATCAATCTTGTTGATGACAGGGATAATCTCAAGCCCATGATGGATCGCAAGATACGCGTTCGCCAGCGTCTGCGCTTCCACGCCCTGGCTTGCGTCCACCACCAGCAGCGCGCCCTCGCACGAGGCCAGCGAGCGCGAAACCTCATAGCTGAAGTCCACATGCCCCGGCGTGTCGATCAGGTTGAGCTGGTAAGTGTTGCCATCTTTTGCCTTGTACATCATGCGCACGGCATGGGCTTTGATCGTGATGCCGCGCTCCCGCTCAAGATCCATGGCGTCAAGAATCTGCGCCTGCATCTCGCGGCCAGTCACCGAGCCGGTCAGCTCCAGCAGGCGGTCGCTCAGCGTCGACTTGCCGTGGTCGATGTGGGCAATAATTGCGAAGTTGCGTAGGAAGCGTGCGTCCATGAGAGGTTGGCGAAAGAAAGCGAAATGCGCCATCCAGCGCACAAAGCCCCTATGGCATAGCTTATCATCGCTATAGTAGAACCGCCGGCATGCATCCCGCGGTCACAACCCGTCAGTCGGCCCCCTGCGCGCCGGTTGCCAGAGATATGCAACACCTTGCAAATGAGTAGAAGTTCATCCCGGCTCTTCGTTGTTGCAGCCCTCGCGCTGTCCCTCGCTGGCTGCACGCCATCCGGCCACAAGCCCGCTTCCGCGCCTGCGCCGCAGGCCGCCGCTCCCGCACTCCCCGCGCAGCAACAGGCTGCACCGCCCGCTGCTGCAAAGCCGCAGCAGGCCCCCACCCTCCAGCAGTTGCGCGCCCAGGCTCTCATCTCCAACGTCGAAAAGGCCTATGCCTCCGGTCAGGCAGCTTACCGCAAGGGCAATCTTCCTGAAGCCAAAGTCGAGTTCGACCGTGCCGTTGATCTCATGCTCGCAAGTGGGCTGGACATCAAGAGCGACCCGCAGCTCCAGGATGAATTCGATCGCATCGTCGATTCCGTCAACGCGCTTGAAATGGAATCCCTCAAGCAGGGCAGTGGTTTCGCGCCCGCCGTTGAGCCCTCGCCTGCCGATGTCGCCGGCGACGTCACATTCGCCATCGATCCCAACCTTGTTGCCAAAGCGCGCGCCGATCTCGCCACCACCAAATCCGATCTTCCTCTGGTGATGAATGAATACGTGGCCGCCTTCATCAACTTCTTC
>JBAUTX010000437.1:0-5107 GCA_049582405.1 Occallatibacter sp. | reverse complement strand
CCACCACCCCGATCTCTGTGGGGTAAAAGCGTCCACGCGACCCGCCATGCTTCACCACGTACTCGCGGTCCTGAATCGTATTGATGATCGACGCATAGGTTGACGGGCGTCCGATGCCGCGCTCTTCCAGCTCCTTCACCAGCGAGGCTTCGTTATAGCGCGGTGGCGGGTCGGTAAAGTGTTGCTCATTTTCCAGCTTTTCCAGCTCCAGCGCCTTCACATTGTCCAGGTTCGGCAGCTTGTTGCTCGACTCGTCCTCTTCGTCTTCCTTCTTCTCGCCAGAGACCTCGTAAAGCTTCAGGAAACCGTCAAAGCGCATCACCGATCCGCTTGCGCGGAAGTCATACGTCTTTTTTGTCGTCGCGGAGACGGCCGCAATCCTCGCCGTCGTCACGTCGAAGACCGCAGGCGTCATCTGCGAAGCCACAAACCGCTTCCAGATCAGCGTGTACAGCTTCAACTGCTCATCGCTCAGGTAGCGCGCAATGGACTCCGGAGTACGCGCGGCATCGGTCGGGCGAATCGCCTCATGCGCATCCTGCGAATCCTTCTTGCCCTTATACGAATTGGGCGTCTCCGGCAAATAAGCATCGCCCAGTTCCTTCCGAATCCACTCGCGCGCACTGACTTTGGCCTCCGGCGAAACGCGGGGCGAATCAGTACGCATATACGTAATGAGACCGACCGTGCCCTCAGCCCCGACGTCAATACCCTCATAGAGCCGCTGTGCCACACCCATCGTACGGCGCACGTTAAATCCCAACTTATTGGAAGCATCCCGCTGCAACTGGCTCGTGATGAATGGCGGCAAGGGCTTGCGCTGCTGCTCTCTCGATTGGAGCGAAGCCAGCGACCAGCGCGCATCCTTGAGTGCCGCGACCACTTCATCCACCGACTCCTGGTCCGGCAGGGCATTCGCGATGAACTGCGCCTTGCCTTCCTTATCCTGGCCATTCGGGACGCGTACCGGTTCACCATCGATTCCCACGAATTTCGCTTTGAAGCTTGCGTCGGCCCGGCGCTCCGGATGCAGCAGAGCATCCAGCGTCCAGTACTCCACCGGCTTGAATCCAGCGATCTCGCGCTCACGCTCCACAATCAGCCGAACCGCCACCGTCTGAACGCGGCCCGCGGAGAGTCCACGGCGCACCTTGTCCCACAACAACGGAGAAATCTGATAACCCACCAGGCGGTCGAGCACGCGTCGGGTCTGCTGTGCGTACACCAGATTCTGATCCACATCCCGCGCGTGCTGAAAGGCATCCTGCACGGCCTTCTTCGTAATCTCGTTGAAGGTCACGCGACGAATCTTCTTCTTCTCTTTTGGCGAGGTGCCGAGTTGCAGGGCGAGATGATAGGCGATGGCTTCGCCCTCGCGGTCCGGGTCAGGCGCAAGATAGATCTCATCGGCCTTGGCCGCGGCCTTCTTGAGCTGGTCCACAACCTTTTCCTTGCCGGGCGAAACGATCAGCTCCGGTACGAAGGTCCGATTCTCCAGTTCTACGCCGATGTCGTTCTTGGGCAGGTCCATGATGTGCCCGACCGACGCGCGCACCTCAAAGCCCTTGCCGAGATACTTCTCGATCGTCTTGGCCTTCGCAGGAGACTCGACGATCACCAGTGATTTACTCATTGCCATCCTTATTATGAGGACTCAGTACCATTCGGCCTGTTGGACGCCGGTACCATCCATTCCGTTTCGCGTCGCTGCCTCGAAAGGACGTGCTCGGCGAGCCGGTTCCTCTTGCACAGGACAATAGACGTTACAAAACTTGGAAACTAACACGAAAGGCTGCCGCGTTTCCACAAAGAGAATCGATTTTGATGCGCTCTGTGCACCTTCGCAGTCACGCGCAACAGCTTCAAAATGCGCGGCTTTCATGGCGAACTGGTAGTGTCGCGCTTCCGCCTGAAAAAAATCTTTTCAAAGTGTCCGCACATAGTTCTTGCCCGGAAGGCAACGGACCCGCCCGCTCATCTCCAGCTCAAACAGAGCCGTAAACACCTCGGAAGAGGTCAACTGCGTCTCGAGCGATTCAAGTAACTCGTCCAGTTGCAGCGACTCGTCCGCACGCAGCACCTCCAGTACAATCGCTTCTTCGGGCCGCAGAGCTGGGTCAGGCAACAGAGATGCTTGAGCCTCCGGTTTGGATTCATCCCCCGCCTCGGACTCCAACTCCTGGCGCACCTGCGAGGGCAGATCTTCCCACACATCCTCCCATGTGGCGACCAGCTTTGCGCCCTGCTTAATCAGCGTGTTAGGCGTCCAGGAGTTCTTGCTCGTCACGTTGCCCGGCACGGCATACAGGTCACGATTCTGTTCCGCCGCGCAGCGGGCCGTGACCCGCGTGCCGGAGTTTTCGCTGGCCTCAACAACCAGGACCCCGAGACTAAGACCGCTGATGATCCGGTTGCGGCGTGGAAAGTTCTGCGGTGCGGGGAATGTGCCCATTGGAACCTCGCTCACAATCGCCCCACCTGTGGCCAGAATCTCCTCGGCCAGCTTCTTGTTCTCCTTGGGATAGATCACGTCAATCCCTGTTCCCCACACGGCTACATTGGGCATGCGAGCCGCGAGCGCACCCTTGTGCGCGCAAGTGTCGATGCCGCGCGCCATCCCGCTCACAATCAGCAGTCGTCGCGCGGCCAGATCACGCGACAGCATCTCCGCCACGCCGCTGCCATAGGGGGAAGGATGCCTTGTGCCCACGACGGCCAGCGAAGGCCGTGCAAGCAGCTTCGCATTGCCGCGCACCCAGAGCACTGGCGGGGGGTCATAAATCTCTCTGAGGCGTTCTGGATATTCAGGGCTATGCACCGTGACCAGCGTGCCCCCCTGTTCGCGTACGCGGGCCCATTCTTCCTCAGCCGCCTCACGTGCTTTGCCCTCGAAAATCCACTGCACAGCCTGCACCGGAAAGCGCAGGCTTTCAAGCTCGGTCAGGGACATCGCAAAGATGCGGCTTGCTGCATCGATCCCCCGCAGGGCTTCGCAAATTCGTCGCGGTCCAAGTCCAGGGGCCAACACAAGCGCCAGGCATGCAAGCAGGTCCTCATCACAAGGAACCCCTGTCGAAGTGGCCTGCTCAAAAGGTTGTGTCGTCATGCTATCCCGGGAGCGCGCCGAAACACACCCCTGCTCTCTTCGGTCAAATTCGCCTCAATGTTTCTCTGGATTTTCGCTCACGATAAGCGGCCTGAGTGCGGAAGTCAAGCGGGACTTCCAGTATCCAGATGTGTTCTGCTCGCATCCCCGGTGTCGCTTTTGGTGTCTAATGGACTGTGAGTCCGACATCGCAACATCGTCTCCGCATTGCCGCAATCCGTTTTCTCAACCCAGCCCCATTGATGTGGGATTTTGAGCATCCGCCATTGGACGCGGAGCTTTCCAAACGCTACCGCCTGGACTGGATGCTGCCCTCCGAATGTGCAGATCGGCTGTCCAGCGGTCTGGCAGACTTGGGTCTGGCGCCCATTGCTGCGCTTGCCACCAACCCCGAACTTCGCATTGTGCCGGGCTGCACCATCGCATCAAAAGGGAGCGTGCGCTCGCTGCTACTCGTACGTCGTGCCCGTCAGCCCATCAAGCAGCTGCGCAGCGTGGCGGCGGACACGGCCAGCCGCACCACCGTGACCTATGCGCGCATCCTTTTCCACAAATGGGGTCATCCGCATGTGCCGTTTGTACCCATGGCCGCCGATCTCGACGTCATGCTGGAACGCGCCGACGCCGCCATTGTGATTGGCGATCCGGCATTGCTCGCGCTTGAAGAGCAAGCCAACCGCGTCGAGCGGACCGGAGAAGAACTTGTCTACCATGACCTCGCAGAAGAATGGCGCGAGTTGACCGGATTGCCTTTCGTCTCTGCCGTGTGGGGCACTACGCTGGGCGGGACCGCACTCGACCGCGTCGCCGAGGATCTTGTCGCCTCGCGCGATCGTGGGCTCGCCAATATCGATGCGCTGGTGGAAGAGTGGTCGGCCAGGCTACCGGTGCCGGCGGAAACCATCCGCACTTATCTCTCCACGAATATCCACTACACACTGGACGACGAATGCATTGAAGGCATGCGCGGCTTCTTCCGCGAGGCGGCGAATGTGGGAGTACTACCAAAGTACGAGCCCACGGTCGAGGCCATGGCCGTATAAGTACGCGATCCGCTGGAACACAGCAGACCAGCCCGCCCATCCTGAACGTTAAATTTCCCAGCGCAAGAGAGCCGCGCCCACGGTGAAGCCTGCGCCGGCGGCCGCGAGCAGAACCAGATCGCCCTTCTTGAGCTTGCCCTGCTCAACCGCGGTTTCCATGGCCAGTGGGATGGTGCCTGCGGAGGTGTTTCCGTACTTGTCGATATTGATGATGACGCGGTCCGGAGCCATGCCCAGGCGGTCTGCCGTTGCGGTGATGATGCGCTTGTTGGCCTGGTGCGGAATGAAGCAGCCCAGATCCGCACCGGTGACGTGATTGCGCTCGAGGACGCGGGCGGTAACTTCAGCCATCTTGCGCACTGCGAACTTATACACGGCCTGGCCATCCTGGTAGATGTAATGCATTTTCTTGTCCACGGTCTCGTGGCTAGAAGGGTTAAGGCTGCCGCCACCTTTCAGGTTCAGCGCCACACCGCCGGAGCCGTCGATCTCGTGAATATAGTCGATGAAGCCGATCTCTCCCTCGGCCGCAGGTTCGATGAGCACCGCACCGCCACCATCGCCGAAGAGTACGCAGGTGGTGCGATCGGTATAGTCAGTCATGCGGGAGTTGGCGTCTGCGCCGCAAACCAGAACCTTGGAGTGCGCGCCGCTCTCGACCAGCTTGACGCCCGCCTGCAACGCAAAGACGAAGCCTGAGCATCCGGCGGAGACGTCGAATCCCCATGCCCCTTTGGCGCCGATCTTGTCCTGCACGAGGCAGGCCGTGGAGGGGAACATCATGTCGGGCGTCACGGTGCCCACGATGATGACTTCAACCTCGCTGGCGTCGATGCCGCGTGCCGCAAGGCATTTTTTCGCAGCCTCGGTGCACATATCGCTCGTACCAAGGCCCTTGGCCAGCACATGGCGCTCACGGATGCCCGTGCGCTCCATGATCCACTGGTCACTGGTCTCC